>NZ_JBKQJR010000046.1:0-6362 GCF_052326845.1 Acidocella sp. | reverse complement strand
GGCGACCATATTGCCCCATTGCGCATAGGGGCCGAAGCGGCCTTTGCGCGCCACCACGGCAGCACCGTCCTTGGGGTGGCGGCCGAGATCGCGGATCGAATCCTGCTTTTTCGCGATCAAATCCATGGCGCGGTTGAAGCCGAGATGCAGCACGTCGTCGTCGCGGTCGAGCGAGGCGAAAATCGCGCCCATTTTCACATAGGGGCCGAAGCGGCCGATATTGGCCTCGATCTTCTGTCCCGTCTCGGGGTGTATGCCGACCAGGCGGGGCAGCGAGAGCAGCCCCAGGGCCTGTTCCAGCGTCAACGTGGCGCCTTCCATGCCGCGTGCCAGCGAGGCACGCTTGGGCTTGGCCTTCTTGTCCTCCGGGTCCGGCTCGCCCTGCTGCACATACAGGCCATAAGGCCCGCGGCGGAGCGTGATGTCCTCGCCGGTTTCCGGGTGCTGGCCGAGCAGGCGCATCCCGTCCTTCAGGCTGTCATCCGGGTTGTCGCCGCCATCCACCGCGAGCTTCCGGGTGTACTGGCAGGTGGGGTAGTTGGAGCAGCCGATGAAGCTGCCGAAGCGCCCGAGCTTCAGCCCCAGCCGGCCCGTGCCGCAGGAGGTGCAGACGCGCGGGTCCGAACCGTCCTCCCGCGCAGGGAAGAAATGCGGGCCGAGATCGGCGTCCAGCGCGTCGATGACGTCGGAGATCTTCAGCTCCTTGGTCTGTGCCACGGCGGCGGAGAAATCGTCCCAGAAGGCGCGCAGCACGGCGCGCCAATTGGCGTTGCCTTCGGCGACCTCGTCGAGCTGCTCCTCCAGGTTCGCGGTGAAGCCGGTATCGACATAGCGCGCGAAGAAGCTGGTGAGGAAGGCGGTGACCAGCCGGCCCCGGTCCTCGGGGATGAAGCGGCGGGCTTCGAGGCGCACGTAATTGCGGTCGCGCAGCACTGTGAGGATGGAGGCGTAGGTGGAGGGCCGGCCAATGCCAAGCTCTTCCATCTTCTTTACCAGCGAGGCCTCGGAATAGCGCGGCGGCGGCTGGGTGAAATGCTGGCTGGCGGTCACATCGCGCGTCTTGGCCGGGTCGCCCTTGGCGATCGGCGGCAGGATGCGGGTATCCTCGTCATCCGAGGCGTCGTCCTGGTCCTCGTGGTAGAGCTTCAGGAAGCCGTCGAAGGCCAGCACGGAGCCGGTGGCGCGCAGGGTCTGGCCCTGGCCGTCGGTAAGGTCCACGGCGGTCTGGTCCAGCTCGGCGGCAGACATCTGGCAGGCCATGGCCCGCTTGTAGATCAGCTCGTAGAGCTTCGCCTGCTCGGGGTTGAGCATGCGGGCGACCTTGGCCGGGGCGAGGGAAATATCGGTCGGGCGGATGGCCTCATGCGCTTCCTGCGCGTTCTTGGCCTTGCTCTGGTACTCGCGCGGGGCGCCGGGCAGGTAGCTGTCGCCGAACTCGGCCTTGATCTGGGTGCGGATGGCGGTGACCGCCTCCTTGGCCAGCTGCACGCCGTCGGTTCGCATATAGGTGATCAGGCCCACCGTATCGCCGTTGATGTCCACGCCCTCGTAGAGCTGCTGGGCGAGGCGCATGGTCTGCTGCGAGGAAAGACCGAGCTTGCGGCTGGCCTCCTGCTGCAAGGTAGAGGTGATGAAAGGCGGCGGCGGGTTGCGCCTGGTGCGCTTCTTCTCGACGCTGCTGACGCTGAAATTACCGGCGCGCACCGCGGCCTCGGCGGCGCGGGCGGCGGCCTCATTGTTGAGGTCGAACTGTT
This sequence comes from Acidocella sp., assembly GCF_052326845.1. Taxonomy (GTDB): domain Bacteria; phylum Pseudomonadota; class Alphaproteobacteria; order Acetobacterales; family Acetobacteraceae; genus Acidocella. The sequence goes on along the minus strand of NZ_JBKQJR010000046.1, from coordinate 4,608 downwards.
CGAGCTTCTTGCCCTGGTAATACGTAAGCCGCGCGGGGTATGGCGCGCCGGTGGGGGTGAGCATCGCCGCTTCCACCGTCCAGTACTCGCGGGCCTTGAAGACCTCGATCTCGGCCTCGCGCTCGCACACCAGCCGCAGCGCCACCGACTGCACGCGCCCGGCCGAGCGGCTGCCCGGCAGCTTGCGCCACAGCACCGGCGAGAGGGTGAAGCCGACCAGGTAGTCCAGCGCCCGGCGGGCGAGGTACGCCTCGATGAGCGGCATATCCAGCTTGCGCGGCTGCGCCATCGCCGCCGTCACGGCGGATTTGGTGATCTCGTTGAAGGTGACGCGCTGCACGTCAACACCCTTGAGCGCGTGCTTGTCCTCCAGCATGGCGCGCACATGCCAGGAGATAGCCTCGCCCTCGCGATCCGGGTCAGTGGCGAGATACAGGGTCTTGGCGCCCTTCAGCGCTTTCGCGATCTCGCCGATCTGCTTGGTGCCGCGGTCATCGGCCATCCAGTCCATGGCGAAATCCTCGTCCGGGCGGACCGAGCCGTCCTTGGGCGGCAGGTCGCGCACATGGCCGAACGAGGCGACCACCTTGTAGCCGTCGCCCAGATATTTGTTGATAGTCTTGGCTTTGGCGGGGGATTCGACGACGACGATATCAGTCAAGGGCCGTTCCATTCATAGGTCTTCGGGCCGGACCACCCTGTTGCCGGTGAGCGTTTCCACTCGCCCGGCGAGTTCCAATTCCAGCAGGGCTGCCGCTATGGCGCCGCCCGACAACTGGCAGCGCCGCGCGATCTCGTCAACACTTACCGGCTCCGGACCGATCAGAGGTAGTATCTCGCGCCGGGCGCGGGCGAGCTCGGCTTCGCTGTTTTCGCCTTCCAAGGCCGGGGGCGGCTCGGCGAAACCGGGCTGGCCGTGCGTGAACAGCAGGTCTCGCCCCAGCCCCTGGCGGGCCGGGTGGTCCGGGAGGTTGGCGAACACATCCTCCGCGCAATCCACCAGATGCGCCCCCTGGCGGATGAGGTCGTTGGCGCCCTTGGAGCGAGGGTCGAGCGGCGAGCCGGGCACGCCGAACAGCTCCCGCCCGGCATCGTTGGCGAGGCGCGCGGTGAGCAGCGAGCCGGAGCGGGCGGCGGCCTCGATGACCACCAGCCCCAGCGCCAGCCCGGCGATGATGCGGTTGCGCTTGGGGAAATGCCGCCCCTGCGGCGCGGTGCCAAGCGGCGCCTCGGCCACCACGGCGCCGCGCTCGGCGATTCGCTTTTGCAGATCGGCGTTCTCCGGCGGGTAGGGGACATCGAGCCCTCCGGCGATCACCGCCACGGTCTTGCCCGCCCGCAGCGCGCCGGTATGGGCTGCGGCGTCGATCCCGCGGGCGAGGCCCGAGACCACCACGAGGCGCTCGGCCAGCTCCGCGCCGAGATGTTCGGCGAAGCGCATGCCATTGGCCGAGGCGTTGCGCGCGCCGACAATGCCAACTGACCGCCCCGAGAGCAGAGTAGCGTCGCCCAGCACGGCGATGGCGGGCGGGGCGTCAGGCAGCTGGGCCAGGAATTCCGGGTAGCCCGGCGTATCGAGAAACAGGAACCGCCCGCCCATGCGGGTGAGCGCCGCGCATTCGCGCTCCACCTCAGCCAGCGGCGGAATGCGCGGCGTGGTGGCGCGCCCACCGGAACGTGCCAAAGCGGGGAGCGCGTCCAGCGCCTCGGCGGGAGTGGCGAAGCGCGAGAGCAGCCTGCGGTAAGTGACCGGGCCGACACTCTCGGTCCGTACCAGGCGCAGGCGCTCGAGAATGTTCTTCACCTCAGACGGCGGCCTTCTTGCCGATGCTGGGCTCGGTGCCGGCCAGCAGGCGGGATATGTTGGCGCGATGCTTCCAGTACACCAGCGCCGCGATGATCAGGGCCAGCAGGGCCGCCTTGGGCGAGGCGAGATACCACGCGGCGATGGGCGCCACGGCATAGGCCACAAGCGCTGCCAGCGAGGAATAGCGCAGCGTGAGGGCGGTGAGCAGCCAGGCGGCGCAGCAGATCAGCCCCAGCGGCCAGCACACCCCGTAGAACACGCCAAACCCGGTGGCGACGCCCTTGCCGCCTTTGAACTTCAGCCAGACGGGATACAGGTGGCCGAGGAACACGCAGAGTGCGGCCAGGAACACGCCGTGATGGCCGTAGGCGCTGATCCACACCACCGCGAGCGTGCCCTTCAGCGCGTCCAGCAGCAGCGTGGCGGCGGCCAGGGCCTTGTTGCCGGTGCGCAGCACGTTGGTGGCGCCGATATTGCCCGAGCCGATGGCCCGGATATCGCCCAGCCCGGCGGCGCGGGTGAGCAGCAGGCCGAACGGAATGGAGCCCAGAAGATAGGCAAAGACGGCGATGAGAATATAGGTTGTGATCATCCGAATACCCGCTTTCCGGTTTTCCAGGTGCCGAGCACCACGCCTTCCAGGGCGCGGCCGTCGAATGGCGTGTTCTGCGCCTTGCCGGGAAGCTTGCCCGCCTGCACCTGCCAGGAGCGCTCGGGGTGGAACAGTACCAGGTCGGCTGGGCGGCCACGGGCGATGATGCCAGCCTCGATGCCCAGCCACGCGGCGGGCTTCTTCGTCAGCAGCGCCAGGGCCTGGGGCAGGGTAAGATGCCCGGCCTGCACCTGCGCCAGGGTCACGCCGAGCAGTGTGGCGAGGCCAGCCCCGCCCGGGGCGGCATCGGCGAAGGGCAGGCGCTTGTCATCCGCGTCGCGCGGCTGGTGGTCGGAGGCAATGGCGTCGATGGTGCCGTCGGCCAGCGCCGCCACCACGGCGAGGCGGTCGGATTCAGCCCGCAGCGGCGGGGAGAGCTTGTTATAGGTGCGGTAATCGCCGATCGCGGTCTCGTTCAGGTCGAAATACGGGGGCGCGGTGTCGCAGGTCACCTTCAGCCCCTTGTCCTTGGCGATGCGGATCAGGTCCAGTGCCTCGCCGGTGGTGATGTGAGCGAAATGCACCGCACCGCCGGTGAGTTCGGCCAGACGGATGTCCCGCGCCACGCAGATCGCCTCGGCGGCGGCGGGAATGCCGGGCAGGCCCATCCAAGTGGCCCGCGCCCCGGCGGTGGCGGCACCGCCACGGGCCAGTTCGTAATCTTCGGAATGCTGCACGATGCGCATGCCAAAGCCCGAGGCATAGGCGAGGGCGAGGCGCATCAGGCGCGAGGAGGCGATGGTCTTGCCGCCATCGGTGAAGGCGATGGCCCCGGCGTCGCGCAGCAGCCCGTATTCGGCCAGTTCCTCGCCCTTCAGCCCGCGCGTGGCGGCGGCATAGGGCAGCAGGGAGACGGAGCCCGTCTCCACGCCACGGGAGATGATGAGATGCACCAGGGCCGGATCGTCGATGGGCGGGGCGCTCTCCGGCAGCACGGCGATGCTGGTGATGCCCCCGGCGGCAGCGGCGACGGCCGCGCTGGCGATGGTCTCGCGGTACTCGAAGCCCGGCTCGCCGAGCGAGGCACGCAGATCCACCAGGCCAGGGGCGAGAATCGCGCCCTCAGCCTCGATGATGGTGGCACCATCCGGCCGGCCGAGATTCTGCCCGAAATCGGCGATGACGCCGCCCTGGACCAGCACTTCGCCCTCGACCAACGCCTGGGCGGATTCGTCCAAATATTGGATTTTGCTGAATAATGTGGCCATGGCTTTATCCTCGCGCCAGCGTGTCGAGCACCGCCATGCGCACGGCGACGCCCATTTCCACCTGCTCCTGGATCCGCGAGCAGGTGGCATCGTCGGCAATGTCGCTGTCGATCTCGACGCCGCGGTTCATCGGCCCGGGATGCATGACCAGCGCATCGGGCTTGGCATAGGCCAGCTTCTTCCGGTCCAGCCCGTAATAGGCGAAAAATTCGCGGGACGAGGGCACCATGCCGCCGGTCATGCGCTCCTTCTGCAAGCGCAGCATCATCACGATATCCGCGCCCTGGAGGCCTTCCTCCATGTCGTGGAACACCGTCACGCCCGAGGTGGCGATGCCGCCGGGGATGAGCGTGGGCGGGCCGATGAGGCGCACGAAATTGCCCATCATGGTCAGCAGCAGGATGTTGGAGCGGGCGACGCGGGAATGCGCGATATCGCCGCAGATGGCCACGGTGAGGCCGGAAATGCGCCCCTTGTTGCGGCGGATGGTCAGGGCATCGAGCAGCGCCTGGGTGGGGTGCTCATGCGTGCCGTCTCCCGCGTTGATGACGGCGGCGCTGACCTTCTGGGCCAGCAGATGCGGCGCGCCGGAGCGGTTGTGCCGTATTACCAGCAGGTCGCAGTTCATGGCGTTCAGTGTGGCTGCCGTGTCCAGCAGGGTCTCGCCCTTGGTGACGGACGAGGTGGCGACGGACATGTTCACCACATCCGCGCCCAAGCGCCGGCCTGCCAGCTCGAAGCTGGTGCGCGTGCGGGTGGAGTCCTCGAAAAACAGGTTGATCAGCGTACGCCCGCGCAACAGGTCGCGCTGAGTCTTACCGGAGCGGTTGAGCAGCACGTAACTCTCGGCAAGATCGAGCAAATGGCCGATTTCGGGCGGATAGAGCCCCTCGATCGCCAGAAGATGCTGCTGCCGGTAGGACACGCGGCTTCGTTGCAGG
>NZ_JBKQJR010000045.1:0-21952 GCF_052326845.1 Acidocella sp. | reverse complement strand
ATCCACGCTTCCTCCCCACGGTCGGTCACCCTTCCGCAGTTGCGCTTCACTTCGCTCGCTGTGACCAGCTTACGATGGGACTTCCACCCACAAGAATGCGCCCATGCTGGGCGCACACAAAAAACCCGCCATGCGCACGCAAGGCGGGTTTTTCTGAGCCAGATGCCTTAGGTGTGACCGATAGCCGTAATGCCGCCGGGCAGGGTGGTGGAGAAGACGTCAGAGACCTTAACGCCCTTGAGCAGGATCGTCGTCCCGTCGTTGAGGTAGACATCCGTGCCTCCGCCAACGCCACCCGCTGCTTGGATGCTGTAGATCGACTTATCGCTCGCGGCCTTCAGGGTCGAATCGACCAGGAAGATTACGCTGTTGGCGGCGCCGAAATTGGTGATGGTCAGCGTGCTGCCGCCCGTGGTGAAGCTGCCGGCGATGTCGTACAGGTTGGTCGACCCGGCAACGGTTGAGCCCGTGAGAGTCTCACCAAGGGTGTTGCCGATGATGAAGGACTGCAGGCCGGAACCGTTGGTGGAAGCGATTCCGGAGGTCGTGACGTGGCCGACACCGACAGAGTCAAGGCCGATCTGGAACACGTTGTTGCCGGAGCCATTGGCGCCGATCAGCGTTTCGATGCCAGTGCCGCCGATCAGGTTGTTCGACGCGCCATTGCCGATCAGGATGTCACCCGTGCCGCCGCCCTGCAGCGTAACCGCGCCGGTGCCGCCAACCAGCGAGTTGTTGCCGGCGCGGCCGCCAACATACAAGCCACCGCCGGCGCCCGCGTTCACGGTGACGGAGTTGACGCCATATGCGGCGGAGAAGACCGTCTGAGCCTGGGTGGAGTTGTTGATGAAGTCCAGGGTACTCGAACCCTGAATGAAATGCACGCCGACTTTCGCATTGTCGCTGGCCGTCACGGTCGCATTGTCGGAACCGCCGATGAACACCGTGGTGGTGGCGTTACCTTCGGCATTGACGAGTTCCTTACCGCCGACACCGTTGAAGGTGACGGTGTCCTTGCCCGCGCTGTACACTGTGTCGTTGACGTTCGCGGCGGACACGTAGATGGAGTCGCGGCCACCCGCGGCAAAGATGGAGGATGAACCGCCACCGGTCTGGTTGTAGGTGACATTGCTGTCGGCACCGAACAGAGCGAACTTGGTGGTGCCGTTACCCGTGAGGGTCACGTCGCCGGGAGCTTGCACCACAAGGTCGGTAACGCCGGTGGAGACCTTGTAGGCGCCGCTCACGCTGCTGCCGGTAACTTTGCCGTTGCTGTTGGTATTCGTGAGCTCCTCGAAGGAGCCGGAAGCATGCTTCTCAGTCTTCTTGAAGTCGCGACCGTCAGCATGGTCGTTATGCTCACCGGAAGCATGCCTCTCAGTCTTCTTGAAGTCGCGACCGCCAGCAATGTCGTTATTCTCGAAGGAATAGGTGCCCCCCTGAATTGAGTCGCTCAGGGAGACCAGGTAATTCTCTAGGAGATGATTGAGCGACCCCGTGGTCGAGGTATTACCCGGAAAGCTCGAAGGTATAGAAACAATTCCAGAGTGGGAATTGAACGCACCACCAATCGTAAGCGTAGCTCCAGCCGTCATGAGAGTTCCCCGTTAGTTAGCAGCCCTGACGGTTGGTTTATCTTGCGCAGTGCAGCAAACACAATAAAAAACAGATCCTAGAATTATTGAATTTTCGTCATATTATACAACAGACAATCAAAATAATTCATAAATAATCCAAACTAGGATAATTTACCTTGATTGTTTATTTATTAGATTTGATTATTATTTTTAGTCTTTTAATTTAGCTTTAATTTAAAATGACTAACAGTATGGGCTTAGATTCTCAAAAAAGACAATAAAACCGGCACATATAGCCTTGTGTCCTGACCTTTATGACCGCCTAATCGTCAAAATCACCAGCATATGTGATACATCTACCGAAATCAGTACGATATCGGTACCATTCCGCAATGATGCGCGACCAGTTTCACTTGTGCCTTATCTGGACCAAGGGTTGCCTTGCCATTACTCGCCGGACATCTCCTTGCGCCGCCTGTCCAATTCTTCACTATAGCGGCGCAGGGCGTATTGCTCGGTCAGCAGACCGAGAATCTGGCGGGTTTCGGGTCCGTCCACCACGGCCAGCGCGTCGGCTTCCGCCGCCTCGAATGCGGCCAGGGCCTCCTTCACGTTCATCCCCGGCAGCAGGAAATGCGTCTGGAGGTGCAAGATAGCCCCCACGGTCAGACTTTCCCCAGTCATCGCGGCGGCTTCGGCAGGGTAGGCGATGCCCATATAGCGGCCAGCCTCATCCGTGACCACCGCGCGCGGAGTGGCGCCCAGCGGCACGTCCTGCCGGAAGGCGGCCAGGCTCATCCGCGCCTGCACCGAGACGGTGGTGGGCCGCATCATCCGCCCGACAGTGAGGCTGTGGATCCAGCCGACATCCACGGCCGAGCGGATGTTCTCGCCGCGCAGATGGAAGCGCCAGGTGGCGAAGGAGTAGCCGAACAGCCGGCGCACGGTGATGGTGGCGGCGATGGAGGCCGCCAGCACCGCCATGGTCACGGCGAAGTTCTGCGTGCTCTCCAGCGCCAGGAAGGTCATTGTCAGCGGCCCGCCGACGATGGCGGTGGCCAGTCCGCTCATGCCCACCACGGCGTAGAAGCCGGCGGGCATGTAGCTCACGAAGGGCAGGACGCCGCAAATACCGGCGAACACCTTGCCGAACAGCGCGCCCAGGAACAGCGAGGCGAAGAACAGGCCGCCGCGGAATCCAGCACCGATGGAGAAAGCGGAGGCAACCGCCTTGGCAATCAGCACCCCGAATACAACGAAGAAGGGGAAGCTGACATCTATATAAGCATGCAGGGCCGAATGGCCGGAGGACATGGCCTTGGGCGTGATGATGCCAAGTAGCCCCACCACCAGCCCCCCCAGCAGCGGCCGCGCCCAAAGCGGGATGCGCGAGCGGCGGAAAGCCGTCTCCACCAGCGTGACCCCGCGCATGATGGCAATGCCGGCGATGCCGCAGGCAACCCCCTCGATCAGCACGATGCCGTATTCGTCATGCGGCACGTTCAGCGGCAGCACCACGTTGAGCGGCGGCGAGGCAAAGCCCAGGATCTGCACGGTGAGCGTGCCTGCAAGTGCTGCGAGCACGACGAAGGGCAAGGTGGCGATGGAGTAGATGCCGATGACCAGCTCGATGCCGTAAAACGCGCCGCAGAGCGGGGCGTTGAAGGCGCCGCCGATGGCCGCAGCCGCGCCGCAGCCCACCAGCACGCGCAGATCGTTGCGCCGTAGCCGGAAAATCTGCCCGGCCCAGGAGGCAATGCCCGAACCGAGCTGGGCGTAGCCCGCCTCCATGCCGACGGACGCGCCAACGCCGTTGGACCAGGCCGTCTGCGCCGCGACGATGAGCGAGTCCCTGAGCGACATGCGCCCGCCATAGAGGGCGTTGGCCTCGATCGGGTCGATGAGGTTGTGCGACCGCAGCCGCGCCAGCAGAGCCATGGTCAGCCCCAGCACCAGCCCGCCCAGCGACGGCACGAGCAAAGCGCGCCCCGGGTCCAGGCTCTTGGACTCCGAGAGCCCCTGCCCCGGCGCCAGATGAAACAGCACCGTGTGCATGAGCAAAGTGATAGAGTTGATCAGCACGACGCCGAACCCGCCGCATATGCCAACCACCGTGGCCAGCAGCGCCAGCCAGACTTCGTCCGCCCGCACCAGAGCGCGTAGCAGCTTTGGCGCCTGCAAAAGCGATAAGGTTGCGGAACGGTCGCTCACGCCCTCACTGTTGCCATGGCGCGGCATGGGCTAACAAGCGCCATGCCGGTTTTTTCTGCACCTCCGCCGCCGTTGCGGGAGATTATCAAACACTTCGACCTCCGGGCCGACAAATCGCTCGGCCAGCACTTCCTGCTGGACCCGGATCTGCTGGCGCGCATCGCCGCCGCGGCGGGGGACCTTGCAGGCGTGAACGCGGTGGAAGTCGGCCCCGGCCCGGGCGGGCTAACCCGCGCGCTGCTGGACACCAAGGCGGCGCATGTCACGGCCATTGAGTACGACCCGCGCGCCGTAGCGGCGATCACGGCGCTGGCGGGACTGACGGATCGGCTCACGATCATCCATGCCGACGCAATGAAGGCGGACATCCCCGCGCTGGTGCCGGCGCCGCGCGCCATCGTCGCCAACCTGCCCTACAATATTGGCACGCTGCTGCTCGTGCGCTGGCTGCAACAGGCGGCGCAATTCCAGTCGATGACGCTGATGTTCCAGCTGGAGGTGGCGGAGCGCGTCTGCGCCGCACCTGATACCAGCGCCTATGGGCGGATTTCCGTGCTCAGCCAGTGGCTGTGCGACGTGACGATGCAGATGCACATCCCGGCCGGGGCTTTCGCGCCGCCGCCCAAGGTGGAGTCGGCCCTGGTGCGGCTGGTGCCCAAGCCCGAGCAGCCCTCGCGCCAGGAGCTGCGCGCCATGGAGCGGCTGACCGCGGCCGCCTTCGGGCAGCGGCGCAAGATGCTGCGCGGGGCGTTGAAGAGCCTGGGCGGGGTGGAGTTGCTGGAGGCGGCGGGGATCGACCCACAACGCCGGGCAGAGACGCTGAGCGTGGCGGAGTTCGAGACGCTGATGCGGGCTTTGCTAACGAGGGAAGCCTCTTAAGCCTCGCCCACCAGCGCCTTGCCGAACTCGTCCGCATCAAACTCGCGCAGATCGTCGATCTGCTCGCCCGTGCCCACGGCATGGATCGGCAGGCCGTATTTCTCCGCCAGCGCAACCACGATGCCGCCGCGCGCCGAGCCGTCCAGCTTGGTCACGATCAGCCCGCTGAGATCCACCATGTCCTTGAAAATGCCCACCTGAGTCACCGCGTTCTGGCCGGTGGTGGCGTCCAGCGTCAGCAGCGTGGCGTGCGGGGCGGTGGGGTCGAGCTTACGGATCACGCGGATGATCTTGCGCAACTCCTCCATCAGCGCTGTCTTGTTGTGCAGGCGGCCGGCGGTGTCGATGAGCAGCACGTCCGCGCCGATCTTCTGCGCGCGGGAGAGCGCGTCATGCGCCAGCGAGGCCGGGTCGGTATTGGCGGGCGCCGTCACCACCTCCACGCCGGAGCGCGCGCCCCAGACCTGCAATTGCTCCACCGCCGCCGCGCGGAAGGTGTCGCCAGCCGCGAGCACGCAAGTGAGCCCCGCCTGCTTGTAGCGCGACGCGAGCTTGCCGATGGTCGTGGTCTTGCCCGCGCCGTTCACGCCGGTCATCAGGATGACGTAAGGCTTGTGGCTCCGGTCGATCTCCAGCGGTTTGGCCACCGGGGCGAGGATCTTGCCGATCTCGCCGCCCAGCGTCTCGCGGATCTCCTCGGCGGTGACTTCCTTGCCGAAGCGTGTGGAGCGGAAACTCTTGATGACGCGCGCGGCCACGGCGGTGCCGAGATCGGCGGCGATCAGCTGCTCCTCCAGCTCCTCCAGCGCCTCGTCATCCAGCTTGCGCTTGGTGAAGACGGCGGCGATGTTTCCGGTAAGCTTGGCGGCGCTGCGGGACAGCCCGGATTTGAGCCGGGAGAAAAAAGAAGAAACAGCCATTTGTTACACCAGATCCGGCAATTCGCCCGCGAAGGCGGTTTCAGCAGGGCCGCGCATCAGCACATGCCCATTCCCAGCCCAGGTGATCAGCAGCTCCCCGCCATCCATCACTACCGTCGCCTGGCGGCCCGTCAGCCCGCGCCGGTTCGCGTTCACCAGCGCCGCGCAGGCGCCGGAGCCGCAGGCCAGCGTCAGCCCAGCACCTCGCTCCCACACCCGCAGGCGGATGCGGCTCGGGCTTTCGACATGGGCGAAGCCGATATTGGCGCGCTCGGGGAACAGCCGGTGCGTCTCCAGCTTCGGCCCGATCAGCTCGATCGGCAGATGCGCGAAGCCATCGACGAAGAAGGTGGCGTGCGGGTTGCCCATGGAGCAGGCGGCGGGGTCGGTGGCCGGGCCGAGCGCCAGTTGCAAATGCAGCGTGTCCGCCGGGCCGGAAAGCGGGATGTCCCCCCATTCCAGCAGCGGCGTGCCCATATCCACCTCGACCAGCCCGGGGCCGAGAATTTCCGCTTCCAACAGGCCGAACATGGTGCGGATCGTCACCCGGCGCGCGCCGGATTCCTCGGCCAACAATGCGGCGACACAGCGCGTGGCGTTGCCGCAGGCGCCGCTCTCCGAGCCGTCGGCGTTCAGGATGCGCATGAAGGCGTCCGCCCCGGCCTCGTCGGGCTCGATAATGACCAGCTGGTCGCAGCCCACGCCACGGCGGCGGTCGGCAATATGACGGATGGCGGCGGCGGAGAGGTTCAGCTTCGTGGTGCGGGCATCGAGCACCACGAAATCGTTCCCCGCGCCCTGCATTTTCAGGAAAGGAAGCGGCATGGCGGCAAATTAGCGCGCCACGCCCAAGCCGGCAAACCGGGGTTAATACATTGAAGAGGTGACGGAGCGGAGGTGGCGCTCCTCCAGCGCGCGGCCAGTGCCCAGCGCCACGCATTGCAGCGGGTTCTCGGCCACCATCACCGGCAGGCCGGTGGCAACGCGCAGCACCTCGTCCAGCCGGTGCAGCAGGGCGCCGCCGCCGGAGAGCATGATGCCCTTGTCGACGATATCCGCCGCCAGCTCCGGCGGGCAGTTCTCCAGCGCCACCTTGATCGCCTCGACAATCTGCCCGACCGGTTCGGCCAGGCTCTCGGCGATCTGGCGTTGCGTCACGGTCACTTCGCGCGGCACGCCGTTGATCAGGTCGCGGCCCTTCACGAAGCGGGACGGACCATCATCGTTTCTGTCCATCCAGGCGGCGCCGATATCCATCTTGATCCGCTCGGCCGAGCTTTCGCCGATCAGCAGGTTGAAGGCGCGGCGGATGTAGGAAATGATCCCCTCGTCCATCTTGTCGCCACCCACGCGCACGGAACGGGCATAGACGATGCCGCCCAGCGAGATCACCGCAACCTCGGTGGTGCCGCCGCCGATATCGACGATCATGGAGCCCGAGGGCTCGGTGACGGGCAGGTTGGCGCCGATCGCGGCGGCCATCGGCTCCTCGATCAGCAGCACCTGGCGGGCGCCGGCGGATTCGGCGGATTCCTGGATGGCGCGGCGCTCGACGGCCGTGGAGCCGGAAGGCACGCAGATGATGATCAGCGGCGAGGCATAGCCGCGGCGGTTATGCACCTTGCGGATGAAGTGCTTGATCATCTCCTCCGCCACCTCGAAATCGGCGATCACGCCGTCGCGCAGCGGGCGGATGGCCTGGATATTACCGGGGGTGCGGCCGAGCATCAGCTTCGCATCCTCGCCCACGGCGAGAACCTGCTTGCGGCCCTTGATCTCCTGCATGGCCACCACGGAAGGTTCCGCCAGCACGATGCCACGGCCCTTCACGTAAACCAGCGTGTTCGCGGTGCCGAGATCGATCGCCATGTCGGCAGACATCAAGCCGAGAAGTTTGGAAAACATCAAAAACCCTTCCTGAGGCAGACCCGCCGCCGTGCCGGGCCTTGCCGCGAAATCCCAAGAGATGCAGCGCCCATCGCGCCTTCTGGGCTGGGCTTACAGCCCGCGCCGCCGTGGAGCAAGCCTGAAATATGCCATTCAATCGCCGCAATTCCTGGTCCATAGGGGAATCTCAACTACGACGAGGTATGATGCCATGAAAGCCAAACCCATGCCTGCAATCCTGATGGTGGCGTGCCTTGGCCTCGCCGGCTGCGGCTACTCTCCTGGAGCCCGCGCCTTATCCGGCGGCGCCATCGGCGCGGGCGCCGGCGCCATTATCGGTACTGTGACGGGCATCGGCCCGGGCGCGGGCGCTGCCATCGGCGGCGGCGTTGGCGCGGTGGCCGGGGCGGCCATCAGTTCCAACACCCTGAACCTTGGGAAGCCGCTTGTCGGCGAATAACGGTGGGATGAAGAAATCGTCATTCCCTGGCGCCATCGGGGAACGTGGGTTGAATTCCTGCCTCAGGTAGGGGACACCCCCCGCGGACAACCTACTGGAGATTAAAGATGTCTCGTAAATTCCTGGCCGGCTTGGCGCTGGCCTCCTCCCTTCTCGGCCTCGCCGCCTGCGGCAACACCGCTGGCGAGCGCGCCCTCTCCGGCGGCGCCATCGGTGCGGGTGCGGGCGCCATCATCGGCTCCGTCACGGGCATGGGCGCCGGTACCGGCGCCCTCGTCGGCGGTGCCGCCGGTGCCGTGACCGGTGCCGCCACCAACAAGCACCAGATCAACCTCGGGAGCTAACCCCCGGGAGCGAACGGCAACGGAAGGGGGGCCAAAAGCCCCCCTTTTTTGTTACACTCCGGCGATGGCAGCAGCCACCTGCTTTACAAACGCCGACGGATCCTCGGGCAGATCGCCTTCCTGAAGTTTCGCCAGATCGAGCAGCAGACCGGCCTCGGTGGCGATGCCCTCCCGCCCGGCCAGCACCTGCACCAGCTTGTGGCCGGGGTTGATCTCCAGCTTCGGCGGTAGGCCGAACACCGGCCGCCCGGCCCGGCGCAGCAGGCGCTGCATGGCAAGGTCCGGCCCGCCCTCGGCTGCCACCAGCATGGCGGGGCTGTCCTGCAACCTTGTTGAGGCGACAACGCCCGACACCTTGCCCTCCAGCGCCTTGGCCAGCTTCTCGCACAGGGCCTTGATCTCATCCCCTGCCTCGGCGGCAGCGAAGAGCGACCCGGCCTGGGACACGCTGGTGAGCTTCTTCTCCTTGTACGTGCCGAGGCGGCCCGGCCAGAACGCGTCGATCGGGTCGGGGAGCAGCAGCACCTCAAACCCCTTGGCGGCGAAGCCTTCGAGCTGCGGCGAGGTCTTCAGATGCGCGGCATCTCCGGCGAGGTAGTAGATCGCCTCCTGCCCTTCCGGCATGCGGGCGATGTACTCGTCCAGCGTCGTCGCCTCCTCCCTGGTGGAAGCAAAGCGCAGCAGTGCTGCGATATCCGCCGCGTGGCCGGTGTCCTCGTAGATGCCTTCCTTCAGCACCCCGCCGAAATTCTCCAGGAAGGTCTTGAACGCCTCAGGCTCCTTGGCCTTGGCCTTCATCTCGGAGAGCACGCGGTTGGCCAGCGCCTTGCGGATCTTGTCCAGCACCGGGGTGGATTGCAGGATCTCGCGGCTGACGTTCAGCGGCAAATCCTCGGTATCCACCACGCCAGCGACAAAGGAGAGCCAGTGCGGCAGCAGCTCGGCCTGGTCGGTGATGAACATCCGCTTCACGTGGAGCCGCACCTTGGACTCCCGCGTGTCCTCGACCGGCATGAACGGCTTGGAGGACGGAATGAACAGCAGCGCCGAGAATTCCAGCGTGCCTTCCGCCCGCCAGTGGATCGTCGCCCAGGGTTCGTCGAACTGGTGCGCCACGTGGCGGTAGAAATCGGCGTACTCCTCCGCCGTGATCTCGCTCTTGGGCCGACGCCACAGCGCCTTGCCTTCCGTCACGGGCTCGAACTTGCCGTCCTCCTCAAGCTCGATCGGCAGGGCGATATGGTCGGCCCATTTGCGGATGATGGTTTTTATCCGCAGCGGCTCCAGGAATTCCTCGGCATCCGGCTTGACGTGCAGCAGGATGGTGGTGCCTGGCGCCTCGCGGGTCGCGGATTTCAGCGTGTACTGGCCCTTGCCGTCGGAGGCCCATTCCCAGGCCTCATCATGCCCGGCCTTGCGGGAGACCACTTCCACCTTATCCGCCACCATGAAGGCGGAGTAGAAGCCGACGCCGAACTGACCGATCAGGCTGGGGCGGTCCTCCGGCTTCTTCTCGGCCAGGGCGCTGGTGAAGGCGGCGGTGCCGGAGCGGGCGATGGTGCCCAGATGGTCCGCCAGCTCCTCCTTGGTCATGCCGATGCCGGAGTCCTCGATGCGGATGGTCTGGGCCTGCTTGTCCACCGAGATGCGGATGGCCGGGTTTTCCGGCAGGGCCAGCGCCTCGTCCGAGAGGGCCAGGAAGCGGCGCTTATCCGTGGCATCCGCCGCGTTGGCGACCAGCTCGCGCAGGAAGATCTCGCGGTCCGAGTAGAGCGAATGCACCACCAGGTCGAGCAGACGGCCAACCTCGGTGCCAAAATTGCGTGTTTCTTCAGTCATGCGGTCCTCTTGGTTGTGGCCGGTAATCTATAAAAACTGGGCCGTCTCTCCAAGAGGGCGGTGCCATGTTGGCAGTTGGCGGGGGCGCTGGTATCTGGCGGGCCAGCAACCAGTTTCCGGAGTTCCACATGGCCGCCAACGCTACCTTCACCCGCCTCAACCGGGCCGATCTCGGCGGGCTCGTCGCCGCCGCACAGGATGGCGACCCGCGGGCGCTCGCCAATTTCCTGGCCGAAACCGGGACCTCCGTGGCGGAGTATGACGGCGATGCGGACATCTTCGCGGTGCTGCTGCCGATCCTGGCCGATGACTACGACATAGACCTGGAAACCAGCGAGAATGCCACCCTGGCCGATATCGCCGAGGCGACCGACACGCTGGTCTTCATCCTCACCCAGGACGACAAGGACCGCTATCAGGAGACGCTCCACCCCGACAATTTCGAGGCGGAGGAGCTGGCCGAATTGTACGAGGACTTCACCGAGGAAGAGGCCGACGGTGCTGGCGAAGCCATGCTGGCCGCCATCGCCACCCTGCACCAGGCACTGGGCGAGACCGACGGCGAGCATGTCGTCGTCGTCACCGCCGCGTAAAACTCAGGCGTTCGGCACCGAGCCCGGCGCCGCCGGGGTGAAGGACGGCGCCACCACGGGAGGCGGCGCGTCCGGGTTGTTGACGTTCAGCGCGATGGAAGCGCCGAGCGCGTTAGCCATGCCGGTGGGAACCAGAATGGTCACGCCGCGATCCTTGTTCATGTCGTAGATCAGGCCCATCTGCCTGATCTGCAGCGCCACCGGGTTGCTGGCGTAGATGTGCGAGGCACTGGCGATCTGCTCCGCGATGGCGACTTCGGCGCTGGCCAGCGTCACGCGCGCCTGTTTCTCCTTCTCGGCCTGGGCGTTGCGGCTCATCGCGTCGTTCAGCTCGGGCGGGATCTTCACGTCGCGGATCTCCACGGCGATGTCGCCAATTCCCCAGCCCTCCGATTTCTTGCGGATCAGGGCTTGCAGTTTCTCGTCCATCGCCTCGCGGTTGGCGAGGATGTCGTTCAGCGTGGTGGCGGAGATGACCTCACGCAAGGATGTCTGCGCCACCTGGGCGATCATGTTGCGGTAATCGGTGAGTTCGGTGGCGGCGCGCTTCACGTCCTGCACGCGCCAGAACATGATGGAGTCCATGGTCACCGAAACGGCGTCCGCTGTCAGCGTGTCCTCGGCCGAGATGCGGGTGGATTGGCGCCGGGTATCGACCACCGTGTACACGTTCTCGAAGGCCGGAATGAGGAAATACAGCCCCGGTCCGCGCACCCCGGCAAAACGCCCGAGGAACAGCACCACCGCGCGCTCCCATTCGGCGCAGGTGCGCAGCGCGAGCCCGAGGACGACACCGATGAGGATCAGCGCCCCGCCAATCACCGGCTGATCGAGGAAATAGGCGGTCGCGGCGCCGATGGCGATGAAGAAGAAGGCGATGATCGTAACGGCACTGCTGTTCATGGAGGAGGCCCTTTTTCACTCATTGCGTTTGGGAACGATAACAGAGGCGCTCATTTCCTGCACGGTCTCATCATGTTGATTGATCGTGACAAATTTATTCGTCACGATTCCGTAACCGTGGCGGGTGTCGCTGTCCCGGCAGGCGAGCACCTCGAGGCGCAGGCGCAGGGAATCGCCGGGGCGTACGGGTTTACGCCATTTCAGAAATTCAAAGCCGAGCCCCAGCGTGCGGGGGGCGGGATTGTAGAAGCCGGAGGTGAGCGTCAGCCGCATGGTCAGGCTGGCGGTATGCCAGCCGCTGGCGATGAGGCCGCCGGTGATGGCCTGCGCGGCCTGCGGGTCGGTATGCATCGGCTGCGGATCGAATTTCTGCGCGAAATCGATGATCTCCGCCTCCGTGACCTGTATGGGCTGGGTTTCAAAGGCCTGGCCGGGCTGAAAATCCTCATAATATTGATAATCCATTGTGCGCCTCCCTGCGACTCGGTTTTGTTGAGTAGTTTGCTAGCATGAACGATGAACTGTTGCTCTTGGTTTTTGCGGTGCTCGCGGCGGGACTGGCCGCGGTTTTCGCGGGCCTCGCCTGGCAGGCGGCGCTGAGCGCGCCCCAGCGCCTGGGGCTGGCGCTGGACAAGCTGCTGGCCGGCAACCGCGGAGAGGCGGAGACGACGCGCGCCTACCTCGCCGCGACGGAAGGGCGGCTGACCGCCGCGATCCAGGCCGGAACGACCGACGCGCTGTCACGTGCTTTCGAGCAGATCGGCGCCGCTACCCAGAACGTGGCCAGCACCGTGGATGGGCTGCGCCGCCAGGCAGCGGAGGACGCGCAGAAGACCATCGCGCTGCTGGAAACGCGGCTGACCACCATCCAGACCTCGGTGAACGAGAAGCTGCACGAGGCGGTGGAGCAGCAGATGACCGCCAGCTTCGCCCGGGTGCTTGAACAGTTTGCACAAGTGCAGCAGGCGATGGGCGAGGTGCAGTCCGCCGCGGCGCAGATTGGCGACCTCAAGCGCATCTTCTCCAACGTGAAGACCCGCGGCGGCTGGGGCGAGGCGCAGCTCGGCGCCATGCTGGAACAGGTGCTGCCCCCCGGCGCGTTCGAGCGCAATTTCGCGCTGAAGGACGGCACGCGCGAGCGTGTGGATTTCGCGCTGCGCATGCCGGCGCGGGAGAAGCTCTGGCTGCCGGTGGATTCCAAATTCCCGACCGAGGATTACGAGCGGCTGTTGCTGGCAGCCGAGGCGGCGGACGCCGAGGCCGAGCGCGCGGCGCGCGAGGGCATCGCCGTGCGGGTGCGGCTGGAGGCGAAGAAGATCCGCGAAAAATACATCTCTCCGCCGGAGACCGTGGATTTCGGCGTGATGTACCTGCCGAGCGACGGGCTGTTCGCCGAAGTGGCGCGCATCCCCGGGCTGATCGACGATGTGCGGGCGAAGGAGAAGGTGATCATCCTCGGCCCGACGCTGCTGCCCGCCATGCTGCAGACCATCCATCTCGGCCATATCACGCTGGACCTGGAACAGCGGGCCGGGGAGATCGGCAAGCTGCTCGGCGCCACGCGCGGGGAAATGGTGAAGATGGACGATGTGCTGGCCAAGCTCGCCGCCAACGCCTCCGCCATGAGCAACAATATCGAGAAGGCTCGGGTGCGCACCAGGGCGGTGAGCCGCGTGCTGCGCACGGTGGAGATGGTGGAGGGACAAGCGGCACAGACCCTGCTGGGGCTGGAGGCCGAGGAGGAGTGAGAGATTGTTCGTAAATCCTACTCTGGCGGCCGCCTGGAGGCGATTTGCTGCGCTCCGGTGCTCACGTACTGCAAGTACGCTCCGCTCCGGTGCTCGAAAATCACCCCCAAGCGCCTCACCAGAGCGAATTTCCAAACAATCTCTACACCCGCACCGCCGCGCGTTTCTCGCCCTGCCCTTTCTGGCCCTGGCCGGGTGCCATCACGACCTCTCGCCGCAGGATGTGAGCGTGCGCGGGCTGGTACCGCCCCTCGCCTTCACCATGACCGACGCCGCCACGGGCAAGACCGTGACAGAGGCGGATTTCAGGGGCGCGGTGACGCTGCTCTATTTCGGCTACACCCACTGCCCGGATGTCTGCCCGGCGACGCTGTATAATCTCCAGCGCATCCAAACCCGCATGGGTGCGGCGGCGGCCAAGGTGAGGGTCTTGTTCGTGACGGTGGACCCGGACCGCGACACGCCTTCCCTGCTGGCGCAATACACGGCGCTGTTCGGCGCCAATATGACCGGCCTACGCGGCACTGCCGACCAGCTCTACGCCCTGGCGCGGCGCTACCGCGTGGTGTTCTCGGTGAGCAAAACGCCCACCTACTCCGTCACCCACTCCGCGGCGGTGTATGTGTTCAACGCCAAGGGCCAGCCGGAATTCATCATCGCAGGGCTGGACACGCCGCAGCCGGACCTCGACGGCATCGCCCGCGACCTGCGCGACGTGGCCTCGGAATAGCCTTACGGCTGCGAGGACAGGCCCAGCAGCGCCTGGCGGTTATAGGGGATCTCGATCCCCTCCTCGGCGAAGCGGTTCAGCACACGGGCGTAGAACTCCCGCCGCACGGCCCAGTGCTGGCCCGGGCCGGTGCGGATCTGCCCCGTGATAACCAGCCCGAGCTGGCCGAACTCGTCCAGCCCGAAGATCTGCAGGTCGTCGCGGATCATCGCGCCCCATTTCTTGTCCGCGCGCATGGCCTTGGAAATGTCCCGCAGCACCGTGAAAACGCGCTCGATATCCTCGCGGTAGCCAACAGTGACGGAGATCTGCGCGTAGCTGAAATCGCGCGTCATGTTGGTGACGGTGGTAACGGAGGAGAACGGGATGATGTTCACCGAGCCATCGGAGCCGCGCAGGCGGATGGTGCGGATGGAGAGCCGCTCGACCGTGCCGCTCATGCCGCCGAGGGAGACGTTATCCCCCACCTGCATGGCGTCCTCCAGCAGCAGGAACAGCCCGGTGATGACATCCTGCACCAGCTTCTGGCTGCCGAAGCCCACCGCGATGCCGGCGACGCCCGAAACTGCGAGCAGCCCGGTGGCGTTGACGCCGATTTCGGTCAGACAGATGAAGAAGGCAACCAGGAAGATGATGGTGCCGATGGTGGCACGCAGCATCGGCGCGAGCGTGCGCAGCCGGGCCGATTGGCGGGTGCGGTCCTGCGCGAGGAGGCGCTCGACATGCCCATGCAGCAGGATGTTGGCCGCCTCCCACAGGGTGAGCGACACGGCGATGGTGACGATGATGGAGACCAGCGCGCCGAGCAGGTTACGGCTCAGCGGATCGGCCAGCAGATAGCCGAACGGATTCATCCCCCAGCCCTGAAAAATGAAGAGCAGCGCCAGCACGCCGATGAAACCGTGGATAAGCGCCCGGATCAGCGGGTGATAGGCATGCACCCGCGCGGCGAGCAACGGATGCCGCACATGGCGGGAGGTGACCGGGTTGGGGAAGGCGCGCTCCAGCAGCAGCGCGCTGCCCAGCCAGGCAAGGCGCCCGAGCAGCAGCGCCGCCGCCACCACCAGCACCGCGCGCAGCAATACGATGAAGGCATTCTGCACCCCGCCCGCCAGGGCGACCCATAGCGCCAGCACATAGAACAGCGCCAAATAATGCCATATGCCGCCCAGGCGCTGGCGCATCCCGGCGAACACGCCCTCGGCCCCCGGCGGCCCGGCGAGCCAGCGCCCCACCAGATGCCGGCTCTGCCAGATGCTGACCGCGACCTCGAGGTGCAAAACCAGGGCGAAGAGCCGCCCCAGCACGTCCGCGCCGTCCTGCGTCAGGCCGAGGATTTCCGCCACCGCGATCAGGCTGTAGCCCACAAACCCCGTGGCCAGCAGCAGGAAACCACGGCGCATGATGGCCTGGGCTCGCAGGCCGGGCATAGTGATGAGGCGCAGCGGAGGAACGGAGGGGGCGACGAGCAGGCGCAGAACCTCCTGCGCCAGACGGCAGGCCAGATAAATGTTGCCGATGCCGGTGACGGCCAGATGCGCCGGGCGGCCGTTCAGCACGCCATCCGAAATGAGCAGTTGCAGCGCCACGGCGAAGCCGACGAGCGGCAGCAGCGCCAGGATGAAGCGCAGCAGCGCAAACGCCAGGCGCCGCACCCAGGCCAGCGCCGAGACACCGCGGCTGGGGCGCTTTTCCAGCTCGCCGGCCTCGGCATCGGCCAAGCCCTGCTCGTCCTGGTCCGGCAGGAATTCCGCCGTCCTGGGCTGGGCGTATTGCGCGCAGAGCGCGGCGGGGCGGCGCAGGAAGAGGCGGATTGCCGCCTCCAGCGCCAAGCTGGGCAGCAGCGCGAACAGCAGGCCAAGGCCGATGGCCCCGGCATTGGCGAGGCGCTGCGGCGTGGTGGCGAAGCTCTCCAGCCAGAGCAGCACCGGGGTGAAGCGGGTGGAGCGGCGCACCGCGCCGGCCACGTCGCCGAAGGTCTGCTGGGCCTCGCTGCCGATCGCGCTGGCGATGGAGAAGCCCAGCGTATCCGTGCCGAAGGGCGTGGCGCCGGTATTATCCGCCGTGGCGGCGGGCGCGGCGCTGGTCAACGCCGCCAGCGGCGAACCGGGAATGATGGCGGGGGCAGAACTCTTGGCTGGCGCCGGGGCGGCGGGCACGGCCACCGGCGAGTGGCTCTGCGCCAGGGCGCCGGAACCAAGGCTAAGAGCGAGCAGAAAGGTGAGAACGGGGGCGAAGCGCATGCCGGGAAGTGAGGTGGGATTGGCGGGGAAGTCAACCGGCATGGTGGGCAAAGCGGCGGTCGCGTCTATATAAGTGACATGAAGATGTTCCTCCTGGGCCTGCTGGCGCTCGACATGCTGGCCGTTGTCGCGGTGATGCTGGCCGGGGCGCTGGGCATGGCCAACCCGGCGCGCGACCCGCGCCGTTCCAACCTGCTGATGCGCTGGCGCGTGATCCTGCAAGGCGTGGCAGTGGCGCTGGTGGTGGCGCTGATGCTCGCCGGATAAGGCCCCGTGACCCCGGACCTGTTCGGCGCCGCGCCGCCAGGGCTGACATATCTGCCTGGTTTCGCACTGGCCGAGGAGGCGGCGCTGATCGCCGCGGCGCTGGACGTGGCGGCGGCCGCCCCCTTGCGCGTGATGTCCACACCCGGCGGGCGGAAGATGTCCGCCGCGATGACCAATTGCGGCGCGGCGGGCTGGGTGAGCGATGCGCGCGGTTACCGCTACGAGCGGCACGACCCGCTGACCGGCCGCCTTTGGCCGGAGATGCCCAAGTTGTTCGTGAAGCTGGCCCAGGCCGCCGCAGCCGAGGCGGGGTTCGCCGGGTTCAGCCCGGATGTGTGCCTGATCAACCGCTACGAGCCGGGCGCGAAAATGGCGCTGCACCAGGACAGGGACGAGGCGGATTTTTCCGCGCCCATCGTCTCCGTTTCACTGGGGCTGCCCGCGGTATTCCTGTGGGGCGGGGCAAAGCGCACGGACAAGCCGGCGCGGCTGACGCTGCACAGCGGCGACGTGGTGGCGTGGGGCGGGACCACGCGGTTGAATTTTCATGGCGTGGCGCCGCTGCGCCCGGGCCGCCATGCGCTGCTCGGCGCCGTGCGGCTGAACCTGACCTTCCGGAGGGCTTTGTAAAAGAAACCGGGGCCTCGCGGCCCCGGTTTGATGACGCGAGGCTTATTCCTCGGCCAGGATGTCAGCCACGCGCGTGCCGTAGCCGGAAGGCCGGTAGAACAGGATGCCGATGACCAGGCCGCCAATCCCCACGACCTTCACCGTGGTGTTGTAGGTGGAGAGCGCGTAAAGGCCGAGCACGAACAGCGTGAGCGCGCTGAGCGCCGGGAACACCACGTACTGCACCGAACCCCAGAACGAGGTCTTCAGGCTGTCCCTGTACACCCAGGCGCAAACCAGCCCGGCCAAGCCGTAATAGTAGCAGACCTGCACGGCGATCGCGCTCACCGAGTCCGAGAGGATGGTGGCGATGGACGGCAGGAAGCTGGAGACGAAGATCATCACCAGCCCCACCGCCAGCAGCAGGTACATGGTGCGCACCGGGGTGACCGTCCGCTCACTCACCTGGCCGAAATAGGGCGGCAGCGCGCGGTCCCGCCCCATGGCGAATAGGGTGCGGGAGAATTGTAGCATCGTGGTTTCCAGCGTCGCGATGCTGGAGAGCACCAAAGCCAGCGTCGCGGCCAGCGTGCCGGCCGTGCCGAGGCCCGCCGCCTGCGCCACATGGACGATCAGATTGTCGGAAAAGCCGGAAGCGGTGGCCAGCGTGAACATCATCAGCGCCGCGACCGTGAAGGCGACGAACGAGGCGATGGTGACGAAGATGCTGAGGAACCCGCCCTGGCCCGCCGCGTTATATTCGTGGCCTTTGGTTTCCTCGGCGAGATTGCTGGTGACGTCCCACCCCCAGTACAGGAACACGACGATGAGCGCGGACGAGGCAAAAGTGCCCGCCGGGTAGTTGAAGCCGAACCAGGACCAGCTGAAGGACGAAACCGCCCCCCCCACGCCGGTATGGACGAACGCGGCAATCGAGACGATCAGCAGGATGCCAAGCTCGATGGTGCTCATCACCACCTGGACCTTGCTGGTCAGCTCGATGCCGGCGATGAGCACCAGACCGATGACGACAAACCACACCGCGCCGATGATGGTCGTCAGCCACACATTGTTCGCCAACGACGCGTCGCACAAATGTATAACGGACGCGAAGTCGATCGTTGCGGTACCGAGCGGCACGGAGCCGGTAACCATGAACACCATGGAGGCAATGAGCAGCGCCCAACCGGAGAAATAGCCAAAAAATCCGCCAAACACGGATTTGGTCCATTCATAGGCAGCACCGGCGTTCGCCATCTTGGCCGAGAGCCCCTTATACGCCACGGCAATGCCAAGCATGGGAACGGCAAAGATCAGCAGCGCATTGGGCGACACCTTGCCCGACGCCGCCAGCAGCCCCGAAATCGCCACCGCGATGGAAAACGCGGGCGCGGAACCCGCTATGCCCATGATGATGGATTCGAAAAACGATAAGGCGTCAGCTTTCAGTTTCGTACTCATTCCATTCCCTTTTTGCTTAGTTTTTGTTCGCTGGCTGCTGCTGGGTTATGCAATGGATATTGCCTCCCCCGAGCAGAATTTCACGCGCTGGCACCATCACAATCTCCCGCTCTGGAAACACCCGGGCCAGCACCATCGCCGCCGCACTATCGGTTTCCACGCCAAAGGACGGTGCAATTATCGCGCCATTCGCGATGTAGAAATTCACGTATGAAGCAGCCATGCGTTCGCCGGCGGCGCGGCTCATGCCGCTCGCCGTGGCATCCACACCCGCCGCCTCTTCCTCAGTGATAAACATCGGCGTGGGCATGGGAATCCGCTCCACGGCAAGCTCGCGCCCCTGCGCGTCGCGCGCGCCCAGCAGGCGCGCCTCGGCATCGCGGCTCACGGCGTAATGCGGATCGGCGGGGTCGTCGCACCAGGTGAGCAGCACCACGCCGGGGCGGACGAAGCAGGCGAGATTGTCGACATGCCCGTCCGTCTCATCGCCCGGCACGCCCTGGCCCAGCCAGATGACATGCGAGGCGCCGAGATAATCCTTGAGCATCCGCTCCATGTCCTGGCGCGCGATGCCCTCGTTGCGGTTCTCGTTCAGCACGCATTGCTCGGCCACGAGCACGGTGCCTTCGCCATCCACGTGGATCGCCCCGCCCTCGGTGACGAAAGGCGCGCGGAAGCGCCGGGCGCGCTCGATCCCCAAAATCTTGCCCGCCACCTGGTCGTCGAGATCCCAGGGGAAATACAGCCCGCCCTTCAAACCGCCCCAGGCGTTGAACGGCCAGTCCGCCCCGGCCACCTCGCCCGCTGGCCCGAGCAGGAAGCTCGGCCCGACATCGCGCGCCCAGGAATCGTTCGTGCTGACCTCGATCACCCGCACAGCACCCGGCAGCATCGCCCGCGCATGCGCGTATTGCCGCCCGCTCACCAGCATCGTTACCGGCTCGAAGCGCACGATCGCGCTCGCCACCGCGGTGAAGGCGCGCTGCGCCGGCTTTGCCCCCAGCCGCCAGTTATCCGGACGTTCGGGCCAGATCATCCAGCACCCGGCATGAGGCGCCCATTCCGCCGGCATGGCAAAACCCGCCGCGCGTGGTGTCGTCACGATTTCACGGCCTGGTGGCACGTCTTGCCATCCAGCGTGAGCAGCGGCGTGTACAGCTCGGGCCGGCGGTCGCGGAACACGCCCCAGGAGGCGCGGGTGCGGGCGATCTCGTCGAGGTCGAAGCTGGCGGTGAGGATCGTCTCATCCGTGCGGTTGGCTTCCGCCACCTTGGCGCCGGTGTGGTCGGTGATGAAGGACGAGCCGTAGAAGGTGATCTCGGTGCCCCGGCACCCTGGCTCGGTGCCGATGCGGTTGGAGGCGATGAGCGGCGTGAGATTCGCCGCGGCATGGCCCTGCATGGTGCGCTGCCAATGGCCGCTGGAGTCCAGCGTGGGGTCCTGCGGCTCGGAGCCGATGGCGGTGGGGTAGAACAGCAGCTCCGCGCCCTGCAGCGCCATCGCCCGCGCGCATTCGGGGAACCACTGGTCCCAGCAGATGCCGACGCCGATCTTCGCGTATTTCGTCTGCCAGACCTTGAAGCCGGTATCGCCGGGGGAGAAGTAGAACTTCTCGGAATAGCCGGGCCCGTCCGGGATGTGCGACTTGCGGTAATGGCCGAGCACCTCGCCGCCCGCATCCACAATCACCACCGTATTGAACCGGCTCTGCCCGGCGCGCTCAAACACCGAGACGGGCAGCACCACGTTCAGCTCCCGCGCCAGCGCCTGAAACCGCTTCACCGCCGGGTTTTCCTCCAGCGGTGTGGCGAGTGCCAGAAACTCGTACATCTGGTCCTGGCAGAAATAGGGGCTCTCGAACAATTCCTGGATCAGGATGACCTGCGCGCCCTTCGCCGCCGCGGCGCGGATGAGCTTTTCCGCCCGCGCGATGTTCTCATGCGCGTTCGGGGTGCAGGCCATCTGCGTGGCCGCGACGGTGACCTTGCTCATGCGTTTTTCAGGTAGGCGTCGTATTCGACATCGGAAATACGCTTACGCATCTCGCTAATCTCCTGGCGTTTGCATGCGGTGAACAGACGCTGGAAGTCTGCCCCGAAGATATTGGCGATCGCCGCGGATTCCGCAAATTTTGCAACCGCGCCGGACCAGGCGATGGGCAGCGGCGGGGCGTGCGGGCTGCGTTGCTGGCCGAAGGTTTCCGGGCCCGGATCTGCCTTGGTCTCAAGCCCCAGCAGCGCCGAGCCGAGCAGCGAGGCAAAGGAGAGATACGGGTTGCAGTCCGCCCCGGCAACACGATGCTCGATGCGCGCAGCCGCCGGGTCGGCGGTGATGACGCGCACCGCCGCCATGCGGTTGTCATGCCCCCAGTCGCCATAGGTGGGCGCGTGCACGCCCGGAGCAAAGCGCCGGTAGGAATTGGCATGCGGCGCCAGGGTGAGCATGGTGTCCGGCATGGCGTGGATGATGCCGCCCAGCGCATGGTACAACCTCTCCGAGCCGCGCTCCGGCGTGCCGGTGAAGATGTTCTGGCCGATGGCATCGAGGATCGACATGTGCACATGCATGCCGCTGCCCGCGCAATGGCCATAGGGCTTGGCCATGAAGGTGGCGGTGAGGCCGTGCTTGCGCGCAATCTCCTTGATGCTGCGCTTGAACATGGTGGCATTATCGGCCACGCGCAGCGCATCGGTGTTATATTTCAGCGTCACTTCGAACTGGCCGGGGCCGTTCTCGGAGATCAGCGACTCGATCTCGATGCCCTGGATGCGCGCGGTCGCCATCATCTCGCGCAGGATCGGCTCGTATTCCCGGATTTCTCCGAGACCCACGGCATCCACCTGCCAGCCGCGCCAGCCGGACTCATCGGCGCCGCGCGGGGCGATCTTCAGCCCGCCATGATGCCCGCTATTATCGACGAGGTAGAATTCCAGCTCCACGCCGAGCGCCGGGGTGAGGCCAGCGGCCTTGAAACGCTCCAGCACACGGGCCAGCACGCCGCGCGGGTCGAGGTAGAAATAGCTGCCATCGGCCTCGCGCATCGTCATCAGCGCCTGGGCGGTGTTGCCCTCCGCCCAGGGCATGCGCGTGATGGTGTGCGAGGCCGATGGCAGCTATTTCTACCTGGACCCGCGCGGCGTGCTGGCCCGCGTGCTGGAGCGCTTCCAGGCGGTGGGGCTCACCCCGGCGCTGGGCGTGGAGCTGGAATTCTACCTGGTCGATGCCGGGCACCATGGCGGCTTAAAGATCGCCCCGCGCGGCGCCGATGAATCCGGCTGGCG
>NZ_JBKQJR010000044.1:0-6648 GCF_052326845.1 Acidocella sp. | reverse complement strand
GAATGCCGCCTCCAAGCGCGCGCTTTCCCGCACCTGGGGAAGATCCAGCACCGCGTCGACCAGGCTCGCGCGGCGGCCCGGAGTGATGTGCCCGGACTCGGCGCGCAACGACACCCGGGCGGTTCCGCCAGGTCCTTCGGAGGTGATCACCTCGGCTGCGGCGACGGTGCGGCCATCGTCGCTGACCTCGAGGTGAACCAGCCGGGGCGCTTCCCCGGGGGAGCCGGCCCAGGCCGCGGGATCCAGGGTGCCGTCGATGGCGGCCTGGGCGACATCGGTGAGGCGCAGGTTGTGGTTGCGGGCGTAGGCCCGCAGCCGGGTGAAAGCCTCGGCCAGGTCGACGCCGGCCCGCTCGCAGATCACCCCCTTGGCCTGCTCGATCACCACCCGGCTGGTCAGGGCGGCGGACAGCTGCTCGTTCAGCCGCTGCGCCTCGGCGCTGGCGCGATGCTGGGTGATGCTCAAGGTGGCCAGGTCCGCGAAGGCCCGGGCGACGATGAGGTCCGCCTCATCCATCGGCGCCCGGGTGATGCTGAGCAGGTTCATCGCGCCGAGGGTCGCCTCCCGCAGCCGCAGCGGCAGCGCGGACGCCGAGGCGAACCCGGCCTGCAGGGCGGCGGCGGCGAACAACGGCCACCGCCCGGCCCCGGCCTGCAGGTTCTCGGGCCCGACCGGCTCCCCGGTGCGGAAGGCGTCCAGGCGCGGCCCCTCCTGGGCCTGCAGCTCGAACAGCTCCAGCAGCCGCATCGCCTCGCTGGAGGAGGCCACCAGCCCCAGGCTGCCGGCCGGAGAAGCCAGCATCACCCCGGCGGCGGAGACGCCGAGCAGATCGACGCACCGGTCCGCCAGCCCGGTCAGCAAGTCCACGACGTCGTAGTCCTCGACCAGGGTGTCGGCCATCTCCACCAGTGACCGGACCACATCGGCTTCCCGGGTCATCTCACTCACCTCCAGGGCGCCCGGCGGCCCGTCACAACCGGCCGGCGGGCGCGATATCGCCTATTTCATGCTCGCTGACGCTGGTTCTACCACTGCGCCGGTCGTCAATGATCACTGCGTCGGCGGCTGCCAGGGCGGGCACGGACGCCCCGTAGTGGTGGCCGCACAGCAGGAGATCAACTGAATGCGGGCGAGCAGAGGCAGGAGGGATGAGGACCCGCACCACCGGTTTTCCGGGGGGTGATCCGGCGCAGTCCGTGAGATCCCGGAACTGTTAACCTAGGGAATTAGGGTGCCGGGCAGGCCCTGGTTGATAAGGGCCCAGTCAGGTACCGGCACTGTGGACGCCTCAGCCTGGACGGCCTATCCCCAAGAAGATCGCGATCGGGTCGCGGTCGATCTCGCGCAGCATGTCGCTGATGTCCGCCCTGCTCGTCTTGGGTACGCGTAACATCCACTTGGCGGCCCGCTCTTTCGCGGACTCCCTGGCGGCCCGGATCCGCGACTGCATGCCTGGCCTGTCGGCGTGGCGCCGGTGCTCTCGCTTCCGGTCCTGGGCCAGTCCCATCTCACGCTGCGCGCAGCCCGGCTGCAACTGCCGCCGTCCCCAGCGGCAGGTGACCAGTCCGGGTAAGCCGCCAACCGCGAGGCGTCGCGGCTTGCGGACGTGTGATCACGGCAGCAGGGGTCCGAGGCTGAGCCGGTCGAGGAGGGTGGTGGCGGCGGTCCGGTCGCCGGTGATCCGGAGCCGGCCCTGTCCCTCCGCTTCGCCAAGGGTGAGGCCGGCGTTGAACAGCCGGGTGACTGTGACCGTGTCTGACTCGATGGTGGCCGTGGGCCGCTCTGGTGGCTGGCGGGTGGGCTCGAACACGGTTGGCCCGACGGTGAGCCCGAAGTCGTGCGGGTGCAGCTTGAACCGGAAGGCCGCCTCGAGGTCGATGCCCTTGGCCAGCACCCAGTGGCCGTTGCGCCGCATCTGCTCAAGCAGGGCATCGACCGGGGCGGCGGGAGCGGCCTGGAACAGATGGGCCCCGAACCGGCCGAGCGCGTTCAGGACGGGCAGGACGGCATCGCGGGCCTCCGGACGGAGCTTGTAGACCGTGGCCGCTGCTGGCGGCGGCAGCTCCCGTTTGGCGGCGAGCCCGCCGTCCTGCAGCTGGCGCAACCGCTTGCTGAGCAGGTTGGGGGAGATCTTCGGGTTGATGGCCTGCAGGTCGGTGAACCTCATCGGGGCGTGCGCCAGATCGCGGAGCAGCAGCAGCATCCACCGGTCGCCAATGACATCCAGCGCGATCGCGATCGGGCAGCCCTGGCTATAGGTGTCGCTCATCCTGCCGAGCGGCCCTCCCTTACGCTTCACAATTGATAGCTATCCCTTGACAATAGATAGCGCATGTTGTTCGGCGGGATCGCGTTCCTGCTGCACGGGCACATGTGCTGCGGTGTCATCCACGCCGACCTAGTGCTGCGGCTGGGCGCCGAGGGCGCGGACGAGGCACTCGGCCAGCCGTTCACCCGGCCGATGGACTTCACCGGGCGCCCGATGAACGGCTACGTTTACGTGGCACCCGGCGGAACCGCCACCGCCGCCGCACTCCATGCCTGGGTCCGCCGCGCGGTCTTGTTCGCCGACTTTCTGCCGCCTTAGAGCGTGGCCGCTCCGCGGCAGCCGCGCCATGATGCGGCGCTGGCGGTCACTGCCGGGTCACGCCACTGGACTGTCCGGTACAGAAACGGACTAGCATAGGCACATGCCAGGCGAGCCGAGGACCGGGCGCGGGCGCGCCAGCCGCGAGCGGATCGTGGAGCGCGCCGCGGAGCTGTTCGCCGAGCGCGGCGTGGCCGGAGCGAGCCTGGATGACGTGCTGGCGGCCGCGGGGGCGGGCAAGGGCCAGCTGTACCACTATTTCCGCGGCCGCGACGAGCTGGTGGAGGCGGCGGTAGGGCTGCGCTGCACGCAGGTGCTGGCCGGGCTGACCCGGGCGCTGGGCGCTGTGGCGTCCCTTGATGAAAGTCATGGAGTCCTGGTTCCGGTCGGCTGCGCGCCGCGATGAGGGCGATGCGCCGTGAGTGTGCCAGCCGCAGGCCCACGTGGGTCGCGTCGGCCAGTGTCATGTCGCGCTCACTTCCAGCCTTTTGCTTGGCTCACTTCGAAAGGCGCCCCCCCCCAGATGCGCGGAGCGTCTGAGCCGCGAGCTTGGGGGCAGGGAAAGGGCGTCCACCCATCGGGGACTGCCCCTTGGGTTCGGCTTCTTCCTAACACCGAGCCGCGATCCTCTCTTGCGGGCCCGAAAATTCGCCCTGCGGCATCTTCAATCGAATATCGGGTCGAGACGAAGGGCAAGCGCGCGAAAGGGTAAGCGCCATCCTTCTTTCGTTCGCGAGCCGCCCGTCCCGCCGGACCTGCGGCGCCTGTCGGTCAGATGACGAGCCGCGCAACCCCGGCTTCTTCAGGGCGACGTATAGGCCGTCTTCACCGTTGTATAAAACTCCGCGGCGTATCGGCCTTGCTCGCGGGACCCGAGGCTGGAGCCTTTGCGCCCGCCAAATGGCGCGTGGTAGTCGATACCCGCCGTAGGCAGGTTGACCATGACCATGCCCGCCTCGGCGTGGCGTTTGAAATGCGTGGCGTGCTTGAGGCTCGTCGTGCATATGCCCGCGCAAAGGCCGAAGGCGGTGTCGTTGGCGATCTCTAGGGCGTCGTCGTAATCGCTCGCCGCGATCATGGTCGAGACGGGGCCGAAAATCTCCTCCCTCGAGATGCGCATCGCATTGTCGGCGTCGACAAACAGAGCCGGCGACAGATAGAAGCCGGGCGTCGCGCGCTGGAGGCGTTCTCCGCCGAGCGCCAATCTTGCGCCTTCTGCTTGGCCGATCGCGATGTACGAGAGATCCTGATCAAGCTGCGTTGCATCAACCACGGGTCCAACGTGGGTCCCCGGCGTCAAGGCGTTGTCGACTACGAGCGCACGCATGCGCTCGATTAGCGCTTCGGCAAATCGCTTGTAGATCGACTTCTCGACAATGATCCGCGACGAAGCCGTGCAGCGCTGTCCGGTGGCGAAATAGGCGCCGTTGACGGCGCATTCGACCGCATTGGCAAGATCAGAGTCCGCTAACACGACGAGCGGATTCTTGCCACCCATTTCGAGTTGGAACTTCCGCATCGCGCCCGCACACGCCGCCGCGACGCGCCGGCCGGTCGCAACCGAACCGGTGAACGTGACGGCGTCGACTTGCGGGTGGTCGAGGATCGCCTGGCCAACCGTCGACCCGCGCCCCATAACGAGGTTGAACACGCCCTTTGGGACGCCCGCGCGAACGAGGATTTCGGCAAGGGCGTGCGCGGAGCCGGGTACGAGATCAGCAGGCTTGAACACGACCGTATTGCCGTAAGCCAGGGCCGGAGCAATTTTCCAGGCGGGAATTGCGATGGGAAAGTTCCACGGCGTAATGACCCCGACGACGCCGATAGGTTCGCGCGTCACGTCGATCTCGACATTGGCCCGGACCGAGGCGAACTTCTCCCCCGGGAGTCGTAGGGCTTCGCCGGCGAAGAAATCAAAGATCTGTCCGGCTCGGCCGACCTCGTATGTCGCTTCGAGTAGGGTCTTACCCTCTTCGCGCGCGAGAAGGCGCGCCAATTCCTCGCGCCGAGCCAGGATCTCCGCCGAGGCCCTCAGAAGGATGTCGTGTCGTTCCTGTGGGGTCGTGCGCGCCCATTCAGCAGAGGCGGCGTGGGCCGCTTCGACCGCGGCGCCTGCCTGGACAACATCGGCCTGCGCATATTCACCAATAACGTCGTTCGTGTCCGACGGATTGATGTTGCGCGAGACCTCCACTCCCGCCACCCACTCGCCTGCGACGTAGTTCTTGTGCAGCACGTTCACTCTCCTCATGCCTAAGGTCCAACATGGCCTCTGGGTCCGGGTCATCTGAACCGGTAGGCCGCCGGGTGCTGTGCCGACCAGCGCTTTCTGCGCTCATGCGGCCCTCGCCATCGTCATCGCATTACCGTACTGTCCGAGATATTTACGTCATCAGCGGCGTTCCACGAAATTGTTGTCCTTTGCTGAGATTGCCGCTGGCTGTCAGCGAAATTATGCTCGCACTACGTCGCCGGGCGCCCGACGCGATCTTCACGACTGGCGCCGGCAGTTTGCCATCTGGGTCGGCCGCTTTCTATGCTTCCGTCAAGTTGAGCAGCAAATCGGGCCCACCTCCGGCTCGATGGGCTTTGGCCTTCCGGCCGCAATCGGCGCGGCGCGGGTGTTCCCGAAACGGACCGTCGTTTGTTTTGCCGGTGACGGCGATTTTCTAATGAATGGACAGGAGCTTACGGCTGCCGTCGCGGTGGCAGAAGGCGCGTTCTTCGCCCGGCCGTAGTTGTTAGGCGGGCGCACACGAAGGCCACGCCTGCAAGGCGAGCGTCACGATCTTCCCGGGTGTCACCCCGGCGTCCGAACCCGCGCCGTCCCACTCCGCCCGGGGCGGCCGCAGTTGCGCTCTCTTGTCCAGCGAGCGGGATCATAATTCGGCGTCGGGCCCGTCAGGTTGTATATCGTGAATGCAACACGCTCGATCTTTGTTCTACAACCCTTTCATTGATCCGGGTGTGCTCACCATCGAAGCCAGCTGGACCCATCGGAGTAGCTGGCGAGCTTAAAGTCGCTACGATTTTAGGAGACACGGCCAGCTCTTGGACCTCCAGTGGGTACCCGCGCCGATAACTGAAAGGCTCCAAATGCCCAACGCGCATACCTCCTTTGGGCAGCGGCGAACCACGCAACTTATGTTTACACGCCATCAACTTTGCGCTAACGGTGTTGCGTTACGCGAGGGAATGCAACTGTTGGATTGCGGTCGTGCTCGCTTTCACGCGAGGTTACGAACGAACGTTGTTGATGCGGGACAATTGCCTGATTTTCGGGGTTTCGGGCACATCGCAGCCAAAGCACTGGGGGTCCTCGTTTGCGCGCGGACCAAGCGGAACTTTTTGATGCCTCAGCCGAGTCTCGTCTAAAGGGGAGAACGATGGCAGCCGATTTCAGCCTTATCCAATTTGATGGCGCTCAAGCGTTGACTCAGACCGTGAACGCTTCCATTCGCGCTCAAGGCGCCGATCCGCAAGCCTGCGGCAGTGTCGGTACAAAAACTGATGAATTTATCGCGCTCATAGAAAGCCGCGCTTTCATACGGGAGTGTATTCGGCGCAGCATGCAATCCGCGTTGCCATTACAAATTCGCACTTTTTCACAAGCTATTGAGCTACAACGAATTGCTGATCAGACGCCGAAATTAATATTGCTTTCTGCGTTGGACGATAATAACGAGCCTAGCGAAAGCGTATTCAAGCTCCTCTCCCAAATCGCACCAAGCATTCCAATCATCGTCCTCGCGTATAAGAACGACACAAAAACAGCCAAGGCTGCAATTAGCTACGGCGCAAAGGGGTACATCCCGGTAACCTCTGGCTTTGAAATTACGATTGAAGCCGTGCGTTTTGTTCTCGCCGGAGGATTTTATGTGCCGGTCGACTACTTATTTATGCCAACTTGGGCGGGGGACCAGCCGTCGAACCCGCCGCCTGGGTCCGGCACAGTTACCGCGCTAGAACTTTGACCGTCCCTTCGCACATCCCTAGCTCATATGCTATAACTTTATTTGACTTTCCAAGATGAATCGCTCGTACGACGGCAAGCTCACGCG
>NZ_JBKQJR010000043.1:0-10841 GCF_052326845.1 Acidocella sp. | reverse complement strand
AGGGGGCGATCATCACTGATCGCTCCCCTGCCACACCACCCGGCATGCGGGTCCGCACCGGGCGGTTCGAGAGATTGAGGTTAGGCGAGTCTGGGCATTCCTAGCTGGTCTGCCCACGCGATTGTGAGGACGGAGTTGAGGAGCATCCCGCTGTTGCGCCACCAACGGCGGGCGTTTCCCGCCACCTGCTGGGCCACATTAGGTTTGGCCCCCAAGGCCGTCAGTTCCCGGAAGATAGTCCCGCCGCGTTTCCATTGCTTGAGCTGGATGGCCCGCAGGCGATGACGCATCCATTCGTCCAGCTCTCGCCAGACTCTTGGTGTGTGCGCCAACCTGAAGTAGGCCTTCCATCCCAGAACGAACGAGCGTAGCCGCTCCGTTATCGTGTGCAGGGAGCGTCCCGTTACGCGGGGCGTCAATTCACGGATGCGGACCTTGAACGTCTTGATCGCCTTGCTGGCAACCCGCCGTTTGACCACGCCCCCCGGCGCCACCCAGAAGGCGTAACCGAGGAATTTGCGGCCAAAGACGCTGGCGACGGCGCTCTTGGTCTCGTTCACCGTCAGGTGGAGTTGGCCGTAGAGCCGCCGTAGCAGAGCCATCACCCGCTCCCCCGCCCGCTTAGACCGCACATAGACGTTGCAATCATCGGCATAGCGGCAGAAGGCATGGCTCCGCCGTTCAAGTTCCTTGTCCACTTCGTCCAACAGCAGGTTGGCCAAGAGCGGCGACAGCGGCCCGCCTTGCGGCGTGCCACGGTTCCGCTTGATGGTCGCATCCCCATCGGCGATGTCGGCATTCAGATAGGCCCGAACCAGGCGGATGATGCCTGGATCATGGATTTTCCGGCGCAGACGGTCGATCAGGATGTCGTGGTCAACCCGGTCGAAGAATTTCTCCAGGTCCACATCCACCACGACGCGCCGCCCGGACTGCACGAACGATTGCGCCGCAAGGACGGCATCGTGCGCGCTTCGCCCCGGGCGGAAGCCGTAGCTGTGCTTGCTGAAGCTAGGATCAAGGATCGGCTGAAGGACTTGCAGGAGCGCCTGTTGGATCAGGCGGTCCAGCACCGTGGGTATGCCAAGCTCGCGCTCGCCACCCCCCGGCTTCGGGATCATCACGCGACGCACCGGCGATGGCCGGTACGTCCCCTTCGACAGACTGTCGCGGATCGCGGGCCACGCGGTCCGCAGCATGGTGGCCGTCTGGTCGATGTCCAACCCGTCCACACCCGCCGCGCCCTTGTTGGCCCGCACCTGCTTCAGTGCCCGCAGAAGGTTCTCGCGCGCCAGGACCGCACTCAGCAGTCCCGGCCCGGTGTCGTTCAGTGCCCGTGGCGGGAGCTCGGCTTCGTCAAGACCCGAGTTTAGACGGGCTTCACCCGCTTCCCTCTCCGATCTCCCGGTCGCTTCCGGCATCTGACGCATGGCCTCATACATCCTCGGGTGAACTTCACTCTCTCTCGTTCGGCCCTTCGCTAACGGTCTCCCGCTGACTACTACGGCCTCGGCTGACTTCTCGCTCCGGCTCGACACCGTCGCCCTTTCAGACGTGAGGCGAGATCTCCCCAGGTAAGAACGCACTCCTTCGCTGCACGACCGCCGAATTTACGCTACCGCCCCTTGGTCACAAGAGCTTCGCGGTTTCGTGCCCGCTCGCCCTGGTCGGCAGCGCCTCATATCCAGTTCTTGTTCATCGGCCCGCAGTTTCGATCCACGCTTCCTCCCCACGGTCGGTCACCCTTCCGCAGTTGCGCTTCACTTCGCTCGCTGTGACCAGCTTACGATGGGACTTCCACCCACAAGAATGCGCCCATGCTGGGCGCACACGCAAAAAGGGCCCCGAAAACGGGGCCCTTTGCCGAAGTGCAGAACAGGGAGGCTCTTGCTTAGTCGCCAGCGGCCGGGTGCATGGCGCCGAGCGAGACGGGCGCCTTGGCAGCGGCAGGCAGCACCACCGGCTTGGCTTCCTTCGCCGGCATGGAGGCCAGGATGGAGACACCGACCGACGCCAGATAAGGCATGGACTGGGTGAACAGCACCGCGACCCAGAGCTTGGTCTCCAGCGTCGCCCAATGGTGGCCGAAGCCAACACCCAGCGCAGCACCCCAGGTGAGGGCCAGGAGCACCAGCTCCTCGCGGGCCATCACCAGCCCCTGCACCAAAGCGGGGGCGTCCTTCATCTTCGGCGTGCGCAGGAAGGGCAGCTTGTTGGTGAAGAGCCCCTTCCACACCGCCTTGCCGATGCTGTGGGAGAGCGCCAGCCCCGCCACCGCCGCGCCGACGCGGTCCATAAAGCCGCAAGGCACGCGGTTCTTATAGAGGGCCAGGATCTGCACGATCTTGAAGAAGAACAGGCCGATCGAGGGCAGCATGAACAGGGCGATCGGGAACTCGAAGCGCACCGGGTCCAGGATCAGCCCAACCGACCAGGCGAGGCCCATGGTGAGGAACACGATGCCCAGCGCATCGCCGAACCAGGGCAGCCAGCCGGTGATGAAGTGCCAGCGCTGGCCGAGCGTCAGCTCCTTGTTGAAGGGGTTGAGCAGAGCGCTGGCGTTGGCGCGGACGATGCGCATGGCGCCATAGGCCCAGCGGTAGCGCTGCTTGCGGAAGGCATTGTAGTCGTCCGGCATCACGCCCTTGCCGAAGGACTTCTTGGAGTACACGGCCTCGTACCCGGCGCGGAACAGGCGCAGGCCCAGCTGGCTGTCCTCGGTGATGCACCACTCGGCCCAGCCGTGCTCGTTCAGCAGCGCCTGCTTGCGCACCAGGGTCATCGTGCCATGCTGGATGATGGCGTTGCGCTCGTTGCGGGTGACCATGCCGGCGTGGAAGAACCCGGCATACTCCCAGAACATCATCCGCTTGAACAAACCGCCGTCATTGTCGCGGTAGTCCTGGGGCGACTGGGTGAAGCCGACCTTCGGGTTGTCGAAGGCGGGGACCATGCAGCGCAGCCAGTCCGGGTCCACCAGATAGTCGGAGTCGATCACACCGATGATCTCGGCATCCGGGGCGGTCTCGCGCAGGGCGAAGTTCAGCGCGCCGGCTTTGTAGCCCTTGTACTTGCCCAGGGTGAAGAAGCGGAACTTGGGCCCGAGGCGCGCGCAGTGCTCGGCCACCGGCTCCCATACCGCCGGGTCCATGGTGTTGTTGTCGATGACCAGAACCTCGAAGCGGTCGTAATCCATCGCGGCCAGGGCATCGAGCGTCTGCTTCACCATGTGCGGCGGCTCGTTGCAGATGGGCAGGTGGATGGAGACCTTCGGCAGTCTTGCGCTGGACGGAGCCGGGATCGGCTCGTAATGGCGCTTGGCAACGCGGCCGAAGATGGTCTCGACCAGGTCGAAGCTATCGGCGATCAGCAGGAAGAGCAGCAGCCCCTGCCCCGCGGCCAGCGCACCCCACACCGCGGCGGCGCCGAGGGAGAGATAGGTCTCGCTCATGTTCATGAACAGCATGGCGAGGATGGCGGTGAAGCCTTCCACCAGCGCCGCGAAGGTGAACTTGCCGATGAAGCGGATGTCCGGCCGGCGGGAGAGCAGCAGCATGGTGGCCGCCAGCGAGGCCAGGCACGCGCCCAGCGCGTATTCGAGCCAGTTCGGGTTGTTCTCAACCGCGCCGGTCAGCGACCACTTGGCCTGGCGGTCCAGGGTGAACATGCCCCAATACCCGGCGGCGCGGCCCTCGAAGCTCGTCTTCCACGGCTGGTCGAAGGCTTCCATCACGAAGTAGTCGATGTGGTCCTGCTGGGCGAGGTTGAAGAAGTCGCGCAGGAAGCGGGCCTGGTTCACGTTATTGGCGCGGGCGGCGCCGATGTCGATGCCGTCCGACGGCCAGCCGATTTCACCGATGACGATGCGCTTGTTGGGGAATTTGTCATGCACCGCGGTCAGGCGGTTCATCGCGTCCTGCACGGCGATGTTCTCGGGCACGCCTTCCCAGTAGGGCAGCAGGTGCACGGTGATGAAATCAACCTGGTTGGCGAGTTCAGGATGCTTCAACCATACATGCCAGGGCTCTGCGGTGGAGACGGGCACATGGGTCTGCGCCTGCACCTGCTTGATGTCGGCGATGAGCTGCGGAACGGTGAGGTCGGCGCGCAGGACGGTCTCGTTGCCGACCATGATCTGCGTCACGTCCGGGTTGGCGTTGGCCACCTGCACCAGCTTGGCCAGTTCCTTGGCGTTGGCGTCCGGGTGGCGGTCCAGCCAGCCGCCAAGCGTGACGTTGAGGTGCATGCCCTCGGCCAGGGCCGGGATCTGCCCCAGATCGCCCTCGACCGTGTAGGTGCGGATGTTGTGGGTGTATTTGGCCGCGAAGGCGAGGTCGGACTTGATCTCGGCCGTGCTCGGGTAGTTGCCGGTCTCCGGGCTCTCCCCCTTATGGAAGGGCGAGAAGGCGAAACCGCCGATTTCGCCATGATACGGGGCGATGTTGGTGGCGGGACGGTTGACCGCGCCCCACAAGCCAAACGCCACCACGCCGACGCCGAGGGCTGCCGCCCAGGAACCCGGGTTGCCCCAGCCCTTGCGGGGCTTGACGGTGGAGATGTGCGCCTCCTGGCGGTGGATTTGCGACTGGTACGTCATGGCCTTGCGATCCGAAAAAACCCGGGATTAGCCCCGCGTGTAACGATTTATGACGGTCCAGTAAGGCGTTGCGTGGGCGCGATTGTGTCCCAACTAAGGCAAACCGTGCATCAGCCATGCGCGGCATGGCTGCACGCCACGCAATTTTTCGATACAAGCATGGCATGGTCCTCG
The DNA here is from genome assembly GCF_052326845.1 of Acidocella sp. Taxonomy (GTDB): domain Bacteria; phylum Pseudomonadota; class Alphaproteobacteria; order Acetobacterales; family Acetobacteraceae; genus Acidocella. Next base: position 6,070 of record NZ_JBKQJR010000043.1, on the reverse strand, counting down.
CTCTTCAGCTCTTCATCCTGGCTCTGCTCATCCTGCTCAACGGCGCCTTCGCGCTCGCGGAGCTCGCCCTCGTCTCGGCCCGCCGGGCCATGCTCGGCCTTATGGAGCGCGAGGGCGTGCCCGGCGCCGCCCGCGCCCGCATATTGGCGGACAACCCGCAGAGCTTCCTCCCCGCCTCGCAATTCGGCATCACGCTGATCGGCATCCTCACCGGCGCGTTCGGCGGCGACCAGCTGGCCGCCCGGCTGGAAGTGCCGCTCTCCCGCATCCCCCATCTCGCCCCCTATGCCTCGCCGGTGGCGGTGGCGGGCACGGTCATCGTCATCACCTTCCTCGTTCTGGTGTTCGGCGAGCTGGTGCCCAAGCAGTTGGCGCTGCGCCACCCGGAGCGCGTGGCCACGGCGATGGCCGGGCCGCTCAACGTGGTGGCGCGTGTGGCGGCCCCGGCGGTGTGGCTGCTGGGCAAGACAACCTCGCTGGTGCTGCGCGCCTTCGGCCCGGCGCCGGAGAGCTCCCGCGCGGTGAGCGAGGAGGAGCTGAAGGCGATTCTCGTGGAGGGCGCCGAGACCGGCGTGCTGGAGACGGAGGAGCGCGACATCATCGAGCGCGTGCTGCGCCTGGCCGACAAGCCGGTACGCGCGATCATGACGCCGCGCACCGAGATCGTCTGGCTCGACCGCACCGCGCCGAAGGAGGACATCATCTCCCGGTTGCGCACCGCGCCGTACTCGCGCTTCGTGGTGTGCGACGGCGCGATCGACAACGTGGCCGGCGTGGTGCAGGCCAAGGACATTCTGGACCGCGTGCTGGCCGGCAAGGAATTCTCGATTGCCGCGGCGGTACGCCATCCCATCGCGATCCCCGACTCCGTTACGGCGCTGGAGGCGCTGGACCGGCTGAAGGGCGAGGCGCTCGGCATCGCCCTGGTGCTGGACGAATACGGCAGCTTCGAAGGCATGGTGACGGCGGCGGACGTGCTGGAAGCCATTGTCGGCGACGCGGATGATGCCGGTCCGTCCGCACATGCGCCGCAACAGGCATCCGATTCAGTATACGAGCTGGACGGGCTGACCCCGGTGGACGAGACAAAGGCCAGGCTGCACCTGCCGACTTTGCCGAATGAAGGGAGCTACCACACGCTGGGCGGGCTGATCCTGGCGCTGCTGCTGCGCCCCGCCCGCGCGGGCGACGCCATCGTGTTCGGCGGCTGGAAGTTCGAGGTGCTGGCCATGGACGGACGGCGCATCGAGCGCGTGCGGGTGGCCAAGGAGGGGGGGGATTAACCCCGTCATTGCGAGCGCAGCGAAGCAATCCATCTTTTCCAAGACAAGCGCGGTTCACGACATGAAGCAACCCGCCGTTTACATATTGGCGAGCCGGAAGAACGGCACGATCTATACGGGCGTGAGTTCAAACCTCATCCAACGCATCGCCCAGCACCGCAATGAAACCACTGGCGGATTCACCGCTAAATATGGCGTAAAGGCGCTTGTCTGGTACGAAATTCACGAAACCATGGAGTCCGCCATCCTCCGTGAGAAACAGATCAAAGCTGGCTCCCGCGCCGCGAAAGTCCGGCTGATTATGCAGAACAACTCGGATTGGCTTGATCTCTATGATGGGCTGCTCACGTGAAGATGGATTGCTTCGCTGCGCTCGCAATGACGCCAATATAACGCAACCGCCCGCACCGTCATTGTGAGCCGCGCAAAGTGCGGCGAAGCAATCCATCGTTCCAGCCAGTGACATCGAAGATGGATTGCCGCGCCGCGCTACCGCGCGGCTCGCAATGACAAATCCTATCCCACCGCCCGTTCCAGCGCCCTTGCCACTCGCAACACCACATCATCGCGGTAAATCGGCGCGGCAATCTGCACCGCCGTCGGCAGCCCGGCGGCGTTCACCCCCATGGGGACAGAAATCGCCGGCTGGCGGGTGAGGCTGAACAGGAAGGTCCACGGCGCCCAGTTCCGCAAAAGTGCGGCCACGGGGTCGTCCACCTTCGCCTCGGCCAGCGGGGCGCAATGCGGCACGGCGGGGCAGAGAATCGCGTCCACCTCCAGCGCCGCCATGACATGCGCCGCCTCCACGCGTAGCGCCTCGGCCTGCACCAGCTCCAGCGCCGGGGTGTCGCGGAACCGCGCCGCCACTGCCAGCAATCCGGGGTCGAGCAGCGCGCGCTTGTCGGCGGCCTGCATATCCACCACGCGGGCCAGGGCCACGCCCCACAGCTTGGCGAAAACCTCGGAAACATCCGGCAGCTCGGGGCTGATCTCGCGCACCAAAGCCCCCTGCTCTTCCAGCGCTTGGCGTGCCTCCTCCAGCGCCTGCATGCCGTCCGCGTCCACCGGGGCGGGAAAGCCCGGGCTGTGCAGCAGGCCGATGCGCAGGCCACGCACCCCGTCCTCGATGCCCGACAGGAAATCGCGCTTCGGCTCGGGCAGGGAGAACGGGTCCGCGGCGCAGAACCCCGCCAGCGCGGAGAGCATCAGCGCCGCGTCGCGCACCGAGCGGGCGAGCGGCCCGGCCACGGCAATGTGGCCAAACGCGCCCAACGGCCATTGCGGCACCCGGCCGAACGTCGGCTTCAGCCCAACAACGCCGGACCACGCCGCCGGGATGCGGATGCTGCCCCCGCCATCGGTGCCCACATGCAGCGGGCCGAAGAACGAGGCCGCCGCTGCCGCCGCGCCCGAGGACGAGCCGCCCGGCGTGTGCGCCGTGTTCCACGGGTTGCGGGTGATGCCGGTGAGCGGGCAGTCGCCGGGCGATTTCCAGCCAAACTCCGTGGTGGTCGTCTTGCCGATAATCACCGCCCCCGCTTGGCGCAGCGCCTTCACCAGCGGTGCATCCTCGGCGGCGGGGGTGGGGTCTGTCGCCTTGCTGCCGCGCCGTGTCGGCAGCCCGGCCACATCCACCAGATCCTTCACCGTCACCGGCACGCCGTCCAGCGCGCCGCAGGGACTGCCCTCGGCCCAGCGCAGGGCGCTCGCCCGCGCCGCCTGCAGCGCCTGCGGGTTCATCACGGCAAAGGCGTTGATCTCCGGGTTGCGCCGGGCGATGCGCTCCGTCACCGCCTGCAGGGCCTCCAGCGGGTTGAGCCGCTCGGCGGCATAGGCGGCGAGCAGTTCCTCGGCGTCCAGCGCCGCGGGATCGGTTACATCCATGAGGGCACCGGCAGGTTCTTGGAGCGCAGGAATTCGGGGTTGAACAGCTTGCTCTGGTAGCGCGCCCCGCCGTCGCACAGCACCGTCACCACGGTATGGCCGGGGCCAAGGTCCCGCGCCACGCGGATCGCCGCCGCCACGTTGATGCCGGCCGAGCCGCCGACCGAGAGCCCCTCATTGCCCAGCAGGTCGAACACCTGCTCCAGCGCCTCGGGGTCCGGGATGCGCACGGCATCGTCGATCGCCACGCCCTCCAGGTTGCCCGGCACGCGGGACTGGCCAATGCCCTCGGTGATCGAGGAGCCGGTCACGCTCAGGTCGCCAGTCTTCACCCAGCCATAGAGCCCGCTGCCCTCCGGGTCCGCCAGCACGATCTTCACCCCCGGCTTGCGGGCCTTCAGCGCCAGAGAAACACCTGCGAGGGTACCACCAGTACCGCAGGCGCAGGTGAAGGCATCCACCTTGCCGCCGGTCTCTTCCCAGATCTCCGCGCCCGTGGTCAGGCGATGGCCCTCCCGGTTGGCCAGATTGTCGAACTGGTTGGCCCACACCGCGCCCACCTCCTCGGCCAGACGGCGCGAGACATGCACGTAATTGTCCGGGTCCTTGAACGGTTTGGCCGGCACCAGGCGCAAATCCGCGCCGATCATGCGCAGGAAGTCGATCTTCTCGCGGCTCTGCGTCTCCGGCATGACGATGATGCACTTATACCCCAGCGCGTTGGCCACCAGCGTGAGCCCGATGCCGGTATTGCCCGCCGTGCCCTCCACGATGATGCCGCCCGGCTTGAGCCGGCCCGTGGCCTCGGCGTCACGGATAATGGCGAGCCCTGCCCGGTCCTTCACCGAGCCGCCGGGGTTGAGGAACTCCGCCTTGCCCAGAATCTCGCACCCGGTGGCGGCGGAGGCCCGTTTCAGCCTGATCAGCCTCGTCCCCCCGATTGCCCCGATCAGCCCGTCCGCCACTGTTTCCATTCGACCCTGTCCTCGCTATGTTGCGTCAAACCTATACGCCGGGGGATATTATGATCGAAGATGTCGCGCCACGACAGGTGTGGGAAGCGCTCATGAGCAATCCGTCCGCCGTGCTCTGCGATGTGCGCACGAGCGCGGAGTGGAGCTTTGTCGGCCTGCCGGACCTGATCCAGACGGGCAAGCAGCCGATTCTAATCCAGTGGCAGGCCTACCCCACCATGCAGCAAAACCCTAAATTCGTGGAGGCGCTGACCGCCGCCCATGTGGAGCCGGAGCAGCATGTGTACTTCATCTGCCGCTCCGGCGCGCGCAGCATGGCGGCAGCCCAGGCGGCTAAGGCGGCGGGATACAAGCATGTGTATAATGTGAAGGACGGGTTCGAGGGCCCGGCCGACCCGCGCGGCCACCGGGGCAATGTGGCGGGGTGGAAGGCCGAGGGCCTGCCCTGGAAACAGGGGTAAATCCGCAAGGCGGTGAACAGCACCTTCGTCACCGCCCACCCATGGGTACCAAAATCAGGCGGAGGGCATGCCTTCCTTGAAGGCGTGCTTCAATTGCTCCCGAAATTCCGGCGTGTCCTTGTGGCCGTGGACAGCCACCGCATGTTGCACGGCGACTTCCATCAGCTCTTTCTCACTGTCAGCGGAAATGGCGACGGTGCACTTCGTCTCGCCAGGAAATTGCCGACAGTCGACATATTTGCGCGCCATGATTGTCCCCTTACATTTCGTTGCGTGTAAATTCAGCCAAGCCAGCTAACCTGTTTGCTTGGCGTAGTTGCTGGCCCCGAACCAATCGACCACGATAACAGGCTCATCACCAACCACCCATGCGTCATGCCCCTTGGGCAGGGACGTTACGTCCCCCGGACCGGCGACGATTTCGGTTCCATCGTCCATCAGGATCGCAATCCGTCCGGCCACGTGATATTGAAAGTGCGGAGCCTGGCAGCTGGAGGTCTTGGCGATCGGTTTGACGTCATTCGACCATCGCCAACCAGGGTTAAGGATCAGACGACCAACCTCTGCGCCGCCAACATTGAGAATTTCGAGTCTGCCATTTGGGAAGTTCCGAATTTCATCCGGGCTTTTGAATGACTTATGCTCGGTTTTTTGATCAAGCTTTTGCATTGCATTCTCCTTCCTCGCATCAATGCGCACTGGCAAATATGTTTTTCGGTCAATCTGCCTAATTCAAGAAGTCACTGGCCATGGCCAACTTGCCCGACTTAATTAATAAATTCTGAGTGCGCGCCTAGTGATATCGGTTCAGTGACAAACACTTCCCCCAGAGAATTCCTCACTCTGTTGAAACTCTCCTGAACGGCCCTTTACGGCAAGCTTGTTATACGCCGCCCCAGGAAAGGCCGCAACGATTCTGTCACTGCGCAACACCGGCAATTTAACAACCTAAACGGCCGTTGCCGCTGCGTTGCTATGCACTCTGCCAGCGAGCAACGGACCTTTGATTTGCTTTTTTACAGACAGCAAATCATGTTTTTACAAAACAGTAACCAGACAGAGCGGGTGACGGTCACCTCGGTTGCGATATAAGGAAACTCCGTTCTGGCAACCGGGTACCAGATGAACTGTGTACCGCCGTTTTGCATATTCGCATTTTTCGAGACCTGTGTTGAGCTTCTGTGTTCCACAAACGCAGACGACTCATCACATGTACGTCTGTTGCTACGAGATGTGACGGGCGCTTTTCATCCAAGAGTTTTTTAGGAGGAAACAAAAATGGCAAATCTAGATCCGCAAGAAGCCCGCAATCTCGCCATCGTGCGGCGCGGTTACGAGGCTTTTGCAGCACGCGATATGGAGGCCATGAAGACTGTCATGGCGCCTAATGCGCACTGGCATGAACCCCCCACCAAGTTGTTCAAGGGGGATTTTGATGGTCAAAAGGCCATCCTGGACTATTTCGGCC
>NZ_JBKQJR010000042.1:0-16863 GCF_052326845.1 Acidocella sp. | reverse complement strand
ATGATTACTGGGTCTTCGATGAAGCCACCCAAACTGTGTCCGGCCGCCGGAGCCGCCATGTCTTCTCCCTGGCACAACCTATCGAGGTCCGGCTGAACGAGGCCCGGCCTGTCACCGGCGGGCTGCTGTTCGGCGTGGCCGAGGCGCTGCCCGGCCCCGTCAGGCGCGGCAAGTCCCTGCGGGCGAAACCCGGACGCGCGCCGGGCGCCACGCCCGGCAAGCCCAAGCACAAGCAGAAGCGGCGCAGGTGAGGCGCGCGGTTCTCCTTATTGTCGTCTGCCTTTGCGGCGGCCTGTGGACCCGCACGGCCGAAGCCGCCCCCATGGGCTTCGATGCCGCCACCGCCGGGGCCGTGTGGTCCGCCGCCCTCACCTATATCGCCCCGCGCTCGCTGCAGCCGCTCACCATCCCGCAGATGACGATCTGGGGCCTGAACGGCCTCGCGGCGCTGGACCCGGACCTGAACACCACCCTGCAAGAGGGACAGGTGCGCCTCTACGGCCCCAACGCGCTGCTGCTCGCCATCCAAGCACCCGCTGACAACGACGCCGCCGGCTGGGGCAAGGCCGCCGCGCAGATCGCCGCCGCCGCCTATGCCGCCTCGCCCGCCTTGCAGCAGGCCGGCACGCAGGAGATCGTCAGCAGCTTCTTCGACGAGCTGTTCAACCATTTCGACCCCTATTCCCGCTACGAGACACCAACGGTGGCGGCCCAGAACCAGCTGGTGTTCATGGGCCTCGCCAGCACGGGCCTCACCCTGGACAGCAAAGCCGGCCATGTCGTGATCAGCGCCGTGGCAGCGGACAGCCCGGCCGAGAATGCCGGTCTCACCCCAGGCTTGGTCGTGCTCTCGGTGGATGGCCGAGCCGCCTATCCCGGCGCGGTCGCCACGCTCAACGCCAACATGAACGGCATGTCCGGCAGCACCACCACGCTCTCGTTGCAGGACACGTCGGACGGCCCGCCTACTGAAGAGCAGGTCACGCTGACCCGCGGCTTCGTCCCGCCGCAGACCGTGTTCCCCGAAGCCTCGCCCGGCCCCGGGCTGATCGCGCTGAAGATCAGCGCCTTCAACAAGGGCACAGCCGACCAGCTCACCACCGCCCTCGCTGCGCTGATGGCCCAACGCCCCGCCCCCACCGGGCTGGTGCTGGATTTGCGCGGCAACCGTGGCGGCGTGCTGCGCCAGGCCGTGCTGGTGGCGGATTCGCTGCTGCCCGCGGGGATGATCGTGCAGACCGTGGGGCGCGACCCGGATGCGGACCAGAGCTTCAACGCCGAAGGCGCCGACCTCACACTTGGCGCGAGGCTGGCGGTGCTGGTCGATGGTCAGACCGCCAGCGCGGCGGAGATCCTGGCTGCCGCCCTGGCCGATAATGGCCGGGCAGTCGTCATTGGCTCCGAGACGCTGGGCAAGGGCTTGGTGCAGACCTTGACCAGCCTGCCCGATGGCGGCGAGTTGTACGTGACTTGGAGCCGCGTGCTGGCCCCGCACGGCTGGCCTATGCAAAGCCTGGGGGTGATGCCGCAGGTTTGCACGAGCCTGGGGCCCGAGATGCTGGATACCGAGCTGGCATCGCTGGACAAGGGCAGCAACATGCAGGCCATGGCCGTGGCGGCGGCACGAGCGATGCGCGCCCCTGTGGACATGGATAGCGTGCTGCAAATCCGCAACCAGTGCCCGGCCGATATCGGAACGGATATGGACTTTACCGCCGCCAGCCATATCCTGGCCTCACAGACCGCTTATCAGGCAGCTTTGCTGCGCTAGAAGCCAAACCCGCACTTGACGAAACCGCTTAACCTGCGCCATACGGCGCGCTCTGGAGATTCGTAATCATGGCAAAGTCTAACGTCGTTCAAATCAAGCTCGTTTCCACCGCTGACACTGGTTACTTCTATGTGACCAAGAAGAACGCGCGCGCTCAGACGCAGAAGCTGGAGCTCAACAAGTACGATCCGGTCGTGCGCAAGCACGTCAAGTTCAAGGAAGCCAAGATCAAGTAAGCGCCGCACCCGCGACGCTGCTCTTTCTGCCGCAACCCGTCCCCCCGGCGCTTTTGCTCCGGGGGTTTTTGCGTGCGTGCGGAGCTCATTAACCCGTTTCTGGTTAATTTCTTAAAAATGCTTCCATCCCAGGGACTTGAAGGCCATTTCCGTCCCGGCGCCGGAAAGCACGCACACCCCTGCCCCTGGTTCGAATGCGCCGATCTTTGTCACCGGCAGATCGCCACAGGCGGCCTTCAGGGCCTCCGCGCGCCCTGGCGGCACCGCCAGGATCAACTCGTAGTCATCCCCGCCGGTGAGGCGCGCCTGCAGCACCTCCTCGCCCAGAGCTGCCGCCGCGGGCGAGGCCGGAACCAGCCCCGCCTCGATGACAGCGCGCAGCCCCGATTCCTCCACGATATGCGAGAGGTCCTGCACCAGCCCGTCCGAGACATCGATGGCGGCGGAGACGATCCCCGCCAGTTCCAGCCCGACTCGCGGCGCCGGCAGCAGGGAGCGCTGCGTGAAAAACCCCGTGGGGTCCTTGCGCTGGCCGCGCCGCGCCTGCAGGCCCAGCACAGCGTCGCCAATGGTGCCGGTCACCCAGATCTCATCCCCTGCCCTGGCCCCGTTGCGGCGCAGCGCAGCGCCCGGCGCCACCGTGCCCAGCAGCGTGGCCGTAAGCGCGATACCATGCAGCGAGGATGACGAATCCCCGCCGAGCAGCTCGATGTTGAAAATCTCCTGGTCCTGGCGCAGCCCGGCGGCGAAGCCCGCCAGCCAGTCCTCGGGCAGTGCCACCGGCAGCGCCGTGGTCAGCAGATAGCCGAGCGGCGCCGCACCCATGGCGGCAAGGTCGGAGAGGTTGCGGCGCAGCAGCTTGCGCGCAATCAGCGCCGGATCTTCGCCGGAGAGGAAATGCACCCCCTCCAGCATCTGGTCCACGGTGAGCACCAGTTCGCGCCCCGGCGGCGGGGCGAGCACGGCGGCGTCGTCCTTCAGCCCCAGCCCCGCCTCTCCCGCCAGCGGCGCTAAATACCGCGCGATGCGGGAGAACTCGTCAGGCATCAGTTGGCCGCGGGGAACTCCGCCGGGCGCAGCAGGTGCGCGAGGCGGTCCAACACGCCGTTGAGCATGCGAGGCTCCTCACCGGAGAAGAAGCCATGCGCCACGTCCATGTACTCGTTGATCACGACCTTGGCGGGCGGGCCGTCGCTCATCCACAGCTCGGCGCCACCGGCGCGCATGCCCGCGCGCAGCACCGGGTCCAGCCGGTTCATCGGCCAGCTTTCCGGCAGGGCGCTGGCGATCATGCCGTCGATGGTGTCCTGCTGCTGCGTGGCGGTGCGGACGATGCGGGCGAAGAGCGGCACATCGGCGGCGGGCAAGCGCCCCTCCTCCACCCCGCCGCTGCCCGGCGGGTCGCCGATGCGGTGGCGCACGAACTGGTCGATCACGGCCTCGCCGCTCTGTCCGGCCTGTTCGGCCTGGTAAAGCGCCTGCACGGCGGCGACGCGCGAGAGGGTACGAGGACGGCCGCTCATGCCGCCAACTCCCGCTTCAGCACGATCTGCTTGAGGCAGGCCACGGCGGCCTCGGCCCCCTTGTTGGAGCCGGTCTCATGGCTGCGGGCCAGGGCCTGGTCCAGCCTGTCCACCGTGAGCAGCGCCGTGCCCAGGCAGAGCACTTGACGGGTGGCCACCTGCATCATCCCGTCCATGGCGGCGGCGCAGATGAAATCATAATGGTCGGTCTCGCCACGGACCACGCAGCCCAGGGCGACATAGCCATCGAAGTCCTGGACAGAGTCGGCGGCGATCGCCAGGGCCTGTGGCAGCTCATACGCGCCCCCGACCTCGACGACCGAAACCTTGGCCTCCGCCTGGGCGAAAATGGCGCGGGCGGCGGCGAGCATGCCGTCCACCACCTGGCGGTAATAGGGCGCGCTGATCACCAGGATGCGCGGCGCGGCGCCGGGCACGCGGGGGGCGATCGCGGCGGGAGCGTCAGCCGTGCTCATGCCTCCCCCCCGATCTGGCGCTGCTCGACCACGTTCAGCCCGTAGCCATCCAGGCCAATAATATGGCGCTTGTGGTTGGAGAGCAGGATCATGTTCTTCACACCGAGATCGAGCAGGATCTGCGCGCCGATGCCGTAGTCGCGCAGGTCCGAGACTGGCCGCGTCCCCTCGACGAGCGCGCGGATGCCCGCCGACATCGCCGCCTTGCGCTGCTCGCGCACGATCACCACCACGCCGCGCTGAGCAGCGGTGATCTGCGCCATGGCGCCGTGGAGGGCGTTGATGTGCCCAGCCCCGAGCACGTCGGCGATGAGGTCCATGCCATGCATGCGCACCAGCACCGGCTCCTCTCCCGAGATGTCGCCCTTCACCAGCGCCAGATGCTCCAGCCCATCCACCTTGCTCTCGAAGGCGATGATCTTCCAGCTCTGCCCGTCCGCCGAGGCGACATTGCCCTGCTCAACGCGCTTGACCAGCTTCTCATTGGCGCGGCGGTAGGCGATGAGGTCGGCGATGGTGCCGAGCTTGAGGTTGTGGCGCTGGGCGAAGGCGACGAGGTCCGGCAGGCGGGCCATGGTGCCGTCGTCGTTGATGATCTCGCAGATCACACCGGCGGGGATCAGCCCGGCGAGGCGGGAGATGTCCACCGAGGCTTCCGTATGCCCGGCGCGCACCAGCGTGCCGCCATCACGGGCCATGAGCGGGAAGATATGCCCGGGGGAGACGATGTCGTCACGGCCCAGCTCCGGGTTGATCGCCACGGCGATGGTCCGGGCGCGGTCGGCGGCGGAGATGCCGGTGGTGACGCCTTCCTTCGCCTCGATGGAGACGGTGAAAGCCGTCTCGTGCCGCGTGCCGTTGGCCTGGGTCATCAGCGGCAGGCTGAGCGCCTCGCAGCGGGCCTTGGTCATGGCCAGGCAGACCAGGCCGCGCGCGTGCTTGATCATGAAATTGATCGCGTCCGGTGTGGCGAACTGCGCGGGGATGACGAGATCGCCCTCGTTCTCGCGGTCCTCGTCATCCACCAGGATGAAGATGCGCCCGGCCCGGGCTTCCTCGATGATCTCGGAAGCGGGGGAAATATAGTCGTGCAGCGTGGAGGTCTTCAGGCCTTGCATACGGCGGTTTTCCTTGACTGGCGCGCGGAGGTCACGCGCCCTTGAAGCTGAGCTGGCGGGCGACATAGCGCGCCAGCATGTCGATTTCCACATTCACCGCATCTCCTACCTGCAAGGTATGGAAATTTGTGTGCGCGGCGGTGTGGGGAATGATATTGATGCCGAAGTTCCGGCCTTCAACCTCGTTGACCGTGAGCGACACGCCGTTGATGGCGATGCTGCCCTTGGGCGCGACGAAGGGGGCAAGATCGGGCGGCAGGCGGAACACCCAGCGCGTGGAGCCGTGCTCCGGCGTGGCGGAGACGATCTCGGCCAGGCCGTCCACATGGCCGGAGACCAGATGCCCGCCAATTTCGTCGCCCAGGCGCAGCGAGCCTTCGAGGTTGATCTTGCTGCCCGGCTTCCAGGTGCCCAGCGTGGCCTTGGAGAGGGTCTCGGCCGAAACCTCGACGGCGAACCAGTCCGCCCCGGATTCGACGACAGTGAGGCACACGCCCGAGCAGGCGATGGAGGCGCCGAGCTTCTTCTCGGCATCCGTCCAGGCATCGTTATCCGGCGTGGCGATGACGAAACGGGCATCCTTGCCGCCGCCAAGGGGCTGCACTTCGCGCACCGTGCCGATGCCGGTGATCAATCCGGTGAACATTTATCCGATCTTCCTGAAATTGGTGAGTACATCCTCGCCCCATTGCTGGCGCGAGACGGCGCGGAAGCGCGGCATCTCCTCCAGCCGGGCAATGCCGAAAGCCTGCGCCGCGGGCCAGCCATCGCCGCCCATGACGGCAGGGGCGTGGAACCAGGAGAGACGGTCCACGAGCCTGGCGCGCAGCATGCTGGCGGCAATAGACCCGCCGCCCTCGACCAGCACGCGGGTGAGGCCGTGTTTGGCAAGCGCCTGCACACCGGCCACCAGATCCACTCCAACAGTGCTGGGCGGCAGCTCGATGAGTTTGACCCCGGCGCTCTCCAGCGCTTTGCAGCGCAGCGGGTCAGCGCCATCGCGGTGCAGGATCCACAACGGATCCTGCGTAGCACCCCGCACCAGCTTGGAAAGCAAGGGCGTGCGCAGATGGCTGTCCACCACCACCCGCACCAGCTTGGCGGCACGGAAACCGTCGAGCCGGCAGGTCAGCTCCGGGTCATCCGCCAGCACGGTGCCCACGCCGACCAGCACCGCATCGTGCCGTCCGCGCATGGCATGCGAGGCCCGGCGCGCCTCGGGGCCCGTGATCCATTGCGATTCGCCCTTGGCGGTGGCGATCTTGCCGTCCAGCGTGGTGGCGAGCTTGAGGCGGATCAGCGGCCGCCCCTGGCGCTGCACCAGGGCGAAGCCTTCCACCACTGCCTCACATTCCGCGCGCCGGACACCCTCGGTCACCGCGATGCCCGCTTCGCGCAGCCGGGCCAGCCCGGCGCCGTTCACCTTGGGGTGCGGGTCCGTCGCGCCGACAACCACGCGCTTGATCCCGGCGGCTATCAACGCCTCCGTACAAGCACCTGATTTTCCAACAAAATTGCATGGCTCCAGGGTGACGTAAGCCGTCGCCCCGCGCGCCGCCGCGCCAGCAGCCTGCAGCGCCACCACCTCGGCATGCGGGCGCCCGCCGGCGGCGGTGTTGCCACGGCCAACCACGCGGCCATCCTTGACGATGACGCAGCCAACGGAAGGGTTGGGCGCCGTTTGCCCCAGGCCGCGCCGGGCCAGGGACAAGGCGGCAAGCATATGCGCTTCGTCAGTCATTGCCTGCCCTCTCCGAGGTGGCCAACGGCGCGCCATCCATGCCGCCGAGGAATTCCTCGAAATCCCTGGCCTCGCGGAAGTCGCGGTAGACCGAGGCGAAGCGGACATAGGCCACGGCGTCAACGGCCTTGAGCGCGTCCATCACGGCCTCGCCGATCTGATCGCTCTTGATCTCGCTATCGCCGCTGGCTTCCAGCTTGCGGACAATGCCGTTGACGATGCGCTCCTGACGCTCCTCTTCCACAGGGCGCTTGTTCAGCGCCACGCGGATGGAGCGGGCCAGCTTGTCACGGTCGAAGGCGACGCGGCGGCCATCGGCCTTCACCACCACCAACTCACGCAGCTGCACCCGTTCCACGGTGGTGAAGCGCTGACCGCAGGCCGAGCAGAACCGGCGGCGGCGGATGGCGCTGCCGTCATCCGTAGGCCGGCTGTCTTTTACCTGTGTGTCGGACTCACCGCAGAACGGGCAGCGCATGGCGTGTTACCGGTAGATGGGGAAGCGCGCGCAGAGCGCCTTCACCCGCGCGCCCACGGCAGCCTCGGCAGCGTCGTTGGTGCCGTCGTTGGACTTGGCCAGGCCGTCCAGCACTTCGCCGATCATCAGGCCGATCTCCTTGAACTCGCCAACGCCGAAGCCGCGCGAGGTGGCGGCCGGGGTGCCAAGGCGGATGCCGGAGGTGATGGCGGGCTTCGCCGGGTCGAACGGAATGGCGTTCTTGTTGGCGGTGATGTGGGCGCGCTCGAGGGACGCCTCAGCCGCCTTGCCGGTGGTGTTCTTCGGCCGCAGGTCCACCAGCATCAGATGCGAATCGGTTCCACCCGTGACGATGGCCAGCCCCTGCTGGACCAGCGTTTCCGCCAGCGTCTTGGCGTTGGCGACCACGGATTTCTGGTAGGCCACGAACTCGGGCGTCAGCGCCTCGCCGAAGGCCACGGCCTTGGCGGCGATGACGTGCATCAGCGGGCCGCCCTGCAGGCCGGGGAAGATCGCGGAGTTGATCTTCTTGGCGATCTCTTCGTGGTTCGTCAGCACCATGCCGCCGCGCGGACCGCGCAACGTCTTGTGCGTGGTGGTGGTGACGACATGGGCGTGCGGCAGCGGGTTGGGGAAGATGCCCGCGGCGACAAGACCGGCGAAATGCGCCATGTCCACCATGAAATACGCACCCACCTCATCAGCCACGGCGCGGATGCGGGCGAAGTCGATGAAGCGCGGATAGGCGGAGCCGCCGGCGATGATCAGCTTGGGCTTGTGCTCGCGGGCCAGGCGCTCCAGCTCCTCGTAATCGAGCAGGCCATCATCCTTGCGCACGCCGTACTGCACGGCGTTGAACCACTTGCCGGAGAGGTTGGGCGCGGCGCCATGGGTGAGATGCCCGCCAGCGGCCAACGACATCCCCAGGATGGTGTCGCCCGGCTGGATCAGCGCCAGGAACACGGACTGGTTGGCCTGGGAGCCGGAATTGGCCTGCACGTTGGCAAAGCCCGCATTGAACATCTTCTTGGCGCGCTCGATGGCCAGCGTCTCCACCTCGTCCGAGGGGCCGCAGCCGCCGTAATAGCGCTTGCCGGGATAGCCTTCCGCGTACTTGTTGGTGAACACCGAGCCCTGCGCGGCCAGCACGGCGGCGGAGACGATGTTTTCGGAAGCGATCAGCTCGATGCCGTCCTGCTCGCGGGCCAGCTCACGGCCGATGATCGCGGCGATCTCGGGATCGGTCTGGTCGAGCGGGGCGGAGAAGAAGCGCGCGAGGGTCTGCGTCATGGCGTGTTTTCCGGGTTCTGGTTGATCTTGGCGAGGCGGCGTTCGTGGCGGCCGCCTTCAAACTTGGTGGCGAGGAAGGTCTGCAGGATATCGAGCGCCACTTCCTCGCCGGTGATGCGGGCGCCAAGGGCCAGCACATTGGCGTCGTTATGCTGGCGGGTGAGCCGGGCGGTGGTGACATCGTGCACCAGGGCGCAGCGTATGGCCGGGTTGCGGTTGGCGGCGATGCTCATGCCGATGCCGGTGCCACAGACGAGGAGGCCGAAATCGGCGCGCTTCTCCACCACCGCGGCGCAAACCGCGTGGGCGAAATCAGGATAGTCGACGCTTTCCGGGCCATCAGTGCCGAAATCCAGCAACTGATGACCTGCCTCGGCCAGCACCACCGCCAGCCGTGTCTTCAGGTTCACGCCACCATGGTCGGCCCCGAGGGCCAGGATCAAAGAACGAGTCATGCCGTCCCCTTATCATGCGGGGGCGGCATAAGGAAACTAGCTAAGGAACAGCCCGCCTATGCCGCCCAGCACGCCAAAGCCGCAGGTAATGGCACAGACCGCGAAGACAACCCACATGTACCAGCCCTTGAGCTTGTGGCTCTCCGGCAGGGTGACCATGGCGAGGCGGACGAGGAAGCCGAGCACCACCGGCAGCAGCAGCGCATTCATCACCTGCACGCCGACATTCAGGCTGATCAGGTTGGGCACCAGCCCCACCACCAGCGCGCCGCCGATGACGCAGACGGCGTAAACGCCATAGAACCATTTGGCCTTGAGCGGATGGTATTCCAGCGAGCGGCGGTAACCCGCGACCTCGCCCAGCCCCCAGGCCAGCGCCAGAGACGCGACGATGGCCGCCACCAGCCCCGCCCCCAGCACGCCGAAGGCGAACACCACCTTGCCGACCTCGGCGCCGAGATACGGCGTCATGGCCAAGCTCATCTGCCCGACGGTGGAGAGGCTGGCCTGCGGCGCGTGCGGGCGGATGGAGGCGGCGGCGGCGATGAGCACAGCAGCCATCACCAGCTGGGTGATGACGGCGCCGATCGCGGTATCCCAGCGCGAGGCAGGGAAATGCTCGGCCCGCAGCCGCTTATCCGCCACGGCGGATTGCTGGTAGAACACCATCCAGGGCATGATCACCGCGCCGATATTGGCGGCGACGAGATATTCATAGCTGGCGTTGAACACGGGCGGGTGCAGCGACTCGCTGGCCATCAGCCCGGCATCCGGATGCGCCGCCCAGGCGACGAAGAAGAACGCCAGCTCGAACAACCCCACCGCGATGGCGACGCGCTCGACGCGGCGATACGAACCGGTGACGACGATGGCGAGCAAGGCCGCGGCGGCCAGCGGCAGAGAGACATAATGCGGGATGCCGAACAGATCGCCCACGCCGGCCACGCCGGAGAACTCGGTTAGCAGCGCGCCGATGGTGGCCACCGCCAGCCCGGAGGCCGAGAACCACGCCCAGCCGGGACCGAATGCCTCGCGGATCAGCTCGCCATGGCCTTTGCCGGTGAAGATGCCGAGCCGCACGGTGAGTTCCTGCACGATGTAGAGCACCGGCATGAGGATGAACTGCGGCAGTAGCAGCTTGTAGCCCCACTGCACGCCGCTCTGCCCGGCGGTGATGATGGAGCCAACATCGGTATCCGCCAGCATGACGACGAGGCCGGGGCCGAATACGGCCACCAGCATGGCCCAGCCGGGCAGCCTCCGGCGCGAGGCGGTTTGCGGAGTGGTTGCGCTTGTCATTTTTGTGGAGTCCACTCCCGGTTCCTGTAACTGCAATTCATTCTAGCCTTCTGGTACTGCGAATAGTTTTCAATGCCTCCGCCGTGCCGATCATTGATCTGGATCAAGCCTCTTCGCATTCCTGGGTCCTTTGCTGAGATGCGATTGCAATTCATTCTTAATTGAGGCTCTAGCTAGCTTGCCTCCAGCTGCGCTGTCAACCGCCTCGCGCCGCGTGCGGAACCGGGTTAGGATGCGCACATGACACTGCAAAGCTTTCCCGCCACCCGCCTGCGCCGCAACCGCTTCGATGACGCCACCCGCCGCCTGGTGGCCGAACACCGCCTCTCGGTCGATGACCTGATCTGGCCGATCTTCATCCGCGAAGGCGGCGGCGCGCCAACCGAGATCAGCGCCATGCCGGGCGTGTTCCGCGCCGGGCTCGATGGCTTGGCAAAGCATGTGGAAGAGGCGGCAAAGCTCGGCATTCCCGCCATCGCGCTGTTCCCCGCCACCCCGGCCGAGAAGAAGAACGCGGAAGGGTCCGAGGCGCTGAACCCGGAAAACCTGATGTGCCAGGCGACGCGGATCCTGAAGCGCGAATTCCCGCAGATCGCCCTGATCGGCGACGTGGCGCTCGACCCCTACACCGACCACGGGCATGACGGCATCTTGGTGGATGGCTATGTCGCCAACGACGAAAGCGTGGAGATCCTGGTGAAGCAGGCGGTGAACCAGGCCGCGGCGGGGATCGACATCATCGCCCCCTCCGACATGATGGACGGGCGCATCGGCGAGATCCGCGCCGCGCTGGATGAAGCTGGGCTCATCAACACCCGCATCATGAGCTACGCGGCGAAATACGCCTCGGCCTTCTACGGCCCGTTCCGGGATGCCATCGGCTCCTCCGGCGCGCTGAAGGGCGACAAGAAAACCTACCAGATGAACCCGGCCAATTCCGACGAGGCGCTGCGCGAGGTGGCGATGGACATCGCCGAAGGCGCGGACATGATCATGGTGAAGCCGGGCATGCCGTATCTGGACATCATCCGGCGGGTGAAGGACCGCTTCGAGATGCCGGTGTTCGCCTACCAGGTCTCGGGCGAGTACTCGATGATCGTTGCGGCGGCGCGCAATGGCTGGCTGGATGGTGACAAGGCAATGCTGGAGAGCCTGCTTGCGTTCAAACGCGCAGGATGTTCTGGTATCCTAACATATTTCGCCGTGCAGGCGGCAAAACTCATGGAGGGATAATAAATGTCGCTTTGGCCCGGTGCGAAACTGCCCGACTTGACGGACAAGACTGTCATCGTCACCGGGGCCAATAGCGGCATCGGCTACTACACCGCTCTGGAGCTGGCGCGCGCCGGGGCGGAGACGGTGCTGGCCTGCCGCAGCGCCGAGAGAGGCGAGTCGGCGGCGGCGCAGATCAATGCCGAAGCACCCGGTCGGGCGAAGTTCCTGAGGCTCGACCTCGCGGATTTCGTCTCGGTGCAGGAGTTCGCCGGGGCGTTCAAGGAAACGCATGGCAAGCTCGACATCCTCATCAACAACGCGGGGGTGATGGCGCCGCACCGGCGGCAGGTGACGGCGCAGGGCTTCGAGCTGCAATTCGGCGTGAATTTTCTCGGACATTTCCTGCTCAACCGCCTGTTGTTGCCGGTGCTGATGGATGCCCCTACCCCGCGCGTGGTGCAGATCTCGTCGATCGCGCACCGGCAGGGGCAGATGGCTTTCGAGGATCTGCAATCCGAGCGGCGCTACAAGCCCTGGCCGGCGTATCAGCAATCCAAGCTGGCCATGCTGATCTTCGCCCAGGAGCTGCAGCGGCGCTCCGATGCCGGGGGCTGGGGGCTGCTCTCGTTGGCGGCGCATCCGGGCATCGCAGCCACCGAGCTGGTGGCGAACGGGCCGGGCAATAAGAGCCTGATGGCCGTGCTGATGAACCTGGGCAAGGCCTTCGTGGTGCAGCCGGGCGATGCCGGGGCGTGGCCGTTGATTCTGGCGGCGACAGACCCGGCGGCCAAGCCGGGCGCGTATTACGGGCCGGTGGGGATCGGCGAGTTCCGTGGCCGGCCTGGCCTGGCCAAGACCATGCCTCAGGCGCTGGACGCGCAGACCGGGGCGCGGTTGTGGCAGGTGGCCGAGGCGTTGACCGGCGGGGTGTTCACACCCGCCCAGTAAGCGCGGCGCGAAGGACAGACATGCGGTCGGCAAGGCCGCGCGGGCCGTAGGGGCGGCCCAGATCGCGCCGGGCGAAGGCGGCGGGCAGCGCCGCGGCCAGGGCGATGCGCGGCGGCCTGGCGGCCAGCAGGGCCTTTGCATGGGCGATCAGTTCGGCATCCGCCGTGCCGTCCTGCGGGCGCAGCGAGGTCGCGCGCAGAATGCCGGAAATGGCGTAGGCGGTGCCGAGATCTTCCACCGCTTCCGAATCGGCGCCCAGCAGCTTGCCAGCGATGCGCGCCAGCCGCCCGCCCGTGTCGCGCGCATAGGCGTGGAACGACGCCGTGTCTTCCAGCTCCGCGCCTAACTCCCGCGCCTCGATCAGCGCCAGCAGATCCTCCCGCGCGAACACCCCCGCCTCCAGCGCGGCGGAGAGCGGCGTGGCGACCTCGTGCTTGCGGGATGCGCCTTCCACCACCTCGCGCCACCATTGCAGGCGGATCATCGCCAGCAGTTGCTCGGAGGCAACCTCATGCGCGCGCGCCAGCTCGTGGTTGAAGAGGTAGAGCAGCGCCAGCGCCTCGCGCTTGTCCGCGGGCGCGAAGAGCGTGCAGAAGAAGCGGTCGGGGTCGGCACTGCGCAACCGGAGGAGGAAACTGTCGCTTGACGGGGGCATCAACTCTCCATAGCTAATTCGCATCACAACATAAACAACTGGAGAGTGCCCCATGGCGTTTGAACTGCCTTCCCTCCCCTACTCCACCTCCGCACTGGCCGAGCTTGGCATGTGCCAGGAGACCCTGGAGCTGCATCACGGCAAGCACCACAACGCCTATGTCACCGCGCTGAACGGCCTGGTGGAGAAGAATGCGGCGCTGCAGGGCAAGTCCCTGGAGGAGCTGGTGAAGCTCTCCCACAACAATGCCGAGCTGACCCCGGTGTTTAACAATGCCGGCCAGCACCTCAACCACAGCCAGTTCTGGCTGAGCCTCTCGCCCACCGGCGGCAAGCTCCCCGGCAAGCTGGAAGCCAAGATCGTCGAGGATTTCGGCTCCGTGGAGGCGTTCAAGGACGCCTTCAAGACCGCCGGCACCACGCAGTTCGGCTCCGGCTGGGCCTGGCTGGTGCTCTCCCCCGAGGGCAAGCTGAAAGTGACCAAGAGCCCGAACGCCTCCACCCCGCTGGTGACCGGCGAAGGCAAGGTGCTGCTGACCTATGACGTGTGGGAGCACGCCTACTACGTCGATTTCCGCAATCGCCGTCCGGACTACATCACCAACTTCCTGGACAAGCTGGCCAACTACGAATACGCCGAAGCGAACCTGCTCTCGGCCTGAAATAGAAAACCCCCTGGCTCCGGCCAGGGGGTTTTTCATAGGCGGCGTTCGTAATAGCGCACGGTTTTGCCGTTGGGCAGCAAGGCGCTGCCGATCTCCTGAAAGCCGAATTTGGAGTGGAACGCTTCCGAGCCCGGATTGGGCGGATCGGCGTTGATCTCGCATGTTACGCGCTCATGCCCGGCGGCGCGGGCGGCGGCGAACAGCGCGTTGTACAGTGCTGCGGCGTGGCCCCTGCCCCGCACGGCCTGGGCGGTCACCACGCGATCAACATAGACGAATTTCGAAAAACGCTGTCGGAACCAGAGGAAATTCTGAGAGTCGTAATCCGCGTCCTGGTCGAAGGCGATGAGAAACGCCTCCGTGCCAATATGCGCGGCGAAGAAAGCCTGCGCGATGAGATGCGCGAAACGAGGTGCGTCGGCAAATGAAAGCTCCTGCGCATGGTCGTTGTTGAGCGCGCGCAGGAGTTCGAGAGACGGGCTGGCGGGGGAAAGCGGCGTGAGCATGCTGCTCACGTCGCATCCCGCGTGGGGTTTAGCAATCCAGCGTGGCGCGTGGGGTTTAGCAATCCAGCGTGGCCTTGCGCTCCCAGTCGGAGAGGTGCGCGGCGTACTCGTTCCACTCGCCGTGCTTCAGCTTGATGTAGGATTTCACGAAGTCTTCGCCGAGGCTCGCCTTCAGCGTCTCGGAGGCCTCGAGGGCGCGCAGCGCGTCCAGCAGGTTCAGCGGGAGGCGCTTGGCATCGGTCACCAGATGGCCGTCGGTGTACATGTTGATGTCCAGGCGCTTGCCGGGGTCGATCTTGTTCTCGATGCCATCCAGCCCGGCGGCGAGGATGCCGGCCTGCAGCAGATACGGATTCGCCGCGCCGTCGGCCAGGCGCATCTCGAACCGGCCCGACTCGGGGATGCGCACCATATGCGTGCGGTTGTTGCCCGAATACGTCACCGTGTTCGGCGCCCAGGTGGCGCCCGAGGTGGTGCGCGGCGCGTTGATGCGCTTGTAGGAATTTACAGTGGGATTCAGCAGCGCTGCCAGCGCGTCGGCATGCTTGATGGCGCCGCCGATGAAGTGATAGCCGAGCTGGGAGACGCCAAGCTCGCCCGCCTCGTCCTCGAACAGGTTTTTGCTCCCATCCCACAGCGAGACATGGCTGTGGCAGCCCGAGCCGGTAAGGCCCAGAAACGGCTTGGGCATGAAGGTGGCGCGCAGCCCGTGCTTCTCGGCAATCGACTTGGCCATGAACTTGAAGAACACATGCCGGTCGGCGGTGATCAGCGCGTCGTCGTAATTCCAGTTCATCTCGAACTGGCCGTTCGCGTCCTCATGGTCGTTCTGGTACGCGCCCCAGCCGAGTTCCAGCATCGCGTCGCAGATCTCGGTGATGACATCGTAGCGGCGCAGCAGGGCCCCGGCGTCGTAACAGGGCTTGGTGGCCGTATCGAGCGCGTCGTCAATCGCCGTGCCGTCAGGCGTGGTCAGGAAGAATTCACATTCCACGCCGCTCTTCATCTGCACGCCGGCGGCCTTGGCCTGCGCCATGACACGCTGCAGCACGTTGCGCGGGCCCTGCTCAACCTTTTCGCCCGCCATGTAGATGTCGGAGGCTAGCCAGCCCACATCCTTCTTCCAGGGCAGCGGCGTCAGCGTGCTGGGGTCGGGCAGCGCGAACATGTCCGGGTCCGCCGGGGAAAGATCGAGCCAGGTGGCGAAGCCCGCGAAGCCCGCGCCGTTCTTCTGCATCCCCGCGATGGCGGAGGCCGGAACCAGCTTTGCGCGCTGGCTGCCGAAAAGGTCCGTGTAGGAAATCAGAAAATATTTTAGTCCGAGTTCTTTCGCCTTTTCGGCCAGCTCAATCGCCATTGTCTTGTTCAGCCCCCTTTTAGAAGTTCTTGCCCGGAATCCAGTTGGTACCCGCCAGCGGCACCTGCGCCATGGCCGCGGCCTCAATGGTCAGCGCCACCAGGTCTTCCGGCTCCAGATTATGCAGATGGCTCTTGCCGCAAGCCCTTGCGAGCGTCTGCGCCTCCAGCGTCAGCACGCTGAGGTAATTCGCCAGACGACGCCCGGCCTTCACCTGGTCCAGCCGCGCGGCCAGCACCGGGTCCTGCGTGGTGATGCCAGCGGGGTCGCGCCCCTCGTGCCAGTCGTCATACGCGCCGGCAGTGGTGCCGAGCTTGCGGTACTCCTCCTCGAACTCCGGCGAGTTGTCGCCCAGCGCGATGAGCGCCGCCGTGCCGATAGCCACTGCATCAGCGCCCAGGGCCAGGGCCTTGGCCACATCGGCGCCCGTGCGGATGCCGCCCGAGACGATGAGCTGGACCTTGCGATGCAGACCGAGATCCTGCAGCGCCTGCACGGCGGGGCGGATGGCGGCGAGGATGGGGATGCCGACATGCTCGATGAACACTTCCTGCGTGGCGGCGGTGCCGCCCTGCATACCGTCCAGCACCACCACATCGGCGCCGGCCTTCACCGCCAGGGCAATGTCGTAATACGGGCGGGACGCGCCGACCTTCACGTAGATCGGCTTCTCCCAGTTGGTCAGCTCGCGCAGCTCGAGGATCTTGATCTCGAGATCGTCCGGGCCGGTCCAGTCCGGATGGCGGCAGGCGGAGCGCTGGTCGATGCCCTTGGGCAGGTTGCGCATCTGTGCCACGCGGTCGGAGATCTTCTGCCCCAGCAGCATGCCGCCGCCACCGGGCTTGGCCCCCTGGCCGATCACCACCTCGATGGCATCGGCCTTGCGCAAATCGGCGAGGTTCATGCCGTAGCGGGACGGCAGATACTGGTACACGAGTGTCTGGCTGTGTCCGCGCTCCTCCGGCGTCATGCCGCCATCGCCCGTGGTTGTGGAGGTGCCCACCGCCGTGGCGCCGCGTCCCAGTGCCTCCTTGGCGTTGCCGGAGAGCGCGCCGAAGGACATGCCCGCGATCGTCACAGGGATCTTCAGGTGGATCGGCTTCTTGGCGAAGCGGGTGCCGAGCACGACAT
>NZ_JBKQJR010000041.1:0-14288 GCF_052326845.1 Acidocella sp. | reverse complement strand
CGCGCGGCGCATCCTGTGCGAAGTGCATGAGGGCCAGAGCCTCACGGCCGGCCAGCGCTTCGGCATCATCCGCTTCGGCAGCCGTACCGACCTGTATCTGCCCGAGGGTTGCACCCCGCTGGTGGCGGTCGGCCAGCGCATGATCGGCGGCGAGACGGTGATCGCCGAGCTGCCTGCCGCGCCATGATTCCACCGCGCCGCCGCCACCGGCTGCCCCGCCGGCAGCGTTTCTCGGGCCTGAGCTTCAACCGCATGCTGCCCAACCTGATGACGCTGCTCGGGTTGTGCATCGGGCTCTCGGCCATCCGGTTTGGTATGCAGGACCGCTACGGCGCGGCGGTGATCGCCATTGCCGTGTCGATGGTGATCGACGGGCTGGACGGGCGGCTGGCACGCATGCTGAAGGCGACCTCGCGCTTGGGCGCGGAGTTGGACAGTCTGTCTGACTTCCTCTGCTTCGGCGTGGCCCCGGCGCTGCTGCTGTATATGTGGTCGCTGCAATCGCTGGGGGCGATGGGCTTCCTGCCGCCGCTGATGTTCGCCTCTTGCATGGCGTTGCGTCTGGCGCGCTTCAACGCGGCGCTGGACTCCGCGCCGAAAGCCGCCTTCGCCTATAATTTCTTTACCGGCGTGCCGGCCCCGGCGGGTGCCGCGCTGGCGCTGTTCCCGCTCTTCGTGGGGCTGGAGGCGGATCAGCTCGGCTTGAGCTGGCTGCACCAGCTGGCGGCGTTTCCCCTGTTCACCGGGGCGGTGCTGGTGGTGGGGGGGGGGTTGAGCGTCTCCACCCTGCCGGTGTGGAGCTTCAAGAACTTCAAGATCCCCAATGCGGGGTTGCTGCCGATGCTGCTCGGCGTGGTGGTGCTGGCGTCGCTGATCCTCGCCGACCCGTATCTGGCAGGCGCGCTGCTGGCGCTGGCCTATATGGTGATGCTGCCGTTCAGCTTGCGCAGTTACCGCAAGCTGGCGCGCCAGGCGGAAGCGCGCCGCGCCGCCGCCGAGGATGTCGTAGAAGCCTAATCTTCTACGACATCCGTGTCCGGCCGGTCGGCACCGAGCGCCAGCTCGGTGTGCCATTTTCCGTCCTCGGTCTGGTACTCGATATAGGTGCTCTCGCCCGGCACGCGCTGCTCATTGGCCACCCGGCGCGCGGCTTTCAGCGCCGCGTCATGCGTGCGGAAGGTCTCGGAATAGGCGCCGTTCAGGGTGTAGGCCCAGCCGCCATCATGCGGCACGACTTTATAGTGGAAGTTGCTGCTCATTTTGGCGCTCCTTGTTTTGGGGCCAATATAAACATTTCAGCGCAACCTTGCCATGGCCAGGGTATCGGCGAAGGCGCCCTGGCGGAACACGTCGGCGCGCTTGCGCCCCTCCACCACGAACCCATGCGCGGCATAAAGGGGGATGGCGGTGTCGTTGTCGGCCAGGACGTTGAGCGTGAGGCGGCGCAGGTTGAGCCAGTTATCTGCGATGTCGAGCAGAGCGCCGAGCAGCGCCCGCCCGATGCCGCGCCGGGCCCAGGCATCATGCACGGCGAGCAGGGCGATGTCGCCCGTATGCGCCTGGCGGCGCTTGCCCATGGTGAGCGCGGCGACGCCGCAAATTGTATCCCCCGCCACAGCGACGATGACCTTGAACTCTTCCGGCGGCTCGGCCAGATGGCGGTTCAGCTCCGGATCGGAAAACGGCGGACGCAGCGTGTAGTGGCGCACGATGGGCTGGTTGAGGATGGCGGTGATGCCTTCCAGATCCCCGGGTTCGGCGGCGCGCAGGTGCCAGGGCAGATCCGGCGCCGGTGCGGACGGTGGCGGCGGGGTGGAGGTATCGGGCGTCAGCCCGGGGCGGATGCGCGCCATGAGACAGGAGTCCGCATAGGCGCCAGCCCGGAACGCATCCTGCCGCTCATGCGCCTCTACCTCGAACCCGAACTTGCGGTACAGCGCCAGGGCGGGGGCATTGTCCGCATACACGCCCAGTTCCAGCCGGTGCAGGTTGAGCCAGTTGTCGGCAAGGTCGATGAGCGCCGCGAACAAGGCGGTGCCCACCCCTTTGCCCTGATGGTCATCGGCCACCATGATGCCAAGTTCCGCGGCATGGGCGCGGCGGGGCGCCTTGGCGCGGATCAGGCTGGCTGTGCCGATGACGCGCTCCCCCGCGCAGGCGACGAGACTTGTCTTCTCCGGCCCGGTGGCGGCGATATAGGCGCGGCTACGCGCCACGCTCTCGAACGGCAAAGCGAGGATGTTGGGGCGCACGCCCGGCATGTTGCGCAGCGAGGCGATGGCTTCGGCGTCGCCCGGTGTGGTGGCGCGGATGGTGAAGTTCATGCGCTGTGCTGAACCTCGATGGTGACATGCGACAGCGTGCTGAACTCCTCCAGCCGCGCGCGGTAATATTGTACATCCCGGCTCGAGGCGGTCTGCACCGAGAGTATGGCGCCGAGATGTCCGGGGCCCAGGCGCCATAGATGGAAATCGGCGAGCAGGTCGCCTTCTTTCTCCACCAGCGTGCGCAGGGCCTGCGCCATCTGCGCGTCGGGCGTCATGTCCAGCAGGATCGCCCCGGTGTCCCGTACTAGCGTTACCGCCCAGCTGGCGATGACGACGGCGCCGAGGATGCCGGCCAGCGGGTCCATCCAGAGCCAGCCGAAGAGCTTCGCCAGCACCAGGCCGAAGATCACCGCCACGGAGACGGCGGCATCGGCCATCACGTGCACCATGGCGGCGCGCATGTTGTTGTCCTGGTGGTGCTTGTGGTCGTGGTCATGGTCATGGTCGTCGTCATGATCGTGGCCGTGATGGCCATGGTGGTGCCCGGCGCCGAGCAGCCAGGCGGAGAGCACGTTCACGCCCAGGCCGAGCACCGCGATGGGAATCGCCTCGGCGAAATGGATATGCACCGGGGAGAAGAAGCGGCGCACGGCCTCGGCGCCGATGCCGATGGCGATGACGCCGAGGATGATGGCGCTGGTGAAGCCCGCGAGATCGCCAAGCTTGCCGGTGCCGAAGGAGAAGCGCGGGTCCTGCGCATGGCGGCGGGCGAAGGTGTAGGCCAACGCCGCCAGCAGCAACGCCCCGGCATGGGTACTCATGTGCAGGCCGTCGGCCACCAGGGCGATGGAGCCGAACCACAGCCCGCCGACGATCTCCAGCACCATCATCGCGGTGCAGACCCAGATCACCGCCCATGTGCGGCGCTCGTTGCTCTCATGCCCCTGGCCGAGGAACACGTGCGACTGCCCCGGCGTTTGCGCGCCCGCCGTGAATTCAAAGCCGGACATTGCACTCTCCAAATTGCTGCGCTTGTGTTGCCCGTATTTTAGGGTGCGCAGCTTGCCGCCACAAGCGCGTGGCGCGTATGGTCCCGGCCCGGATACACACAGCGCCAGGAACAGGCTGTCACCATGAATATCGCAATGATTGTCGCGGCGGGGCGGGGCTACCGGCTCGGCGGGCCGCTGCCCAAGCAATATCTCACCCTTGGCGGGCAGCCGATCCTGCGCCGCACGATCACGGCGCTCGCCAGTCATAAGGATGTCGACGCGGTGCAGGTGCTGATCCACCCGGATGACGTGGCGCTGTACGAGGCGGCCGTGGAAGGGCTGGAGAAGCTGCCCCCGGTGCTGTTCGGCGGCGCCACGCGCCAGGATTCGGCGCGGCTGGGGCTGGAGGGAATCGCCGGGCTGAAGCCCGAGAAGGTGCTGATCCACGACGCGGTGCGCCCCTTTATCGCTCCGGAGACCATCACCGCCGCGCTGGCGGCGCTGGACCGGGTGCCCGCGGTGGTCGTGGGTGTGCCGTTGGCGGATACGCTGAAGCGGGTGGAGAACGGCATCGTCACCGGCACGGTGGACCGCGCCGGGCTATGGCGGGCACAGACGCCCCAGGGCTTCCGCTATGCCGATATCCTGGCCGCGCACCGCCATGCGGTGGTGAGCGCGCCGGAGACGGAATTCACCGATGATTCGATGATCGCCGAGCATGCCGGGCTGCGGGTGGAAATGGTCGCGGGTACCGAGGATAATTTCAAGATCACCACGGCGTCGGACCTCGCCCGGGCGGAGTTCATGCTGCGCGGCTGATCCGTCCGTGCTAGGCTCATGGCAAGGAGACACGCCATGCGCCGCACCGCCTTGACCGCTATGCTGTTCGCTTTGTCCGCCATGCCCGCCGGGGCGCAGACCATGCTTACGATCGGCGCCACCGGCGAGACCGAGGCTGTGCCGGATGAGGCGGTGGCCTCGCTGACCGTGCATGCCGAGTTGCCCACCGCCTCCGCCGCGCAGGCCAGCGTGAATAAGCAAATGTCCAAGGTGCTCCCCCAGGCCCGCGCCGTGCCCGGCGTGGTGGTCACCACCGGCGCCTACACTGCCTTCCAGCAATTTCAGCCACCCGGGCAAAGTTCTCCTCCCACTTATCAGGCCAACCAGACGCTGCAATTAACGATGAAGGCGGCGGGGGGCGTGCCATCGGCCGCCTTCGCCGATCTGCTCGGCAACTTGCAGCAGCAGGGGGTGCTGATGAACAATCTCGGCGGCGATCTCTCCGCCACGGCGCGCACGGCGGCGCAGCAGCAGGCAATAGTGGCCGCGCTGGATCAGATCGAGGCGCAGGCGGAGGCGGTGGCGGCGCAACTGCATGAGCGCGTCGGCCCGGTGAAGACGCTGACCGTGAATGCCGCGCCTCCGCCCCGCCCGGTGCCGATGATGGCCATGGCCGTGGGTGGGGCTGCACCGCCGGTCTCGGCGCCGGGTAACATCCAGGTCTCGGCGGATGTAACGGCGACCATCGAACTCGACGCGGCGCAGAATTAGCCCGGTACGCGTATCCCGCTCAGCCCGGCCCTGAGTGCCGCCAGGATATCGGGCAGCGCCAGCGCGACGCAGCCCGCCGTGGGCGCGTAATCCGCCGTGGCCACGTGGAAGAAGATGGCCGAGCCTCGCCCGGGGGTGACGGGATCGAGATTCCAGTCCAGCACGCCGATCACGTCGTAAACATGATCGTTGCGCCAGAGTTCCTCGTGGCTGGCAGCGTAGGGCAGGCGCACGGGCTTGTTGTAGGCCGGGTCGGCCGGATCGTCGCACCAGCCATCCAGCGGGCCGATGGGCTCCAGCAGCACGGCGCAGGCGGGCGGGGGGATGCGGTCGGCCCGGTAGAGCACGCGCACCAGGCGCAAAAACCCGGACGGAGTGGCGCCGTCGCCTTCGCGCTTCTGCGTGGCGGGGATGACGCCCGAGCGCCCATGCGCGGCGCGGAAGCTATGCCCGGCGCCGGTGAGCAGGCCGTCCTGGAGCAGGAACTCAACCAATGAGGTGGCCAAAGCGCCGCGCCTTGGTCTCCAGATAGGCATCGTTCACGCCGTTGGGGGCGAATTCATGCGGCACGCGCTCGAGGATCTCGATGCCGCAGGCGGCGAGGCCCTTCACCTTCTCGGGGTTGTTGGTGAGCAGGCGGATCTTGTGGATGCCCAGAGCCTCCAGCATGGCGGCGGCAATGTGGAAATTGCGCTCATCGGCCTGCCAGCCGAGCGCGCGGTTGGCGTCCACCGTGTCCAGCCCCTGGTCCTGCAGCGTGTAGGCGCGCAGCTTGTTGATGAGCCCGATGCCGCGCCCCTCCTGCGCCAGATACAGCACCGCGCCCGCACCCGCCTGCGCCATGCTGGCGATGGCGCCTTGCAGTTGCGGGCCGCAATCGCAGCGCAGGCTGCCCAGCAGGTCGCCGGTGAAGCATTCGGAATGGATGCGCACCAGCGGGGCTTCCTGTTTCTCCGGCTCGCCGACGAGAATCGCCATGTGCTCGATGCCCTGGTCCAGCGCACGGAAGGCGATGAGTCTGGCGTCGCGCGCGGCGTCCAGCGGTACGGCGACTTCCGCCACCTTGGTCAGCGAGGCGGCGAGGTTGAGCGGGTAGGCGAGAAGATCGGCGGCAGGCACCGAAAGCAGATCTGCCCCCGCCTTCTGGCTGGCCCAGCCGGGCTTAACCTGGGCCACGACCACGGCGGGCAGCAGCCGGGCGAGCTTGGCCAGGGCCAGGGCGGCCTCGGCCTCGGGCGGGGCTTCGGTAGTCTCGAATTGCGGGAGGATTTGCTCCAGCGTCGGGTCGGCGGCGCGTTTAAGCGTCTGGGCGTCGATCAACGGCCTGGCCAGCCTCAGCGCGATGGCCGGGGCCTTGTCCGCCACCTCATGCTGCAGCACCGCCGCGGCACGGGACGGGCTGAGCAGCAGCATGGCCTGGCCGTTGGAGAGCGTGTCGATCAGGCGCAGCCCTTCGGCGCCCACGGTCTCGGCCGGGACGATGATGAGCGGGTGGCGCGCCGCCAGAACCACGGGCACGCCGCGCCTGGCCTCGGCGATGGCCCGGTGCACGGCCCGGGTGCGGGGGGGGCCGAGCGTGCCCCCCGCGATATGCGCAAGCTTTGTCATTACGTATCATCAAATAGGGTGTACTGGGGCGTCTGGCCAGAGAGGCTTACAGAGACCGGAAAACTCTGTATATTTGCCTTCAAGTATCAAGGAGGCACTCATGTCGGCCCAGCGTCCAATTCTCGTGGTGGATGATGACGATGCCCTGCGTTCCGCGCTGATCGAGCAGCTTGAGTTGGACGGAGAGTTCGCACCGGATCAGGCCAGCTGCCTGGCGGCGGCCGAGGCCAGGCTCGATGGTGACGGCGCGCGCTACGATGCGCTGCTGCTCGACGTGGGGCTGCCCGACGGCGATGGCCGCGATTTTTGCCGCCGGATGCGCGGCAAGGGCTTCAAGTCGCCGATCATCATGCTCACCGGCTCGGCCGAGGAGTCCGATGTGGTGCGCGGCCTCGATTCGGGGGCAAACGACTATATCGCCAAGCCGTTCCGGCTGAATGAGCTGCTGGCCCGGCTGCGGGCGCAGCTGCGCAGCTTCGAGACCTCGGAGGATGCGGTCTTCACCCTCGGGCCGTACACGTTCCGCCCCTCGGCGCGCCAGCTCATCGATGCCGACGGCAAGCGCATCCGCCTGACCGACAAGGAAACCGCGATCCTGAAGTTCCTCTACCGGGCCGAGGGCAAGCCGATCTCGCGCCAGGTGCTGCTGAACGAGGTGTGGGGCTACAACGCGGCGGTGACGACGCATACGCTGGAGACGCATGTGTACCGGCTACGGCAGAAGATCGAGCCGGACACGGCGACCTCCCGCCTGTTGCTGACGGAAAGCGGCGGCTACAGGCTGAATCCTTAAGCTCCGAGTTTCCTGGCCGCTTCGGCGGCGCACAGCTCGAACACGTCCAGCGCGTCGAACTCGCGGGAGCGCCCGTCCGGTGGCAGGGTGAGGCTGCTCCCGCTGCCATATTCCACCGCGCCCTGGATCATCAGGTTGTCCACCAGGCCGAAATTCTCCACCTCCAGCCCGGGCGCGGGGTCGGGGCTGGCGGCCATCTGCGCCAGGGAGCGGGCGGCGAAATCCTCGGCGCTGTTGGAGTAGCCGAAGACCAGCCTGCCCTGGCCGAGGAACCAGCCAAGCTCGACCAGCGTGCCGGCATCGGCCGAGGCGCCGCGAAACGGCGTGAGGTTGGCGATGATCAGGTCGCAGCCCTGCATCATGGCGATGTCGTCGAGATAAATCTGCCGCCAGAGCTGGGCCGGGGGCAAAGTGAGGTCCAGCCCCGGGTTGAACGGCGAGATGCCGGTGAGCCCATGGCGGGCGCAGATGGCGATTTTCGCCGCCGCCTGCGCCGCGGCGTTGGGCAGGAACACATCCGGTCCGGCGAGATAGGCTTTGGGCGCGGTCATCATGGGCTACCTTGGGGGATTCGCTCCCAGTCTGCCCGGATTCGGGGGCGGATGAAAATGGGGTCAGCCGCCCGGCGCCAGTACCGCGGTGCCGTGCGTGAGTTGCGTGGGCGCGGGCGTGGCGGCGGCCGCGCGCAACGCCTCCGGCAGGGTGGCATACACCGCTGCGGACCAGTCAGGGTCGTAGAAACTGGCGCCGTCCCAGCCCATGTCCACGCGGGAGAATTGCTCGCGCAGGCCGCGATCGGGCAACAGGTGCCGGTAGAACTGGAAGCTCGCCGCGAGCGCGTTGACCTCGCGGATCAGGTCCCGGTTCTGCGCCTGGCGGTGGCCGTCCGGCCGGAACACCGGCGCGGCGGCGGGGCGGAGCAGCATGATGCTCTCGCGCGCCAGCTGGGTGGCGATGCGGCGGAAGATCTCATTGGAATTGTGCCGCAGGCTGCCCCAGCCATGCGCAAGGCAGATATGGTAGCGCCCGGCCGTCTCGTGGAAGGTGACCATGCACTCGATGCCTGTATCCACCGGGCCGAAACGCCGCCAGGTGGAGATGACGGTGGTTTTTTCGGCAAAGGCGGCGAGGCCGTGGGGCTGGCCGGTCGGCAGCCGGGTTTTGTATTCCAGCGATCCCTCGCGCCGGTGCTGAGCGGCACGCTCGCAGGCTTCATCCACCTCCGCGATGCTGGTGAACGCGGCGAAATCCGGAATGACCGCGAAGCCGTCCCCGGCGTCTTCCAGCGTGGCGAAGCGCCTGGCGGCATATTCGGCGATGCTGCGAAACTGAGATAGCCGCGCCGCTGCCAGCTCATTCTTGGCTGCGGTCAGGCGGTCCAGCGCGGCGCGGTGCCTGGGTGAGCCGAAGCCCGCGGCCATTGCCGCGTCGCACAGCATTTGCGCGCGGGCATAATAAGCCTCGGCCGTGGCGATGCGGCCGGCCCAGTCCGGGTCGTAATGCGGGTTCGCGTGTTCGGCCATTTCCAGAAGCGAGCATAGCAGGATTGTAACGGCGGGGTTAAAAAATTCGTTCCGGGATTGCGCCGGATTCAGATGACCGCGTCGCGGGTCTGCTCGCGCAAAAGCGTCATCAGCCCGGCGAAGGCTTCCTCCAGCGTCTTGCCGGATGTGTTGAAGGCGCAATCGGCCTTGGCATAGAAGCTGGCCCGGCTTTCCAGCGTCAGACGGATATCATCGACGCCATTGCGGTTGCCCGGCATCATCCGCTGGTCGCCCTGCGCCAGCACGCGGTTGAAATGATCCTCCGGGTCGGCCTGCAGCCATACGGTGAAGCAGGTGTGCAGCAGCAGGTCGAAGGTCGCGGTATCCCCCACCAGCCCGCCGGCGGTGGCGATGACGCAGGCATCATGCGTGAGCAGCGTTTCCTCCAGGGCCTCGCGCTCATAGCGGCGATAGGCGTTGGAGCCGTACAGCGCCTGGATCTCGACCGGGGCACAGCCGGCGAGGCGGGTGATCTCGGATCGTAGCTCGATGAACGGCACGCCGAGTTCCGCCGCCGCCATCTGGCCCAGCGTGGATTTGCCCGCGCCGCGCAAGCCCACGAGGGCGATGCGGTGGCGCCGGTTCTGCGCCGCCCCGGCAGTGCCGAACAGGTCGGAGAGCGCGTGGTACGCCTCGGTCAGCTCGTGTGGCTCGCGCCCGTGCAGCAGGCGGCGGATCATCAGCCATTCCGGCGACGCGGTGGTCTCATCCCCCAGCAGCTCGGCGAGGGAACAGTCCAGCGCCGTGGCGACGTTGGCAAGCACCAGCACGGAGATGTTGCCTGTGCCGGATTCGAGATTGGCGAGATGGCGCTCGGACACGCCAGCCTCCTCGGACAGAATGCGGCGGGTCATCCCGCGGCGGGCACGCAACAGCTTCACGCGCTGGCCTAGTCCAGGGAGAAGGTCAGAATCAGTAGGGGGGATCATTAAAGCTTCAATTCGGAAACGGTGGGTGACGTTAGCAGTTTTTTGCGCGCCGCGGAAGCGCCTGACAAATATTACTTGAATTATATTGCATAATGATACGCTGGCAAGACAGTTGGGCCGAATTAGGGCAGGTCTTGGCAAGGTTGGGGGCAGGTGCCATGTCTTGGTTTATGACAGAACATCATGATCCGGTCGGCTGGCATGGCACGACTATTCTTTCCGTGCGCCGCAATGGCCAAGTGGTGGTGGCGGGCGACGGGCAGGTAAGCCTGGGCAATACCGTGGTGAAGGGCAATGCCCGCAAGGTGCGGCGCATCGGCAATGGCAGTGTCATCGCCGGGTTCGCGGGCGCCACGGCGGATGCCTTCACCCTGCTGGAGCGGCTGGAGGCGAAGTTGGAGCGCTTCCCCAACCAACTGGAACGCGCCTGCGTGGAGCTGGCCAAGGACTGGCGCATGGACCGCTATCTGCGCCGGCTGGAGGCGATGCTGATCGTCGCCGACAAGGAGCGCGGCTTCACCCTCACCGGCAATGGCGACGTGCTGGAGCCGAGCGACGGCGTCATCGCCATTGGCTCCGGCGGCAATTACGCCTTGTCCGCGGCCCGGGCGCTGATGACGGTGCCGGACCTCACGGCCGAGGAGATCGCCCGCCGGGCGATGAAGATCGCCGCGGATATATGCATCTACACCAACGAAAACCTGATTGTAGAAACCATCTGATGGATGCTCCTGTTTACTCGCCCCGCGAGATCGTCTCCGAGCTTGACCGCTTCATCATCGGCCAGAACGACGCCAAGCGCGCCGTGGCCATCGCGCTGCGCAACCGCTGGCGCCGCCTGCAGCTGAGCGATGACATGCGCGACGAGGTGGTGCCGAAGAACATCCTGATGATCGGGCCCACGGGCTGCGGCAAGACCGAGATCGCCCGCCGCCTCGCCAAGCTGGCCCAGGCGCCGTTCATCAAGGTGGAGGCCACGAAGTTCACCGAGGTCGGCTATGTCGGCCGCGACGTGGAAAGCATCGTGCGCGACCTGGTGGAGGCCAGCATCACCATGCTGCGCGAGCAGAACCGCAAGGGCGTCGAAGCGAAAGCGGAGCTGAACGCCGAGGAACGCCTGATCTCCGCGCTGGTGGGCGAGGGGGCTTCCGCCGATACGCGGGTGAAGTTCCGCCGCATGCTGCGCGCCGGCGAGATGGAGGACAAGGAGATCGAGATCGCCGTGGGCGAGACCTCCGGTACGCCGATCGGGATGATCGACCTGCCCAACATGCCGCAGGGCGGGGCGATCAACCTTGGCGATATGATGAAGGGCATGTTCGGCCGCCCGGCGCAGAAGAAAAAGATGCGCGTGGACGAGGCCCGCCGCGCCCTGCATCGCGAGGAAGCCGACAAGCTGCTGGACACGGAGGCCCTGACCAAGGACGCGCTGCGCCATGCCGAGCAGAACGGCATCGTGTTCCTCGACGAGATCGACAAGATCTGCGCCAAAAGCGAGGGCGGGTTCCGGGGCGCCGATGTCTCGCGCGAGGGCGTGCAGCGCGACCTGCTGCCGCTAATCGAGGGTACCACCGTCTCCACCAAATACGGGCCAGTGAAGACGGACTATATCCTGTTCATCGCCTCCGGCGCTTTCCATGTGGCCAAGCCGGCTGACCTGCTGCCCGAGTTGCAGGGCCGCTTGCCGATCCGCGTGGAGCTGAACTCGCTCTCGCGCGAGGATTTCAGGCGCATTCTCACCGATACCGAGCATTCGCTGCTCAAGCAGTACACCGCGCTGCTGGGGACCGAGAACGTGACGCTGAACTTCACCGATGACGCGGTGGATGCCATTGCCGGGCTCGCCTACGACATCAACGACCGGGTGGAGAATATCGGCGCCCGGCGCTTGGCCACGGTGATCGAGCGGCTCCTGGAGGAGATCAGCTTCGCCGCCAGCGACCGCTCCGGCGACACCGTGGCGGTGGATGCCGCCTATGTGAATGAGCGCGTGGCCCCGCTGGCGGCAAAGGGCGACCTTTCCCGCTTCATCCTGTAAAGGTGACGGTTGCGGGAAAGTTCAACACCGGGGGCTTTCAGCGGCGCGGAAAACGCCGCTAAAGCCCCCGCCATGAACAAGTTGGCTGGGTTGTTGACGGCGCTGACGGCGCTGACGGCGCTGGGTATCGCCTATTTCGCGCAATACGGGCTGTTGTTGACGCCATGTGAACTCTGCCTGTGGGAGCGTTGGCCGTACCGCATCGTGGCGGCGCTTGGCCTGCTGGCCGCCCTGGGCAAGCCCAGGACCACGCGGCTGCTGCTGGCCCTGGCCGGGCTGGTGATGCTGGGCGATGTGGGCATCGCCTTCCTGCATGTGGGGGTGGAGTTCAACTGGTGGAACTCGCCGCTGCCGGAATGCAACGGCGCGCTGGTGCCGGGTCAGCCACTGCCGCTGATTCCCGCCACGCCCTGCGATAGGCCGGTTTACCTGATCCCGGGTCTGCCCGTTTCCATGGCGATGATGGATATGTGCGCCGCGCTGGTGTTTGCCGTGGCGCTGCTGGCCTATGTGGCGCGCAAGAGGAGAGTGTTCCGATGAGCGATGATGTGAAGAAGTTCATCCGCGTGGACCATGCCGGCGAGTACGGCGCGGCGCGGATCTATGCCGGGCAGCTTGCCGTGCTGGGCCGGGGCAAGCACGGGCCGCAGCTGGAGCACATGAAGGCGCAGGAGCAGGTGCATCTGGACACCTTCGCCGAGATGATCGCGCGCCGCCGGGTGCGCCCCACCGCGATGCTGCCGTTCTGGCATGTCGCCGGGTTCGCGCTCGGTGCGGTGACGGCGGCCATCGGGCCCGAGGCGGCGATGGCCTGCACCGTGGCGGTGGAGGAGACCATCGACGCCCATTACGCAGCACAGCGCGACACGCTGGGCGAGGATGAGGCGGATCTGCGCGACACCATCGAGATCTTCCGGCTGGAGGAAGTCGAGCACCGTGATATCGGGCTGGAGAACGGGGCCGAGCGGGCGCCGGCCTACAAGCTGCTCTCGGGGCTCATCCGGCTGGGCTGCAAAGCCGCCATCCGCATGAGCGAGGTCGTCTAGGCGGGGTTGGTGTCCGCCGCCATTGCCAGCACGGCCCAGGAGGGTCTGCCCCAGGGGGCACGCCAGCGCGCCATGTTCGGCATGGCCCTGGCCGTGCTGCTCTCCGTGCTGGACTATACCGTGGTCAACGTGGCGCTGCCGCGCATCGCGCTCAGCATTCACTGCACCGATTCCGCCGCCATCTGGGTCATCAACGCCTACCAGCTCATCACCGTGATCGCGCTGCTGCCGGTGGCAGCACTTGGCGACAGGCTGGGACATGCGCGTTTGTGCCGGGTGGGGCTGGCGCTGTTCGTCATCGCCTCGCTGTTCTGCGCTATTGCGCCGTCGCTGCTTGTGCTGGCGGCGGCCAGGGCGCTGCAAGGGCTGGGGGCGGCGTGCATCCTGGGCGTTAATGCCGCGCTGCTGCGCTATATCTATCCGCCGAATATGCTGGGCCGGGGCATCGCGCTCAACGGCCTCGTCATCGGGCTGGGCGTGGCCATCGGCCCGACCATCGCCGCCGCCGTACTGGCTGTCGCCACTTGGCCGTGGCTGTTCCTTATCAACCTGCCGCTTGGTGGTGCGGCGTTCTATTTCGCGCTCACCGCGCTGCCCGACACGCCGCGCCTCCCGGGCGGGTTCGACTATGCCAGCACCGTGCTGCTGGCTTTGGCCTTTGGCGGGGTCATCATCGGCGGCGACCGCTTCGCCCATGCCAGCGGCATCGGGCTCTCGCTGGCGCTGCTGGCCATGGGCGCGGTGAGCTTGGCGGCGCTGGTGCTGCGCCAGCTTGGCCGGAGCGACCCGTTGCTGCCGGTGGACCTGCTGGCGCGCGGCGGGTTCCGCACCGCCTTTCTCACCGGCTTCTTCGCCTTCATCGCCTCCAACTTCTTCATCATCCCCATGCCGTTCGCGCTGATGAACGTGCTGCATCGCGGCCCGGTGGCGACGGGCCTGCTCATCACGCCCTGGCCGCTGGCGATTGTTGCGGTGGCGCCGGTGGTCGGGCGGCTGGCGGACCGCTACCCGGCGGTGATCCTCTCTACCATCGGGCTCGCCATCACCGGCACCGGGTTCCTGCTGCTGCGGCTGATGCCGCCTGATCCCTCCAACCTCGACATCGCCTGGCGCATCTTCATGGCCGGGGCGGGGTTCGGGCTGTTCCAGCCGCCCAACAACAAGGCGATGATCGGCACTGTGCCGAAGCGCCGCATCGGCGGGGCGAGCGGCATGGTCTCGGTGGCGCGGCTGCTGGGGCAGACGGTGGGGGGCATGCTGGTGGCGCTCACCTTGGGGCTGGTGCGCGACGCGCCTTATGCCGCGTGCCTCGATTTCGCGGCCGGGACGGCCTATTTCGCCGCCACGATCAGTTTCAGCCGGGTGTTTGTCAGGGGCGGGTGAGGGGTGGGTTTCGACCGAGGCCGTGGAAAAACGCGAGTGCTGATCTAGGTGTAGTTGGCCCGATTGGGTTTGAACGATCGCACTGCGTTGGTGGGTTGAGAGTTCGCGCCGGATCGTTGGGCGTGATCAGGCTCTGA
>NZ_JBKQJR010000040.1:0-6559 GCF_052326845.1 Acidocella sp. | reverse complement strand
GAAAAACACGGTAACGCAAAAAATCACGCCACTTTCGTGGCGTGATTTTGGTCAATCATTTAAATCTTGGGCCGAATAAGCCTAATATTTAGCGCGGCAATATTGTTTGACGTCTTATTGGTCTGTGTTCGGGGAAATCTGCACCGGCACGGTGAAGACCAGCGGCTTGTCTGGCATTTCGTTGTTGAAGGGCGGGTAGGTGGCGTGCTCCGCATGGTCGAGCGCCGTCTGGTCGATGAGCGGCACGCCGCTGGATTTGGCGACCACAGCCGAGATCACATGCCCGTCCGGCGCCACGGTGAGGGTGATATAGGCTGTGCCGGAGACGCCCAGCTGCGCCAGTGCCGGCGGTACGCTCTGATTGGCCTGGATGATATTGTATATGCCGTTGCCATAGGGGCCAATGCCGCTGGTGGGCTGTGCCGGTGCTGCGGCTGCCTGTGGCGCCGTTGCGGCCGGGTGTGGAGGCTGGGAAACCGGAGCCGGCGGCGCGTGCTTGATAACCGGATGCGGCACGGGCTTGAAGACATGATGCACTGGCGGCGGCGGCTTCGTCGCCACGGCAATCTTGCTCTGCACCGGCGGCGGCTTGGGGATCACGGCCGGAATCGGCTTAGGCGGCGGCACGACCTTTGGCGGCGGTGGCGGCGTAGGCTGGGGCAGGGTGGTGAGCGTGGCTTGCGTCACTTGTATTTGCGGCGCCGCCGGCTGGGGTGTTGGGTTGGCGGCTAACCACACACAGAGGCTGGCGGCCAAGCCGGTGACAATGAGAGCAGCCAGCAGCGTGGCGCGTGGCATGCCGAATTCCGGCGCCTCCCATTCGGAGAAATGTTGTTCAGCGTTAGCGTACAAGTACAATTTCCTTCAGCATGCGGCGCTGCCTGCTTGCACGGCAGACCACGGTATTTGCCGATATGGCAGGTGTATCCTTGCAAAAACCATGCCTCTGTTTGTCGCGTACAATTTTTGCGTGCGGGGGCTAGGCAGGTCGCATCGCACAAAATATCATCCCTCAATCCGCTGGGGGTTTTCCAATAATACGTACACTGCCTATTCTTGTTGCATTGTCTGCCGCAGTGCCTGCGTGGGGGCAGGTGGTGCAGGTGCAATCTGTCGCTTTGGCAGCCACAAATTGGCGGCCGCAGGCGGAGCTGTCCGCCAGCCTCGCCGCACCGCAGGGCGCCACCCTCGCCGCCGCGCAGAGCGGCATCGTCACGCAGGTGCTATTCACGTCCGGCCAGCGAGTCGCCGCCGGGCAGGTTTTGGTGCAGCTGCAGAACGGGCCGCAGCTTGCCCAGGCCGCGCTGGATTCCGCCAAGCTTGCCCAGGCGCAACGCGACCTCGCCCGCACGCAAAAGCTCCGGGCGATTTCCGGCGCCAGCCAGTCAGCCCTGGAACAGGCCGAAGCCGACACCGTCGAGGCGGCCGCGCAAGTTAAGCTGGACCAGGCCAATCTGGCGCAGTTGCAAATCACCGCCCCATTCGCGGGCATCGCTGGCATACGCCAGCTGGACCCCGGGGATTACGTCCAGGCGGGGCAGGTGGCCCTTACCCTTACCGCGCCCGGTCCGTTGCGCGTGCTTTTTGCCGTGCCGCAGACGGAGGCCACCAGCCTCGCCCCTGGCGGAAAGTTCACCCTCACGGCCCCGCTGGGAGACGGCACGAACATCACCGCCACCGGCACGCTCACCGCGCTCAGCCCGCAACTTAACGCCGCCACCGATGCGCGCGATGCTGAAGGCCGGCTGGATACCGCCCCGCCAGCCCTGCTCGCGGGCATGACCGGGGTGGTGGACATCGCCACCGGCGCGCCGCAGCCCGCCTATGCCCTGCCAAGCACGGCGCTGAACGATTCCATGCTGGGACCATATATATATGCGCTCACTCCCGCCGGCGGCGGAAATTACACCCTTGGCGCGGTGTACGTTAAAATCCTCGGCAGCGCGGGAGCGCAGAGCTTCGTCACCGCCCCTGGATTGCAGACAGGGCAGAAAATCGTGGCCATCGGCGGTTTCAAACTGTCGGCTGGCGCGTCCGTCAGTTTGGCATCGCCTTGACGCTATGGGCTAGCCTTCTGCGCCAGCCCGTGCTGGTGGGCCTTGCCGCGTCTGCCCTCGGGCTTTTCGGCCTGGTGGCGGTCCTCAGCCTGCCCATCCGCTCCAGCCCCATCATTCCGCCACGCTATATCGACATTTCCACGGGCTTTCCGGGCGCGGACGCCGCGACGGTGGACCGCTTCGTCACGCTGCCGCTGGAAAACAGCCTCGCCGCGCTGGCCGGTGTTAAATACGTCACCGGCACCACCCAGCCCGGCAGCGCGGATATCAACGCCTTCCTCGCTCCTGGCGCCGTGCCGGACACGGTGTTCGCCGAGGCGCTGGCGGCGGTCAACGCGGCGCGCAACAATCTGCCCGCCGGCGTACAGCCCTCCACGCTGAAAATGGTGGGGGATGACAACGCCAACCAGGAACTGAACGTCGCCGTGCTCTTTCCGCCCAGCCTGGACGTGGCGGCGATCACGGCCTTCACCCAGTCCAATCTGGTGCCGAGGTTGGAGACCGTGCCCGGCATCGGCCCGGTCACGCTCTATTCCGGCAGCCCGGCCTTGCATGTCACCATGGACCCGCTGCGCATGCAGGCGCTGGGTGTTTCGCCGCTGACGCTGGAGCAGAAGCTGACCGATGCCGCCGCCATCGCCCCGGCTGGCAGCCTGCGTGGCAGCGCTACCGCCACGCCGGTGAACGCCGGGACCGGGCTGAACACCCCGTCGGATTTCGCGGCCTTGCCGATCCTCACCCGCAACGGCGTCACCATTCCACTTGGCAGCGTCAGCAACGCGGCGGTGGACTTCAATCCGGGCACGGACCTGGCGTGGTGGAATCGCGAGCCTGCCGTTTATATCGCCGCCGGTATCGCCCCCACGGGCAATATCATCGAGGTTGCGCGGAGCGTGCGGGCGCTGGTGGCGCAAATGCAGCCAATGATGCCGCCGGGCGTGAAACTCGCCGTCGTCTACGATGAATCCATCGGCGTCACGCAATCGCTGCACGATCTTGCCCTCACTCTGTTCGTCACCATCCTGCTGGTCGGCGCCATCACGCTGGCTTCGCTCGGCAGCGTGCGCGCCGCGCTGGCGCCGTTCCTCGCCATCCTGCTCTCGCTGCTTGGTGCTGCGGTCGTCATGCAGGTCACGGGCCAGAGCTTCAACCTTTTCACCATCATCGCGCTGGTGCTGGCGGTTGGTCTGGTGGTGGATGACGCGATCGTGGTCGTGGAGGATATCTTCCGCCGCACATCGGAAGGCGCAAAACCGCTGGAAGCGGCGCAGGCCAGCATCACGCGGCTGGCGCCGGTGCTGGCGGCCATCTCCTCCACCCTCGTTGTGGCCTTCCTGCCGCTGGGGTTTCTCTCCGGCCTCACCGCCGCGCTGTTCCGTCCCTTCGCGCTGGTGCTGATCTCTGCGTTTCTGCTTTCGCTCGCCATCGCGCTCGGCATTGTGCCCAGCATCGCCATGTGGGCCAGCCGGTCTTACGTGCACCGGGAACGCGAAAGCTTTCTCGACAAGCTGCGCGCCTTGTATCTGCGCCTGCTAGGCAAGGCGCTGCGCCGCTCATCGTTCATCGCCGGAGCGGTGTTTCTGGTGGCGCTGGGCTGCCTCGCCCTCGCGCGCATCGCGCCGCAGAACCTGGACCCGGCGCCGGACGGGCTGGACGTGAACATCTTCGCCGCCGCGCCCAATGGCGCCTCCATCGGCTACATGCAGGACCAGGCCGCGCGTATCGAGGATGTGCTTCACGACACTTATCCCACTATGCCGGAATGGCTCGTCGCCTCCGAGCTGAACCACGCCATTTTCGGCGGCTATACATTCGACAAACCCGCGCAGGCGGCGGACGCGGTCACGCGCCTGACGGCGGCGCTTGGCGCCATGCCGGGACTCGCCGCCTACGTGGCGCAGGATTCCGGCCTGCCGGGGGCGGAGGATCTGCCGGTCTCCATCAACGTCTCGGGCCAGACGGATGCGGCGCGGCTGCTCGGCATCGCGGACAAAATGCAAGCGGCGGCCTATGCCAGTGGCGATTTCGACTTCGTTCAAATCAACCCCGGCCAACCGCAATACCAGTACGATCTGCAATTGGACCGGCGGCTCGCGGCACAGCTCGGCATCGCGCCGGGGGATGTTGGCAACACCGTGGCGGCGGCGCTGGCCGAGGGCAATCTCGGCCAAGCCAGCGTCAACGGCGCTTCGATGAATATCGTCACCGGCCTGCCGGGTGATACGGCGGCGCGCGACCTGCTGGCTCTGCCGGTGGCCACGGGCAACGGCGCGCTGGTGCCGCTCGGCACGGTCGCCACGCTCACCGGGGTGGAACGTCCGAACGCGCTTGGCTCCTGGCAAGGGCTGCCCAGCATCAACATTCAGGCGCAACAAAAGCAGGGCGTGCCGCTGAGCAAGGCGCTGGCGGATCTGCGCGCTGAATTCGATGCCAGCGGGGCGCGGGATCTGAGCTTCGGCTATTCCGGTCCCTCGGAAATGTACCAGGAGGCGAACCAGCAGAACGAGAAGCTCTTCGCCTTGGGCCTGGCCGGGCTGTTCTTCCTGCTCGCCGCGCAGTTCCGGAGCCTGCGAGATCCGTTCGTCGTCATCACCACCGTGCCGCTGGCCAGCCTCGGCCCGCTGGTGCTCTGCATAGCCGGCGGCGCGACGCTGAACATCGTGACCGAGATCGCGCTGCTCACCGTCTGGGGGCTCATCGCGCGCCAGGGCATACTTTTCGTGCAAGTGGCGCATGAGGGGCGGAGGCTGGGTTTCCCGCTCCGTGCCGCGGCCATGCGCGCGGCGCGGCTGCGCTTCCGCCCCATCCTGATGATCACGCTCGCTCTGCTCGGCGGGGCCATACCGCTCATCCTTGCCACCGGCCCACAGGCGACGATCCGTTACGATCTCGGCGCAATTCTCGCCACGGGCATGGGCGGCGGCTTCGTGCTCTCGCTGTTCGCCGTGCCGGCCATGTACTGCCTGTTGCACCGGGGGCGGCGTGAATCATAAGGCCCTGCTGCTTCTGCTGGCGCTGGCGGCCTGCGCGCCACCGCTGCCGAAGCCCGATACGGATGTGGCCGTGCAGGCCTATCTGCCGGGAGAAGGCGTGGCGGCCAGTCCGGTGCCGGAGGCGTGGTGGACCATTTTCGGCAACTCCAGCCTGAATGCTTTGGAGGCAAAAGGCCAGGCGGCCAATCCGGATGTCGGCCAGGCGGCACAAAATTTGGCGGCGGCGGCGCAGAACGCGGTGGCGGCCAATGGCGCCTTCCTGCCGCAAATCGGGCTGAACCCGGCGGGCTCGCCCGCGCTCTCCCGGCAATCCTACCCCACCGGGCCGAACAGCTCCCCGCCATATACGATTTACGCCCTCACCGGGC
Organism: Acidocella sp.; assembly: GCF_052326845.1. Classification (GTDB taxonomy): domain Bacteria; phylum Pseudomonadota; class Alphaproteobacteria; order Acetobacterales; family Acetobacteraceae; genus Acidocella. The sequence continues at coordinate 1,141 of NZ_JBKQJR010000040.1, read as the reverse complement.
AGATCAGCTACGATCCCGGCCTGTTCGGCGCCCGGCACTACACATTCGAGAACGGGCAGGCGCTGACCGAATACCACGCGGCGGAGTTGGACGCGGCGCGCCAGAGCGTGGCGGGAAACATCGCCGCCGCCGCCATCGGCCTCGCCGGGGCGCAAGCGCAGATCGCCACCACCCAGGACATCATCGCCGCCGAGCAGAATCTGCTCACACTGCTGCAGGGCGAATACGCCGATGGCGCGATCCCGGAACTCAACGTGCTGCAGCAGCAGGGCGTCATTCTCGCCGCGCAGGCCACGCTGCCGCCGCTACAGAACCAGGCGCAGGCGCAGCGCGACAGGCTGGCAATTCTCACCGGCACGCTGCCCGCGGATTTCACCGATCCCGGCATCACGCTGGATCAGTTGGTGCTGCCCGCGAAAATCCCCATGCTGCTGCCCTCTGCCTACCTCGCCAACCGGCCGGATATTCGCGCCGCGCGGGCCCAGGTGGCGGCGCAGAACGCAGCGCTGGGCGTGGCGGTGGCGCATCTGTATCCGGATGTCTCACTCACCGCCTCCGGCGGCTATGCGGCGGGGACGCTCGGTGCGCTCTTCAACACCAGCTCCGCGCTATGGACGCTGGCAGGCAATCTGCTGGTGCCTTTGTATGAAGGTGGAGAGCTGCACGCGCATAAAAAAGCCGCGCAGGCGGAATTGGCGGCGGCACTTTATGCATATCGCGGCGCGGTGCTTGGCGCCTTCGGCCAGGCGGCGGATGCACTCTCAGCCGTACAGACGGGCCAGACGACCCTCGCGCGGGCGCAGGCCGCGGCCCGCACGGCCGATGCCGCCTATAACCTCGCCGCCGCGCAATACCAGCTGGGTGCGGTGGACTACACCACCGTGCTCACCGCCCAGGCCAATGCGGCCCAGGCGGCGCTCACGCAAACCCAGGCGCGGACGAATTTGCTACTCGCCATTGCCAGTCTGCAAGCCGCAATGGCGAAATAGCGCTTTTATCAGTTCCGCTATGAAACCGCTTTCTCGAGCTCCGGCAGGATGTTGAAGAGATCTCCGACGAGGCCGTAATCCGCGACCTGGAAGATGGGGGCGTCCTCGTCCTTGTTGATGGCGACGATGACCTTGCTGTCCTTCATGCCGGC
>NZ_JBKQJR010000039.1:0-11243 GCF_052326845.1 Acidocella sp. | reverse complement strand
GCGGCCCAGGATCAGGCCTTCGGCGTCGATCAGGACCCAGTCCTTCTTCACATCCGCCGGTTTGATGGAGATTGTGGTTTTCATAAGTTACATCCAAATGACTCAGTGCCGGGGCTTATGAGGATTTGCGCGCCTGCCGTCAAGGGGTTTTGGTTGTGGTAACATAATACCACGCTGTGGCCCGTAGCGTTTCAGCCAAGGATTCCGCGGGTTTCCAGCCCAAGGCCAGGGCGGCGCGCGGCGCAACGGCGAAGCTGCCAGCCAGGGACTGCCACATTGCCTCGCGGCCGACTGCCCGTGCGGCCAGGCCAAGCAGGGCAGGGGGGAATGGAAAGAGGTTCGGGGCCACGCCCATGCCTTCGGCCAGGGCGCGGATCAAATCCGGGGTGGAGATTGGCTCCGGGTGCGCCGCCAGCACCAGAGGCGGCGGCGCTTTTGCCAGCAGCACCAGCTCCACCAGCCGGGCCAGATCATCCAGCGCGATGAAGCTGCGCGCGTTGTGGATGCTGGCGAAGGGCAGCGGCACATGGCGGCGCAGCAGCTTGAGCAGAAGCGGGGTATTGCCGGGGCAGCCGGGGTCGATGATCGCCGCGGGGCGCAGCACGCAAAGGCGTTCACCCAGCAAGGCGCGCAGCCTTACCTCGGCGGCAAGCTTGCTCCTGGCATAGTCATCGGCCGGGGTGGAGGGCGTTGCCTCGCTGGCAATGCCCTCCACGGCGCGGCCGAGCACGCCGATGCTGGAGATCAGCACGAAGCGTTTTACCCCGGCGGCGAGCGCCGCCTTGGCCAGATTTTCCGAAGCCAGCAAATTGTTGCGGTTCCAGGCGCCTGGCGGCGGGGTGCGTGTATGCGCCAGCCCGGCAGCATGCACCACCGCGTCTATCCCGGTCAGGTCCGGCGCGTGGTCGGCAAGATCACCGGTGAGGCATGGCTTCACGCCTTCCGGCAGCTTGGCCGGGCGGCGAATCCCGCCAAGCACAATATGCCCCCGCGCGGCCAGATGCCGGGAGATGCCTCCCCCAACATAACCGGACGCGCCGGAGACAAAGACCCGCATCGGCTAGTCGAGCCGTGGCTCGGTCCGGCGCGGGCGGCTGGGCTGCGGGGTGGGGGAGAGACGCTCGCGCAGGGGCTGCGGCGTTGGTGAGAGACGCTCGCGGACGGATTGCGGCGTGGGGACCGGCTCCCGGCTCGGCGGCGGAGGCAGTTCTTCCTCCACCTCCGGCGCGAAGCTGGCGCGGGACTTCTTCAGACGGCCGAAATCCGGCACGTCCTCATATGCGTCCGAGCTGCGGGTGGCGGGCGGCAGGGCGCCCGACATGCGCATGCTGATCATGCGTAGATCGTCCTGCAGCGCGTCCACCTGGGCTTCCAGCGCTTCCAGCCGCGCCTTCACCCCGAATACGCTGAACGGCATGAGCAGGAAGGCCATCGCCCAGAGCAGCACCGGCAAGGCCAGGAGCAGTACAGCCCAGCTTGGTAGCCAATCCGGCAAGGTGAATGGGAGCGTCATCCTGGGTATCCTAGCATAAGCGGTTTAGTGGCGGAAATGCCGCATGTTGGTGAACACCATGGCGATGCCCGCCTTGTCCGCGGCCTCGATCACTTCCTTGTCGCGGATCGAGCCGCCCGGCTGGATCACGCAGGAGGCCCCGGCGGCAATGGCCGCTTCCAGCCCGTCGGCAAAGGGGAAGAAGGCGTCGGACGCCACGGCGCAGCCGGTGAAGTCCAGGTTCGCCGCCTTGCCGCGCCAGGCGGCGATGCGGGCGGAATCCACGCGGTTCATCTGCCCGGCGCCGACACCCAGCGTGGCGCGGTTCTTGGCGTAGACGATGGCGTTGGACTTCACGTGCTTCGCCACGCGGAAGGCGAACAGCATGTCGTCCATTTCCTTTTCCGTCGGCGCGCGCTGGGTGACGATTTTCACGCTGCCGGGGAGAATCTGCCCGGCATCGCGCGTTTGCAGCAGGAAGCCGCCGGCGAGGGACTTGAAGGTGACGCCTGCCTCGGTCGCGTCGGGCACGCCGCCGGTGGTGAGCAGGCGCAGGTTCTTCTTGCCCGCCAGCACGGCCTTGGCGCCCTCGGTCGCGTCCGGGGCGATGATCACCTCGGTGAAGATACTGGCAATCTTGGTTGCGGTTTCCTCATCCAGCGTGCGGTTCACGGCGACAATGCCGCCAAAGGCGGAAACCGGGTCGCAGGCCAGGGCGTCATCCCAGGCATCGGCCAGGTTGAGGGCGCTCGCCACGCCGCACGGGTTGGCGTGCTTCACGATCACCACGGTCGGGGCGTCGAACTCCGCGACGCACTCAAAGGCGGCGTCGGTGTCGTTGTAGTTGTTGTAGGAGAGTTCCTTGCCCTGGTGCTGGGTGGCGGTGGCCACGCCAAAGCGCGCCGGGGAAGAGGTATAGAACGCCGCCGACTGGTGCGGGTTCTCGCCGTAGCGCAACTCCTGCTTTTTCACGCCGGAGAAGGTGAAGCTTTCCGGATACTCCACGCCGTTCTGCTGGGCGAACCAGCCGGAAATGGCGGAGTCGTAGGCGGCGGTGCGGGCATAGGCGGCGGCGGCGAGCTGGCGGCGGGTGGCGAGCGTGGTGCCGCCATGGGCTTCCAGCTCTTCCAGCACCTTGGCGTAATGCTCGGGCTCAGTCAGCACCGCCACGCTCTCATGGTTCTTGGCGGCGGAGCGGATCATCGCCGGACCGCCAATGTCGATATTCTCGATGCAATCCTCGAACGCGGCGCCACGGGCGACGGTGGCCTCGAACGGGTACAGGTTCACCGCCACCAGGTCGATCGGCGCGATCTTGTGCTCCGCCATCTGCGCCACATGCGCCGGGTCGTTGCGCTTGCCCAGGATGCCGCCATGCACCTGCGGCACCAGGGTTTTCACCCGCCCATCCAGGATCTCGGGGAAGCCCGTATGCTCGGAAACTTCCCTCACCGGCACGCCCGCCTCGCGCAGGGCCTTGGCCGAGCCGCCGGTGGAGAGGATTTTTACGCCATGCGCCTCCAGCGCGCGACCGAATTCGATCAGGCCGGTTTTGTCCGAGACGGAGATGAGGGCGGTGCGGATTTTGACGATGTCTGACACGGGGCGGCTCCGGATTTGTTCTACCAAAGGGATGCCCAGGCGCGCGGCGGCATGATGCCCCGCGCTCCCCGATGGTTGCCCATCTCAGCGCCAGTCACGCGGAACCGGGCGCGGTTTGGCATGGGGGGCGGGAAGATGCAAGGTTTTGGGGTGGGGCCCTGCAGGGCCGTAGGATGGGTGGAGCGTAAGCGGAACACATCGCTTTATTGCCGTTTCCCCTGGCGGCTTGATGGGTTGCTACGACTTGCTGGTTGCTGGGGTGAGAGTGCAGTTTGGTGTTGGTGGCGGTGAGTTGTGATAAGCGAGGCAGGCCGATTTTAAAGTTGAATTAGTGATGATATTTCGATACCGACATTTTTTAGCGTATGTTCGTGCGGGGATGTACCTTGAGTAATACGAAAACGGTTTCGAGCGGCAATGACAGGTTTTTTTTCACGTTGGATGGAATTCGCGGCGTGGCTGCACTCCTCGTGGCGCAATATCATGCGAAGATATTTTTTGGTGAGTATCAACAACCCGAGGAGTATTTGGCGGTAGATGTGTTTTTCGTCCTCAACGGTGTCGTTTTGGCGAGCGCCTACGAGGCCCGTTTGCGGGACGGGATGAGTCTGGTCCAATTCTCAATGCGACGGCTTGCAAGGCTGTACCCGCTCTATATAGTTGGCTCCCTGATCACCGTGGTTGCGTATCTGGCCGGTTGGAGAACGTCCTTTTCAGGACGAGACTTTGCGCTTTTGACTGTCCTGGCGGCGTTGTTCCTCCCCAACCCGGTTGTGGGGTCTCCCCGGCAGATGTATCCGCTCAATAACCCAGCTTGGTCCCTCTTTTATTAACTGGTCGTGAACATTGCATACGGCGCGCTGATGCAGGTGTTGGGCACACGAGTTCTTTGCGGTGTCATTTTTGCATTTGGCGCCGGTTTGTTGGCATCGGTTTGTTTGCTTCGAACACACACTGCCAATATTGGCTTCACACTCCAGAGTTCGCCAGCCGGGTTTTGCCGGGCCGGTTATTCTTTCTTCATGGGCGTTCTTCTCTACCGGATTTTTGCGGTCCGCATCGCAGCGGGTGCAACGCATGTCCGCCGGGACAGTGTTCTGCCCCTAATGTTGGTCGCGGCCGTGGCGGCGTTACTGTTGCCTTCCGTTCCACCATCTTTCACAGCGGCTTACGACAGTTTGGCCGTTATCGTGCTGTTTCCGGTGATTGTGTTCATGGCGGTTCATGTTGAACCGCCTAGGGAAGTGGCGAGGATTTTTGGGTTCCTCGGCGGCATCTCTTATGCCGTTTACGCGCTGCACGCCCCGCTCTTTCACGCGATTGAGGGGGCGGCCGCCAAGTATGGCGTCAACTTGGGCACGGCGTCGCCGTGGTTGGGGTGGCTCTTCATCGCAGGTGTCGTTGGCATCGCTACGGCGGTCGATAAAGTCTACGATACCCCAGTTCGCCAAAAGCTCATCAGCGTTATCGAGACACGAGATAGAAGTTGGCCGTCTCTCCGTAAAGTCGTGTTGGCGCGCCGGTGAATTACCCTCCGCTCGCAGGCACCGCCGAGACTGCATTCGCGGGCGAGCCATGCAGCAGCTTGGTGCTGATGAGCACATAGACCAGCGTGTTGGTCTGCCTATCCACCATGCGGGTGATGATGAAATGCTTGAACAGCAGCGAGGCGGAGATGGAGCCCATCTCCTCCTGGTCCGGCAGGTCGGCGGGCAGGGTCACCGGCCCGTGGGCGATGCAGTTGAGCGCGAACTGGCTCGGGTTCTCCGCCACGCCTGCACCGCCCGCGATGCCGCCCGTCTGCGCGAAGGAGGCGTAGCAGGAGACATTCGCCACCTTCGGGTCGTCGAAGCGCTGCACGATCACCTTGTCGTTGGGGCCGAACAGGCGGAAATTCGTGCTCACCGCGCCGATTTCCTCGCTGCTGCGCCCGCCGAAGGGGACGAACACGAAGACCAGGAACAGGATGATGGCAACGGCAAGAAAGGCGGCCAGGGCGGTGAAAAAGGCTTTCATGTTAGGCTCCGTGCGGGAACGAGGCTTTCATACACCTTCAGCGTGGCTTCGCAGATGATTGCGTCGGAAAAATTCTCCTCCACCCGCCGCCGCCCGGCCGCACCCAGGCGCGCGCGCAGTTCGGGGCTGGCGATCAGCCGTTCCAGCGCCGCAGCCAGGGCTTTCGGGGCGCGTGGCGGAATGAGGAAGCCCGTTTCGCCGTCCACCACAGCCTCGCGGCAGCCGGGGATGTCGGTGGCCACCACCGGCTTGCCCGCCGCCATGGCTTCCAGCACCGCCTTGGGCAGACCCTCGCGATAGGTGGAGGGCAGGCAGAAAATATGCACCCCGGCCAGCAGCCCGGCGACATCCCGCACCGGGCCGAGCCAGCGCACCACGCCCTCGGCGTCCCAGGCGCGGAGTTCGGTCTCGGTAATGCTGTCCGGGTTGCCCTCATCCGGCGCGCCTGCGAGCAGGAACTCGGCCTTGCCGCGCAACATCCGCGCCGCCTCGACGAAATCGGGCACGCCCTTCTCGCGGATCATGCGCGCGGTGAGGACGACGCGCACCGGCGCTGGAGGCTCCGGCGTGGGGGCGAATTTGCCCGTATCCACCCCGGCGCCGCGGATCACCAGCGTGCTTGCCGCGGGCACCATGCCACCTTGCACCAGCGCGTCGCGGTCATCCGGGTTCTCGAAGATCACCACCCCGCGCGGCGGCTTCAGCGTGGCGCGCAGGGCGATCTGCACCAGTGGGCGCAGGGCGCGGGCGAGGGGCTTGCTTGAGGAGAAGACGAAGCCCAGCCCGACGGGGGCGTTGATGACGCTCCGTACCCCCGCCAGCCTTGCCGCCAGCCCGCCGAAAATGATCGGCTTGAGTGCGATATGGTGCACGAGGTCCGGCTTGATCTTGCGGTAGAGCTTCGCCAGTTGCCAGGCGGCGGCCAGCTCCTTGAACGGGTTGAGCCGCCGCCGGTCGAGATCGGCGGGATAGAACTCGATGCCCGAGGCTTCGATCTCCCGCGCCGCAGCACTCTCCCGCGCCGCAGCACTCTCCCGCGCCACCAGCACCACGCGCCAGCCGGCTTGCTTTGCCGCCAGCCCCCGCGCCCAGAAATGCGAGGCGAAGAACCAGTCCTCCATGAGCAGAAAAACGAGGGTGCGGGGCGTGCCTGTCATGACAGTAGGTTTAGGCCAAACCGGCGGGTGGGCCAACTGGGCGTAGGACACTCACACCTTATACGCTGTCATTCAGCATGGGATCGGCCTCCGTCTTTTGCGCAAGCCGTGTCACGGGCGATCAATCCCGCTTGAAACTTTACGTCCAAAGCTATGTTTTAGCGGGTGACGGGCGCTTCATGGAGGCGTAAAACACCGCCAACTGGGAGCGATCCCGTTTTAGGGAATGCTAAAATGGTTGCTTCCGGACCGGCGCTGGAACATATTTCTTCTCGTCCGCATCATCCCGCGCGGGTCAAACACCGATGGCTGCTCATCCTTGCGCTGGTCTTTCCGGCCAGTTTGTTTGCCAGCCCGGCCCGCTCAGCAATTTTATATCAGATCGACCCCAGCTATGTGAGCATCCGATTTGTCGTGGGAAACATGTTCGGCATGTTCAGCACCACTGGCTACTTCAAGCAATTTTCCGGCAGCATTTTGCTCGATATTGAAACGCCTCAGAACAGCCATGTCGACGTTACCGTTGCATCTACATCGATCGACACTGCTTGGGACACGGCGAATAAAATGCTGCTGTCCTCTGCCTACCTCGACCCGGCCCAGTATCCATCGGTCCATTTTGTCTCCGATCAGGTCGTTCAGCTTTCCCCTAACCATGTCATCCTGCACGGTTATCTGACCATGCGCGGCATCACCCGCCCGCAAGACCTCGACGCCAGGCTGGAAGGCTACCAGGACCAGCCGGGCGTGGGACCGGTCGCCGATTTCGTGGTGACAGGACAATTCAACCGTCGCGATTTTGGCATGACATCGGATTACCCGTTGGTGTCCTGGAAAGTATCGCTAAAAATCAACGCCCATATCTTTCTCATGCCCAAAAGCAGCAATGCCCCCTAACGCCCCGCCGATAACGTGGAGCGCAGCACAGCGCCGTCTGCACTGGCTGGTGGCTGCCGGCGTTGTCGCCGCGTTCGCCCTGTCCCTGATCATGACGAGACTCGGCGACAACCAGCTTCTTTTAAAATTCTTCCTGTACCAGATTCATAAAACACTGGGACTGCTGGTTCTGGCCGGCACGATCGCCCGGCTTGTCCTGCTTATCCGCCATGGCCGCCCGCTTCTGCCAGACAGCTTTACGCCCTTGGAAAAACGCGCGGCTCATCTTGGGCACGGCGTGCTCTACGTCCTGCTGATCGTTGTGCCGGTGCTCGGCTACCTCACCAATTCCACGTCACCTTCACGTATCCCCGTTCTGTTCATGCTGGTCATTCCCCTGCCGAACCTGACCCCTCCGTCACAGTATTGGAACGATCTGTTGGTCACGTTCCATTATTTTGCCGCCATCACACTGGTCGTCATTGCCAGCGTCCATGCGCTGATCGCCATTGTCCACCACCTGCGCGGGCAGCCGATCCTGCGCCGCATGTGGTCAGGCTGACTGCTCCCGGGCCGCCAGCACCACGCGCCGCTTGGCACGTATAGGATTGCGAGGCGAAAAATCAGCCTTCCATGAGCAGGAAGATGAGGGTGCGGGGGTATGTGATTCCTGCCCCACAGGGCGTTTGCACCGGATTTATGCACCAGAAAACCCGGCTTTTAGCCTGGACTTTGTTTTGGTGCGGAATTCGTAAAATTTGCACCAACCGCTTCAGCCCGCTGCGCGTCAAAAACCGATGTCTGTCATGGCCTTTCTTACCTTGCCTTGAACTTGTTGCTCGACTGCATGACGCTCGATCTGCCGGTCTGAATTGCCATAAAATCGCCTTTGAATGGTGTGGAAGTGGCCCGAAACCGGCCCCGATCAATGGTTGTCCTCAGAGCTTTATTAAAATGACTTGATAAGCTTTTGATATCGAGGAGCACGTGATGCGTAACATTTTCCAACGTCTATTTATTGCAATTTCGATCAGTTTCTTATTTGCTATACCGACGGCAGGGAGAGCGCAAACGGCATCCACGAACTCAACAACAGCGGCGGCAATGGCAGGAGAAAGCCTGTTCGACACAAACTGTGCCGTCTGCCACCAGGCATCTGGCGCAGGGGGCATTCACTTCAGCAACGCGGTATCCGCCGACCTACGCGCGCCGGAATTGGAAAGAACCTACCACGGCAGCGATGCCTTGATCCTGCGAGCGATCTTGAAAGCAAAGGATCAAGACGGCGCTCCCCTGCATTCACCCATGCCCGCCTGGGCCGGTCGTCTGTCCCCACAACAGGCAGAGGACATTATCGCTTATCTCCATAAACTGCATTCGTAAAACCTTATGAAAGGCTCGTTTCGTGGATGAATCTCCGGACCTTCAAACTATTTTTGCCTTCAATATAGCATTGCAAGCGGGAACCACGGATCAGCGGATCTTTCAGGCATTTGCAACGGTAAAGCGCGAAGATTTTCTCGGGCCGCCGCCCTGGTATCGAATAACGGGTCCGGACTCCGATGACGCCGAGATTTCCGGCAACGATCTGGCATTCATCTACGAAGATAAAGTCGTTGCCATCGACCGGACGCGTGGCATCAATAACGGGTCACCCAGTTTGCATGCCCGTTGCCTGAATGCGCTCGGCATCCACGAGGGGCAGGACATCCTACATATTGGGGCGGGCACCGGCTATTATTCCGCTATACTTGGTGAACTGACCGGCCCGGCCGGCCATATCTTCGCCTTCGAGATCGATCCGGTCCTAGCCGGCCGTGCTAAGGAAAATCTTGCATCCTGGTCGCAGGTAGAGGTTCAGTCCCGCTCCGGGACATCCGGCGCCTTGCCCGCCGCCGATGTCATTTACGTCAATGCCGGCGCGACGCATCCGTGCAAGGCATGGATCGACGCTCTGCGTCCAGGTGGAAAATTGCTGTTCCCCCTGCAGTTCGCGACCGGCTTCAGCGGCATCTTGCTCGTCAAAAAACCTGCCGACAGCGTGAATTGGATAAGCCAGCTTATCCAACGTGACGAGGGCTGGGAAGCCTGCTTCATCATCTGGGCTAATTTCATTCACTGCCAGGATTTGCCGCCGGTGACCGACCGGCGCCAGGAGCTGATGGCCGCGTTCGAGGATGACGGCTGGACCAAGGTGAGACGCCTTTATTTCAACGACCAGCCCGATAAGAAATGTTGGTTCAACGGCGACGGATGGTGGCTTCGCAAATAAATTTCAACGCTTGGCCCACCTTCATATCTTACGAAAATTCCGAAAGTCTTAAATTTTGGAAATCGTCAATCGTGTGAATGACCGCTTTCGGATCACGCAGGATGTCAAGGGAACGACGATAATGGGGCGCAGTGCTGCCATCAGCGGATGACAATTAATGTCAGCTTTCGGGATTACCCGATCGACGGTCTGGCGGCCTATATGGGTCGATTCCGACTGGTGCGAAATTCTTACAGACCGTGTGAAAACGCCGGTTTTGACGCACTTGGTGCTGCCCGTGCGCTTCCGGGCATGGTTAAGGCGCTCTGGGGAGAAGCAGCCAAAAGTCCGAAATCTTCTGGTTGGCGAGGTTGCACGCCATGGCAGCCCCTTCAGTGGGTCAGCAAAACGCCGACTGTCAGCTGGTCAGGCCCTTAGCGCAGCCATCAACCCGGTAAACCCAACAATATTGAGCACCCGCCTGAGATTATAGGCGAGCGCGGTCAAGCTGAATTCGGCGCGAACCTTCTCCAGTCCCCGCATCAGAAAGGCCCCCTGGTTCATCCACTGCTTGATCGTGCCGAAGGGATGTTCGACCGTCTCGCGCCGTCGATCAAGGATCTCTGGCCGTTGCGCCAGGCGCGCCTGCATCCGGTCCAGGACGGCTTCGTTTTCGAGGCGAGACACCATACGAAAGGTGCTTCCCGTGCAGAGCGGACGGAGCGCACAGTCGCGGCAAGCCGGCTTATTGGCGTAATTGACTTTTTTCAGCGCCCGCACAAACGACGACGAATAGGCTTGCAGCTGCTGGCCGGCGGGACAAAGAAAGCTGTCGCCGGCTGGATCGTATCTGAACTCATCCTTGCGGAACAGGCCCGCCTTGACCGACGGCCCCCGTTGCGGCCGCGGCACATAAGGCTCGATCCCAGCTGCCTCACAGGCTTCGATATCCTCGATCTTGAAGTAGCCGCGATCGGCAACGACCGCGATTTTCTCAACGCCGAGAACCTCCTTCGCCGGCGCCGCGGTTTGCGTCAGCAGCCCCATGTCGACGACCTGGTTGGTGACCTGCTGCTCCACGATCAGCTTGTGCTTGGCATCGACCGCGACCTGAATGTTGTAACCCACGGCAACATGGGTGTGCGCCGCCATGGCCCGGCTGTCAGGGTCGGTCAGCGATATCTGGTTTTCTCCGGTCTTATCCAGCTCCGCCAGCATCTGCGAGCAGCGCGTGCGCCGCGCACCGATGGCGGCAATCTTCTCGGCCAGGTTCTGGACCCGCGCGCCGCCTGCCGGGCTCTCGGCGGCGTCGCTCTGGTCGAGACGCCGCAGGTAATCCTCGAGCTTGGCGTCGGCGAGTCTGATAAACTCGCTCAGCGACGCGCGGGTGAAGTTGCGGTCCTTGTTGTTGACCGCCTTGATCCGGGTGCCATCCACCGCCAGCAGTTCCCGGCCAAACAGATCCAACTGGCGGCAAAGCAGCACAAACTGGCGGAAGATTGGACGAAAGGCTTTGCTGTTGTCGCGCCGGAAATCGGCAATGGTCTTGAAGTCGGGCTTCAGATGCCGCAGCAGCCAGATCACTTCGATATTGCGGTGGGTCTCGGCTTCGAGCCGCCGGCTCGACCGCACCCGGTTCAGGTAGCCGTAGATGTACAGCTTCAGAAGGTCCGGGGGCGAATAGCCGGGGCGGCCGGTCGCCTTCGCCGTCACCCGGGCAAAGCCCGCGGCGGCGAGATCCAGTTCCCCCACAAAAGCATCGATGAAGCGAACGGGGTTATCTGGACCGACGTATTCGTCCAGAGATTCCGGCAGGAGCAGCCTCTGCGCTCGGTCGCGACCTGAGATG
>NZ_JBKQJR010000038.1:0-4542 GCF_052326845.1 Acidocella sp. | reverse complement strand
GTAAAGGGTAAGAAGCTCCGCCCGCGCCAGGAATGGCTGCTGGCGGAGTTTCTGCCGCGCATGGCGTGGCCGGAGGTTCCGTTCGCCATCACCCCGCTCGAAATCTGGCTGGAAGTTGGGTTTGGCGGGGGTGAGCATGCCTATGAGCATGCCACGAAGAACCAGGATGTCGGCTATATCGCCGCTGAGGTGTTCGAGACCGGCATCTGCTCGCTGCTCTCGCGCATCGCGCCTGATAGTGTGGAGCACCCGGAGCCGCTGCCAAATCTGCGCCTGTTCACCGACGATGCGCGCCCACTGCTGCGCGGCATGGCGGAAGGCTATCTCTCCAAGCTCTTCCTGATGTTCCCCGACCCGTGGCCGAAGGCGCGCCACGCCAAACGTCGCTTCGTCCACCCCGAACTGGTGGCGGAGGCCGCGCGTGTGCTGCGGCAAGGCGGGGAATGGCGCATCGCCTCGGACGATCCGACCTATCAGGAATGGACGGACGAGATTCTGGCGGCGCAGAATGTGTTCACTGTCACCCGCGCCACCGCGCGCCCCGTTGGCTGGCCGCCGACCCGCTACGAGGCCAAGGCCATCGCCGCCGGGCGCCAGCCGGTTTACTGGTCGCTGACAAAGCGCTGAGCATGGTCCGCGCGCCGCGCCGCCTAGCGATATGCCTGCTAGTGGCGCTGGCCGGGCTTGATCTGCTGCAAATCCTGGCGGCGCTGCGTGTGCCGGGCCGGCAGGATTTTTTCGGCCTCTGGTCATTTGCCCGGTTCATCCATGAAAACCCGGCCGCCGGGTTGTATGATCCCGTGGGGCTTGGGCTTTACCAACACCGGCTGGCCCCGGATTTCACGACCTTCTATCCCTTTGCCTACCCGCCGGACATGCTGCTGCTGCTCTGGCCGTTCGGGGCTTTGCCGTACCGGGAAGCCTGGGTGGTCTGGCTTGGCGTGAGCGCGGCGCTGTTCGCCACGGCCTGCTGGAGTCTGCTGCGCGGCTCAAGGCGCTGGCGCGGCTTTGGCGTGGCGCTGGTTCTGCTGGCGCCGGCAAGCCTGATGAACGCAATTACCGGCGAGACCGGGTATTTCGCCGCCGCTCTACTGGCCGGCGGGTTCGCCCTGCTGCCCGCACGCCCTGTGCTGGCAGGATTGTTGTTCGGGTTGCTCTCGCTCAAGCCGCAGATAGCCGTGCTGCTGCCATTCGCGCTGGCGGGGGTGGGAGCGTGGCGCTCTCTGTTCGCGGCCATGGTTTCGGCGCTGGCTCTGGCGCTGCTCTCATGCGTAGCGTTATCGCCGCAGCTATGGCTGGTCTGGGCGCATGCCTTGCCGGTCTATCAGGGGCTGGTCGGGCAAAACGTCAGGCTCTACGGGCTGATGACGAATATCAGCGCCTTGCCGTTGAGCCTTGGCGCCGGGCCGCTGTTCAGCGAATCGCTGCAGTTGGCCGCGAGCGCGATGCTAGCTGGCGGCTGCTACGCCGCGTTCCGTTGGGGTTCGTACCGGCTCGCCGTCGCGGCGCTGCTTGCCGGCACGCAGGCCGCGGCGATGCATGCGCTTGTCTATGACGCAGCTGCGGCATCGCTGGTGCCATTGCTTCTGCTGGAACAGTACGGCCCGAGGCTGACTGTCGCGGAACTGCTCCTGGGGGGAGCGGCGCTGGCCGCGCCGTTCTTTGCCGATGGCGGCGTCGGCCCCGCCAATCTGGCGGGGCTGGTTTACGCCGGGGTATCCCTGAGGCTGGCCTGGCTCGCGTGCCGAGGCGCGTAAGGACTACGCGTCCTCTTCCTCGTCATCTTCCTCCAGGCCGAATTGCTGCGCCTCTTCGTCGTATTCGAAGATTTCAGCGTAACGGCCCCAGGAGATCACCGTGCGCAGTGTCTCCTCGGCGTATTCGGGGGACATGTGGTCCTCCAGCTCGTCGCGGAAACGCACAGCCGAAGCGCGGTGGTTGGAGCGTTGGTCGATGACGGCGCGGATGGCGTTGATCAGCGGCACATGGGCCTTGATCTGCGCCGCGAAAATCTCTTTGCGGTCTTCGGTTTCCGCCTCGGCGAAGCGCTTGCCGGTTTCGGTGAGGATGAGGTCGCCCTCCTCCAGCACGGCAAAGCCGAGCATGCTCAGCGTCTCGCCCAGCGGCAGCAACTCGTCAACCTCGTATTGCAGGGCGGCGGCCAGCGCCGGCAGGTCGGCCCGGCCATCGTAAGGCGGGTTGTGCAGCGTCTCCAACAGGCCGGCCATGAGGTTGGTGCCCACGGGGTGGAGCGGGGTTGCGAAGCCGGTCGGCACCGCCGGCACTGCCTGCACCTCTTTCGGCGCGCGACGGGTCATGATGCCGTAAATGTTGTCCACCATTTCGCGGAAGGCGGGATCATACCGGTTGCGCGGGTGTGGGAAGGGCACGGTCAGTTCGTGCGCCACGCGGCCGGGGTTGGAGGAGAACACCAGGATGCGGTCGCTGAGCAGCACCGCTTCCTCGATGTTATGCGTGACGATGAGAATGGACTTCACCGGCAGCTTCTTGTCCATCCAGAGGTCGATGAGGTCGGTACGCAGCGTCTCGGCGGTCAGCACGTCGAGCGCCGAGAACGGCTCGTCCATCAGCAGCAGGTCCGGGTGCACGACGAGCGCGCGGGCCAGGCCGACGCGCTGGCGCATGCCCCCCGATAGCTCCTTCGGGTAGGCGGTATCGTAACCGCCGAGGCCAATCAGGTCGATCGCCTCTTCCGAGCGCTCCTCGCGCTCATCCTTCTTCACGCCCAGCGCTTCCAGGCCCAGCTCCACATTCTCCTGCACGGTGAGCCAGGGGAACAGCGCGAAGCTCTGGAACACCATGGCCACGCCCTCGGCCGGGCCTTTCAGTTCCTTGCCGCGCCACTCCACCTCGCCAGCGGTGGGCTTGAGCAGCCCGGCGACAATGCGCAACAGCGTGGATTTGCCGGAGCCGGAGCGCCCGAGCAGCGCCACGATCTCGCCCTCATGCAGGGAGAGATCTACTTCGTCGAGCACCACGAGGTCGGCGCTGGCATCCTTATGGTAGGCCTGCCGGCAGTTGCGGATTTTAACCAGAGGCTGAGCGGCGTTCTGATCCATTGGCTTACCCCAGTGTGGTGCGACGGGTGGCGTAGGCAAAGAGCGGCCGCCACAGAATACGGTTGAAGACGATGACGAAGCCGGACATGACGGCAACGCCGAGGACGACGCGCGGCGTATCGCCATTATTGGTGGCCTGGGCGATGTAGGCGCCAAGCCCGTGCGCTACGAGGTTGTCTTTGCCCCAGCTCGCCACCTCGGCGACGATGGAGGCGTTCCAGGCGCCGCCGGAGGCGGTAAGCGCGCCGGTGATGAAATAGGGCAGGATGCCGGGGATCATCACCTTGCGCCACCAGAGCCAGCCGCGCACATGGAAATTCGCCACCGCTTCTTTCATGTCGCCAGGGAAGGCGGCGGCGCCGGCGATGACGTTAAACAGCACGTACCATTGCGTGCCGATCAGCATCAGCGGCGTCAGCCAGATATCCGGGCTGATATGGAAATGCACGATGACCAGCACGAAAGGCGGGAATAGCAGGTTGGCCGGGAAGGCGGCAAGGAACTGCGCGATCGGCTGCGCGATGCGCGTCGCCTTCGGGCGCAGGCCGATCCACACGCCAATCGGCACCCAGATCAGCGCCGCGATGGCCATGAGCACTATCACGCGCAGCATGGTGAAGCTGCCCATCAGCACGGCGGTGCCGACATCCGACCAATGCAGCGTGCCGGAGACGAATTGCACAATCTTGTACGCCGCATAAGCCGCAACCACCGCTATGGCGGCGAACCATATGCCGTCCACGATTTTAGAGGGCTCGCGGCTTTCGTCCACCTGGTGGCGTGCCGGCAGGCTCAGGCGCAGCCGGGTGACGGCGCGCATCGCATTGCCGATGAAATCGCCGATGTCCTGGAACAGGGCGGTACGGCGCAGCACTTTAAGCATCCAGGGCTCGGGCCCGCTGGCCGCGGCCGTGGTTTCGAAACGGAACTTCCCTGACCATGCCACCAGCGGGCGGAAGAGCAACTGGTCGTAGAGCAGGATCACCACGAGCATGGCGATGATGGCGTAAAAGATCGCCTTCAGGTTCTCCTGGTGCAGCGCCGTGGCCACATAGGAGCCGATGCCCGGCAGGGTGAAGGTGGTGTTGCCAACCGTCACGGCCTCGGACGCCACCACGAAGAACCAGCCGCCGGACATGGACAGCATGGTGTTCCACACCAGCCCCGGCATGGCGAAGGGCACATCGAGCCGCCAGAATTTCTGCCACGGGCTCAGGCGAAAGCTGCGCGAGGCCTCCTGCAAGTCATTAGGCAGGGTGGTGAGCGACTGGTAGAAGCTGAAGGCCATGTTCCAGGCCTGGCTGGTGAAGATGACGAACACCGAGGCCAGTTCCGCGCCCATCACCTTGCCCGGGAACAGCCCGAGGAAGAACACGGTGGTGAAGGTGAGGAAGCCGAGAATGGGAACCGATTGCAGGATATCCAGGATCGGGATGAGCACCATGCCCGCCCGGCGGGACTT
>NZ_JBKQJR010000037.1:0-9973 GCF_052326845.1 Acidocella sp. | reverse complement strand
CCGGCGCTGGCCACCTCGCTCTCCTCGGCCTTCAACGCGGCGCTTTTGGTGTATCTGCTGCGCGGGCGCGGACATTTCAGCCTGGACGCGCTGTCGAGCCACCGCGTGCCGCGCATCTTACTCTCGGGGGCCGTCATGGCGCTCGCCCTCTTCGCCACCGAGCGGCTGCTGCCCGCCGGGCGGACGAACATTCCCGAGTTTTTGCTTCTCACGCTGGTGGGCGGGATTTTCTATTTCGGCCCGGGGATTCTGCTGCGGGCGTTCGAGCTGGACCAGATCCTGCGCATCCTGCGCCGCCGCCGGGCTGCGAAAGCCGCCGGTTGACCGCAGCCGAAAACGCGGCGAAACCGTGCGCCATGGCACGCATATTCTCAGGCATTCAGCCCACCGGCATCGCAACCCTTGGCAATTATCTTGGCGCGCTGCGCAACTGGGTGGCGCTGCAGGAGGGGGATGACGAGTGCATCTATTGCCTCGTCGATCTGCACGCCATCACCACCTTTCAGGAACCTGCCGCCCTGCGCGAGCAGACGCGCCAGATGGCGGCCTTGCTGCTGGCCTGCGGCATCGACCCCGAGCGCAGCATCCTGTTCCACCAATCGGCGGTCTCGGCGCATGCGCGCCTGGCTTGGATCTTCAACTGCGTGGCCCGCATGGGCTGGCTCAAGCGCATGACGCAGTTCAAGGACAAGGCGGGCAAGCACCAGGAGGAAGTCTCCACCGGGCTGTTCACCTACCCCAACCTCATGGCGGCTGACATCCACGCCTACCACGCCACCCGCGTGCCGGTGGGCGACGACCAGCTCCAGCATATCGAGCTGGCCAATGACATCGCCGAGAAGTTCAACCATGATTTCGGCGTGGCGTTCTTCCCACGCATCGAGCCGCTGGTGCTGAAGGAATCCGCCCGCGTGATGAGCCTGCGGGACGGCACCAAGAAGATGTCCAAGTCTGATCCGTCGGACATGTCGCGCATCAACATGACCGACACGGCGGACGTGATCGCGCAGAAGATCCGCAAGGCGAAGACCGATCCGGAGCCGCTGCCCGAGCATGTGCACGACCTCGATGCCCGTCCCGAGGCGCGCAATCTCGTCGGTATCTACGCCGCCATCACCGGCCACAAGGTGAGCGAGGTGCTGCACCGCTTCGCCGGGTCTAATTTTGGCCCATTCAAGGAGCAGCTCGCCGAGGCGCTGATCGCGCATGTCGAGCCGATTGGCCACCGCACCCGCGAATATCTGAAGGACCCGACGGCGCTGGACCGCGTTCTGCAGGATGGCGCGCGCAAGGCCGAGGCTGTGGCCGAGCCGATCGTGGCTGAGGCGGAGCGGTTGGTCGGCTTTTTGCCGCGTTAAACGTAGCCTAGTTGTCGCATCACCTCGCCATGCGCGGCGGCGATGCGTTCGGCCTGGGCAGGCGTCAGGCGCTCGCGCCATTGGCCGGATTTGCCCTGGCGGAAAAATTTTCCGTTCAGGCTCGCGGCGTTGTAGCCCTGATCCGCCTCCTGCGCCGCAAGCTGGCCAAAGCTGCTGAACTCGATGGCGCGGGCGAGGCGCTTTGCCTCGACCTCGCCGGTGCCGAGAAAGCGGATGATGCGGGCGAAATAGCGCTCCGGCTCGGCCAGCAGATCCTCGTAGCGCGTGAGCAGCCGCCGGGGCGAGGCCACCCAGGAGCGCACATGCTCCGACCATGAGGAAAGCCGCTCGAACACCTGCGCGTCGTCGCTGGCATTGGCGGCACCCGGGTTTTCCATGAAGGCGATCATCTCGTCCACGCTCTTGCCCGTGTAGGCCGCGTAGGAGAGCGCGACGTCCCGCGGGTCGCGCACGATGTAGAGCGCCCCCGCCGTGTGTGCCGGGGTGCAGAGCGGCACGCCGTGCATCTCGAGATTGGCGTTATGCGTCTTCACGAACACGAGGTCCGGGTGCAGCCGGGTAAGGCGCTCATGGACTTGCGGGCGCAGCGCCTGCACCTGCTCGGTGCTCAGGCTTTCGCCGGGGGCGTGAAAAAACGCCGCCGCGCATTCCGCAACCGAGAACTCCACCAGGCTGTTGATGCTGTGCGGTGTCTCGGGTTGCAGGATGTAGTTGTGCAGGAACGCCCGGACCCAGGTGTTGCCGGATTTTGGATAGGATGCCAGCCAGACGATCTTGCCCACGAAAACCTCCGTTTCAAACCCTACTATGCTGGCCGTCTGGCGGTACCTTTCTGCGCTCCGGTGCTCACGTACTTAATGTACGCTCCGCTCCGGTGCTCAAAAAGCCCCGCCATACGGCTCAGCCTAGCGGGTTTGAAAGAAGGTTTCAGGTTTTAGGCGGCTTCCGCCTCCGCATCCCGGTCGGCGCCGAAGAGGAAATCGATATCCTCGGAATTGAAAGCCATGCCGCCGCCTTCCTGGAAGGCGATGCTGGCGAGTTCCGCCTTGCGCTGTTGCAGCTCCAAGATGCGCTCCTCCACCGTGTCGGTGGCGATGAGCTTGTACACGAACACGGATTTCGTCTGGCCGATACGGTGCGCGCGGTCTGAGGCCTGGGCCTCCACCGCCGGGTTCCACCACGGGTCGTAATGGATGACCGTGTCCGCCGAGGTGAGGTTCAGCCCACGCCCGCCGGCTTTCAGCGAGATCAGGAACAGCGGTACTTCGCCGGCCTCGAAGCGCTGCACCGGCGTCGCGCGGTCGCGCGTGTCGCCGCGCAGCTCCACGAAGGGGATGCCGGCCTCGGCAAGGCGCGGCTTGATCAGGTCCAGCATGGAGGTGAACTGCGAGAACACCAGGATGCGCCGGCCCTCGGGGATCAGCTCGCCCATCATCTCCATCAGGTCGTCCAGCTTGGCCGAGCTTTCCACGCCGTTGGAATTGCCGAGGCGCACGAGGCGCGGGTCGCAGCAGGCCTGGCGCAGCTTCAGCAGCGCGTCCAGCACGATGACGCGGCTCTGCGCCAGCGTGCGCTCGGCCATCTGCTCCTTCACCGTCTCGTACAGCGTGCCGCGAATGGTCTCGTACAACTCGCGCTGGTCCGGGGCCAGGGTGATGCGGCGCAGGATGGTGTGCTTGGGCGGCAGCTCGGTGGCCACTTCCTGCTTGGTGCGGCGCATGATGAAGGGCTGGATGCGCTGCACCAGCTGGGCGCGCACCACCGGGTCGCCGTTCTTCTCGATGGGCGTGCGGAAGCGCTTGGTGAAGCCGCGGCGGTCGCCGAGCAGCCCGGGCATGAGGAAGGCGAACTGAGACCACAGCTCGTCGAGATTGTTCTCGATCGGCGTGCCGGAGAGGCAGATCTTGTTGGTGGTCTTGAGCTGGCACACGGCGCGGGTGGCGCGGGCCTCGGGGCTCTTGATCGCCTGCGCCTCGTCCAGCACCACCACGTGCCAGGGCAGCACCTTCATGACCTCGATGTCACGCGTCAGCACCGTGTAGGTGGTGACGACGACATTCACGTCCTCCAGGTTCTCGCGCTTCTCGTGCCGTTCCAGCCCGTGCAGCACCACCACCTTGAGGTGCGGGGCGAATTTGCCGAGCTCGGCCGTCCAGTTGGCGACCAGCGAGGTGGGCACGACGATGAGCGCCGGGGCGGTGAGGCGCCCGGCGGCATATTCCACGCAGATATTGGCGATGGTCTGCGCCGTCTTGCCCAGGCCCATGTCGTCCGCCAGGAAGGCGCCGAGCCCATAACTGGCCAGGTGCTGCAGCCAGTCCACGCCATGCTGCTGGTAGGGGCGCAGGCTGGCCTTGAACGCGGGCGGGATCTCGACCGGGATGATGTCTGGCTCGCCCCGGAAGCGCTCGACATAAGCCTCGATATCCGCCGCGTTCTGCCAGGAGGTGGTGAGCACATCCTCCAGCTCCAGCACGGTGGCGGCGGCGCCCACCGGCAGCACCAGGGATTTCTCGGCGGTGCGCCCGGCGGATTCGATGAGGTCGCCCATCACCGCCAGCAGGCGCTTGATGCGCTCGGCCGGCAGCTTCACCACACGCCCGTCCTCCAGGCTGGTGATGATCTCGCCTTCGACGATCTGCGCCGCCTCGATGCCGCCGCGGGCGAGCAGGTTTTCCAGGATCGGCAGCAGCGGGTGGCGCTCGCCATCGATCTCGATGCCGAATTCGAGGCTGAAGGTTCCGGCCTCGCCGTCCTCCACCTTCACGTCCAGATGGCCGACATTCTCGGCGAGCTGCGGGCCGAAATTGGCGTCGATATGGCTGAGCCAACCCTGGGCGGTGAGTTCCGGCACCCGCACGGCGACGAAATGGTGCCACTTGGCCGCCGCCTCTTGCCCGCGGAACACCAGCACGCGCTGGCCGCGCGCGGACTTGCCGTCCGCCACGCGCATCTGCACGAAACCGTCCGGGCGGAGCTGGTCCAGCGCCTCGACCTCGGCGGCGACATCGCGGCGGACGAACACGATTTGCCCGCCCGAGCGCACGCGGATGAAGTGCTGCTCGTCGGCGCCGTCCACGCGCACGCCGCCATAGTCGAAGTCGAGCGTCAGCACGTCGATCATGCGCTGGCGGTTATGGTCGTCCGGCCCATGCACGCGGCGCAGATGCAGCACCGGGGTGGCCTTGCGCTCCAGCACCGTGGCGCCGGGCTCAGGTGCCTCGGGGAGGGCGGGCAGCAGGATGTTGGCGGCCTTGGGGCGGCGGCCGGTGGCGCGGATGCGCGGCGCCGGGGGCGGGCCGGGCGGACGCTCGCTCGCGGGGATAATGGTGTCGATGAGCCCTTTCGGTTCGGCCTTGCGCAGCTGCGGGAATTTGCCCAGCGCGGCCAGGGCGGTGGCGGCCAGATGCCGGCAGCCACGCTCGCCGCAGGAGCATTCGCGCTCGGCGAAGGAGATGCGGCTGCCCTTCCTCTCCGGGGTGATGGAGGTGGTGCGGCGGGTGCCGTCCATGTCCTCGACGATGCCGTCGATGGTCTCGCCGTTCAGGCTCACATCCTTGACGAAGCCCAGGGCCATGAGGCTCTGCGCCCGGCGGATCACGGACGAGTCGAAGATCCGGTCAAAATCCTCGGCGGAAAACGTCACCGGCATCGGATACCACTACTCCCACTTACGCGCCCGGCAGCGACGCCGGGCCAAAAGGGGTTAATACCGGGTTCGCCGGAAAAGGCCAGAGCCTAGCCATGAATTTACGAAGCTGTTGCAGCAGAGCTGCTATTTGATAAGATTTGTGAAGCCGTTAGTTAAGGGATAGCGCCGGTCGCGGCCGAAGGCGCGGGAGGTGATCTTCACCCCCGGCGGGGCTTGGCGGCGCTTGTATTCGGCGCGGTCCAGCAGGCGCACCACCTTCAGCACGGTTGCGCGGTCGTAGCCATCGGCCACGATGTCGTCCACCGCGTGTTCGCCCTCGATGAGATGCGCCAGGATCGCGTCCAGCACATCGTAGGGCGGGAGGGAGTCCTGGTCCGTCTGGTTCGGCTTCAGCTCGGCCGAGGGCGGCTTGGTGATGATTCGCTCCGGCATGGCCGGGCCAGGCTGGGTGAGCGCGCCGGCCGGGTGGCTGGCGTTGCGCCACCAGGAGAGCTCGAACACCGTGGTCTTGTAGATGTCCTTGAGCACCGAGTAGCCGCCGCACATGTCGCCATAGAGCGTGGCATAGCCCACCGACATCTCGGATTTGTTGCCCGTGGTGAGCAGCATGGGGCCGAACTTGTTGGAGATGGCCATGAGGATCAGCCCGCGCGAGCGGGACTGGATGTTCTCCTCGGTGATGTCCGGCGCGCGCCCGGCGAAGGCCGGGGCCAGGGCGGCGCCGAACGCCTCCATCGCCCCGGCGATGGGGATGGTTTCGTACGGGATGCCCAGCATCTTGGCGCAGGCTTCCGCATCCTCCAGGCTGTGGGCGGAGGTGTAGGGGCTGGGCAGCATCACGGCGCGCACGCGCTCCGGCCCCAGGGCATCGGCGGCCACGGCGGCGGAGATGGCGGAGTCGATGCCGCCCGAGAGGCCGAGCACCACGCCGGGGAAGCCGTTCTTGTTCACATAGTCGCGCAGGCCCCACATCATCGCCTGGTAGATCAGCTCCAGCCGGTCCGGCGGGGGGGCGATGGGCTGGGGTGTGCAGGTGAGGCCCTGCGGCGTGCGGGTCCATTGGGTAAGTGTGACGGCCTCGGCGAATTGCGGCATCTGCACCGCGAGCGAACGGTCGGCGTTGAGGATGAAGGAGGCGCCGTCGAACGCCACCTCGTCCTGGCCGCAGACCATGGCGGCGAAGATATAGGGCAGGCCGGTTTCCAGCACGCGCTGGGTGGCCAGATGGATGCGCCGGGGCTGCTTGCCGTCCTCGAAGGGCGAGCCGTTGATGGAGAGTAGCACCTCCGCACCCGTTTCCGCGAGGCAGGCGGAGACATCGGGCAGCCACCAATCCTCGCAGATCATCAGCCCCAGGCGAAAGCCGCGGAACATGATCGGGCCGGTGGGCTCGCCGGCGACGAACACGCGTTTCTCGTCGAACACGCCGTAATTGGGCAGCTCCACCTTGGCGCGCCGCGCGGTGATCTCGCCGCCATCAAGCAGGTAGGCGGCGTTGTGCAGCCTGCCCGCATTGTTCCAGGGCGTGCCGATGATCAGCGCCGGGCCGCCATCGGCGGTGTCCTGGGCCAGGGTCTCGGCGGCTTCCTCGCAGGCGGTGACGAAGGCGGGTTTCAGCACCAGGTCTTCCGGCGGGTAGCCGGAGATGGAGAGTTCCGGCGTTACCACGAGATCCGCCCCCAGCGCCGTCGCCTTGGCGCGCGCGGCGCGGATGGCCGCCACGTTCTTGTCGATGGCGCCGAGATGCAGGTTGATCTGCGCGATGGCGATTTTTAGGATTTGGTTCATCCGGCAGGTGGGGGTTGGCGCTCAGTGGCGGGCAAAGTGGGGTCCAGGCAAACCCATTCAGGGGCGCTGGCGGTCCAGATATTCATGGCGGGTTTCACAAGGTTCGGGTCGTCCAGCGCACCGGCGCGGATGAAGATCAGATGCGGGCGCGCGAGGGCGGCGCTGGTCAGCGGTGTGCCGCAGCTGGGGCAGAAGCGGCGGAGCATCTGGTTGCCGCTGGCCGCCCTGCTGTGGAAGGCGGAAGTCTCGCCGGTGATCTGCACGGCATCAGCCGGGAAGCACACATTTACCGTGGCATTGCCGGAGGCGAGATACTGGCAGTCCCGGCACCAGCATTGGCGGGTGATGATGGGGGCGGCGGAGATGGAAAAACGCACCGCGCCGCACAGGCAGCCGCCGGTAATGTTTGGTGCCGCCATCAGCTCAGATCCCGCTGCACGTTACGGAGCAGGAACTCGCGCCCCACCTTCACCATCGGCTTGCCGTCATAGGCTACGATATCGGCGGTGGCGTAGGTCTCGCTCCAGATCTCGGGGATGAAGCTGCCGGTGCCAACCACGTCGAGCGGCGCCTTGGCGTCGGCCATGACCGAGCATTTCTCCACGCCGAAGCCGGAGGAGGCGACGATGCGCGCGGCAGGGAAGCCGGCCTCGTTCAGCACCTCGCGCATTCTCCAGATCGCGGCGGCGGAGACGCCGGTGCCGATGAGGTAGCGCAGCTCCGTCTGGCTGCGGTAACGGCGCAGCACGCCGGGGACGTTGCGCTCCAGCACGGCGTAGCTTTCCTGCGGGTCCAGCCCTTCCAGGAAGCGGCCGCCATGTGTGTCCAGCCGGACGGAGAGCCGTCCGGTCTGGGCCAGATGCGGGAAGCGGTGGCAGACCTCAAGCGCGTCAGTCACCTCCCGGCCGAAATAGTCCACCAGCACGGTCAGCGGGTCCTCGGGGAAGGTTTCCACGAACATCTCGGCCGCGCGCAGGGTGGAGCCCGCGTAGCCGATAAGGGCGTGCGGCATGGTCCCGTAACCGAACGGGGCGTTGAAGTAATGCGCCGTCCAGTCATTGGCGCCGCCGATGAAGCCGCGGGCACCCTCGGCCTGGGCGGCACGGGAGCCGACGGCGGCGGCATAGGCCATGATCTCCTGCATCTCGGCCCCGGCGCAGTGCCTTGCCTCCATGGCCAGGAAGGCCGCGTTGGGTAGGGCGACGCTCATCTGGAAGGCGTTATGCGCGGCGACACAGGCGGCGCCGATCTTCTGCAGCGCGATGGTCTCGAGGTCCGACAGGGCGACGAAGCTGCCGGTGATGTAGACGAGCGGCTCGCCCGCGCCGACCCACTCGCCCTCCTTGTGCAGCAGCTCGATGTGGAATTTTTCGCCCCGCTTGCGGGCCACGGCTTCCAGCCAGTCGAGCATCAGCGCCGGGGCGGAGACCACCGGGCGGCGCAGGAAGATGGCGTAGGTGACGCGTGCATCGCCGAAGCGGGTGACGATCTTGCGCGTGCGGTTGAAGTAGGAATCCGTATGCGCGGTGATGTCCGCGTCCGACAGCGGCGAGGGTGTCACGCCGCGAATCTCGTCGCGCGGCGGGATTTCAGCTCCTCAGCAAGGTAGAAGGCCAGCTCCAGCGATTGCTCGGCGTTCAGCCGCGGGTCGCAGAAGGTGGCGTAGTGTTCACCCAGATTGTCCTCGGAGAGGCCGCGCGCGCCGCCCACGCATTCGGTGACGTTCTGCCCGGTCATCTCCAAATGCGCGCCGCCGGCAATGGTGCCCTCAGCCTGATGCGCGTCGAAGAAGCCCTTCAGCTCGGCCACAATGTCGCTGAAGCGGCGGGTCTTCACCTTGGCGGCGGTGGTGATGCCGTTGCCGTGCATCGCGTCGCACAGCCATACCGGGGTGCGCCCGGCGCGCTTCACGGCACGCAGCAGCGGGGGCAGCTTGTCCGCCACCTTGGTTGCACCCATGCGGGCGATCAGCGTCAGGCGGCCAGGCTCGTTCTGCGGGTCCAGAATGTCCATGATACGGAGAAGGTCGTCCTCCTGCATCGAGGGACCGACCTTCATGCCGATCGGGTTGCGGATGCCGCGCATGAACTCCACATGCGCGCCGTCCGCCTGGCGGGTGCGGTCGCCGATCCAGAGGAAATGCGCCGAGCAGGCATAGTAGTCGCCGGTGGTGGAATCCTGCCGGGTCAGCGCCTGCTCATAGGGGAGCAGCAACGCCTCGTGGCTGGTGTAGAAATCCGTCTCGCGGATCTGCGGCGTGGTCGCGCTGTTCAGGCCGCAGGCGGCCATGAAGCCGAGCGTCTCGTCGATGCGCGCGGCGAGGTCGCGGTAGCGGTCGGCCAGCGGCGAATGCTCGACGAAATCGAGGTTCCAGCGATGCACCTGGTGCAGGTCGGCATAGCCGCCCGAGGCGAAGGCGCGCAGCAGGTTGAGCGTGCCGGCGGACTGGAAATAGCCGAACTCCATGCGGGCGGGGTCCGGGATGCGAGCCTCGGCGGTGAATTCGGGGGCGTTGATGATGTCGCCCCGGTAGGAGGGCAGGGTGAGATCGTCCACGGTCTCGGTGTCCGAGGAGCGCGGCTTGGCGAACTGCCCGGCCATGCGGCCGAGCTTCACCACCGGCATGCGCCCGCCGAAGGTGAGCACCACGGCCATTTGCAGCAGCACGCGGAAGGTGTCGCGGATGACATTGGCGGTGAAGTCGCCGAAGCTCTCGGCGCAGTCGCCCCCTTGCAGCACGAAGGCTTGGCCCTGCGCCGCCTGGGCCAGATGGGCCTTGAGGTTGCGCGCCTCGCCAGCAAAAACGAGCGGCGGATACTTGGCCAGGCGGGCCTCCACGGCCGAGAGCTTAGCCGGGTCCGGGTAGCTGGGCACTTGGCGGATGGGGCAGTTGCGCCAGCTATGCGGTGTCCAGCCATTGTCGAGCGGCGCAGGGGGGATGGTGTCCATGGTCTCTCCGGGGGCGTTCCTATTCCGCCTTTATAAACGTGAAATGTAGCGCGGCGCTACACGGCGCCAAGACCGGGACCGGCAACCCTGGTCTGTGTCCGCATCGTCACGAATTCCTCGGCCGCGGTGGGGTGGATGCCGATGGTGCGGTCGAAATCGGCCTTGGTTGCCCCGGCGGTGATGGCGACGGCGATGCCCTGCATGA
>NZ_JBKQJR010000036.1:0-36638 GCF_052326845.1 Acidocella sp. | reverse complement strand
CCTCGCGCACGTCCTCGTCGACGAAGAAGGTCTGCGCCACCGGCGCGGGATCGGCGAGGCCGGTCGTCTCGACGATGATCGCGTCGAACCGGCCCTTGCGCTTCATCAGGCCCTCGATGATGCGGATGAGGTCGCCGCGCACCGTGCAGCAGATGCAGCCATTGTTCATCTCGAACACTTCCTCGTCGGAATCCACGATGAGGTCGTTATCCACCCCCAGCTCGCCGAACTCATTGATCACCACGGCGTATTTCTTGCCGTGCGTGCCGGTGAGGATGTGGTTGAGCAGGGTGGTCTTGCCGGCGCCGAGATAGCCGGTGAGGACGGTGACGGGAACGAGATCAGACATATACGGTATCCAGTGAAACTATTCGGGGACAGGATTTAGCGATCGCGTCCCGCCCCGCAAGGCCAGCCCGAAACCAAGTAGGTAGATCATCCAGCCCAGCATGTAGAGGGTCGGGAATTCATCGCTCGAGCCGATCGGCCAAAAAAAGGTGAATACGGCGATGAACAGCCCCACGCGCAGAGGCTCGGGCTGGCGGAACAGCCTGGTGGCCAGTGCCCCCAGCCAGGCCAGCGCCAGGGCGATGAACAGCAGCAATCCCGGAATGCCGGCATCCGTGAATGCCTGGGCGTAGAAGTTATGGGGGTGCAGGTTGCACGCGCCGAGGCCAAGCTGCGTCGGCGCGACGCCAAGCGCGGGAAGGCCGCCATTGAAGCGCGGCAGCGGGCAGTCCACGCGGAAGCCGTTATAGCCCCAGCCATGCCAGGGCGATTGCATGCCCATCACCGTGGCGCGGGTATAGAGCTCGCCATACGGGCTGAGCGCGAAATGCCCCATATTCTTGGCGGTTTCCTGTACCAGCTTGGCGTAGGTAGGCGGCGAGATGATGGGTGTGAGCACCACCGCCAGCGCGGCCACGGCAAAGGCGGCCATGGCGATGACGCGCAGTTGCCGGACAAAGAGCGCCGCCACGGCCAAGCCAAGCCCGGTTAACAGCACCCCCATGCGCTGGCCTATAAGCACCGACGTGAGCACGCCGAGCACCGCCAGGGCCACGCCGCCCAGCCGCGCGGCACGGCCAGGGCGAGCCAGCAGCGCCAGCACCGGCGGCAGCAGCGCTGGGTAGAGCAGATGTCCGTACAGCGCCCCGGCGCGCGGCTTCCAAAACGGGCCGGTGAGCGAGCCATCGCCCCAGCGCGGATCGCCGAAGATATTCCTTCCCGTGAGATATTGCTGCCAGCTCTCCAACCCGATCCACAGGGAGCAGGCCGCCAGCACGCTCCAGGCGGCGCGCTGGGCGCGCGGCGTGGTAAGCAGCCAGCTCTGCAGCGCCGCGACGAACAGCAGCAGGCGGATGACAACGAAGGCTTGGATGAAGCCTAGCCGCCAGCCCGCCAAGCCGAACCCAGCGAGCGGCAGCGGCGTGGAGCACAGCAGCAGCCAGCCCCACCAAAGCAAGGCGAGCACCACCCAGCCTTGCCGGGACCAGGTGAAATCCCGCCGCCGCGCGCAGTCCGCGAGGAACAGGATATCCACCGTGGCGATGCAGATTTCCGCCAGCACGAAGGCGTGCAGCAGCCCCAGAGGCACGAGCAGCGCCGCCGCCAGGGCCATCTGGCGCAGGCGTTCAGCCCGCATGCCCGGTCCGGGTGATGAAGTAGAGGATGAGCATGACGAAACTCCGGAGCGTAACGGTTCAACCAGAAGATTATGCCGATTAGGCCGGAATGTCCGGTGCCGCCAAGGGGTTAGATTCTTACCTTCACATAAGATCCGGGCGCGTCCTCGATCACCTTGACCCCCCGCGCCTTGCCGGGGATGCGTGCCGGCACCTGCGTGGTGTCGAAGCTCGTCGTCCAGCGCTGCCAGTCCAGCCACCAGGAGCCCGAGACCTCGGTCGCGCCCTCGAGCCACTGCTCTGGCGTTTCCGGCATCTCGTTGTTGATGAAGTGGTTGTACTTGCCGCCGGGCGGGTTGATCACCCCGGCGATATGCCCGGAGGCGGCGAGCACGAAGCGCACCGGCCCGCCGAAATTCTTGGCACCCTTATAGGTGCTCATCCAGGGGGCGATATGGTCCTCCCGGCAGGAGAGGAAGTAGCACGGCACCTTCACATGCCGCAGGTCGACAGGCACGCCCTTCATCGAGATCCCGCCCGGCTGGGCCAGCAGGTTCTTCTGGTACATGTTGCGTAGGTAGAATGAGTGCATCGCGGGCGGCATGCGCGTGGCGTCCGAGTTCCAGTACAGCAGGTCGAACGGGAACGGCTCTTTGCCCAGCAGGTAGTTGTTGACGACAAAGCTCCAGATCAGGTCGTTGGCGCGCAGCATGTTGAAGGTGGTGGCCATGTCGGACCCCTCCAGGAACCCGCGCCGGTGCATCCTCTCCTCCAGCGCGCTCAGCTGCTCCTCGTCGATGAACACGCCCAGCTCCCCGGCATCGGTGAAATCCGTCAGCGTCACGAAGAAGGTGGCGGATTTGATGCGGTCATCGTCTTTCTCGGCCATGTAGCCCAGCGTGGCGGCCAGCAGCGTGCCGCCCAGGCAGTAGCCGATGGCGTTCACCTCGCGCACCCCGGTTGCCTTCTCGATGACATTCAGCGCGGCGAACACGCCATCGATCATGTAATCGTCGAAATTCTTTTCGGCCAGGGATTCATCCGGGTTGACCCAGCTGACCATGAACACGGTGTGCCCTTGGGAGACGAGGTATTGTACCCAGGAATTCTTCGCCCGCAGGTCCAGGATGTAGAATTTGTTGATCCAAGGCGGCAGGATAAGCACCGGCCGGGCATACACGTTCTCGGTGGCCGGGCTGTACTGGATCAGCTGCATCAGCGCGTTCTGGTAAATGACCTTGCCCAGCGAGACGGCGATGTTCCCACCGACTTTGAAGGCGTTGGTGTCGGTCATCTTGATGCGCAGATTGCCGCGTCCGTGCTCCAGGTCGTTGAGCAGGTTGCTCAGGCCCAGCACCAGGTTCTCGCCGCCGGTCTCGCGGGTCTTGCGCAGCACCTCGGGGTTGGTGAGGGCGAAGTTGCTGGGGCTGAGCGCGTTGATGAACTGGCGGGCGTAGAAATCCACCTTCTGCGCGGTTTTCGGGTCCAGCCCGTCCACATGGGTCACCACGTCGTCGATGTAGCGCGCCGAGAGCAGGTAGGACTGCTTGATGAAGTCGAACACCTCGTTCTCCTTCCAGGCAGGGTCGGCGAAGCGCTTGTCCTTGGGGTCGTGGGCGATGACGGGTTCCTGCTCCGCGCCGGACCAGATGCGCCGGGTGGTGTTCTGCCACAGCGTGAGATAGTCCCGCCAAAGGCCGAGCTGAGCCTCCACCAGCTTCGAGGGGTTGGAGAGCAGCTTGGCGGTCATCTCCACGAAGGCGCTGCCCACGTTCAGCGGGTCCAGGTCCACGCCCTCGCGCGCCTGGCGCTTCAGCCAGTCGGTAACGATGCGCTGGCTGCGCGCCGCGATATCGGCCATCGACCGTCCGATCAGTTCGGCATCGGGAAGCTTGATATCGGGATCATTGGACGACTCGGACTGCGGCATGCTGGACGATCCTTTCCGTGGAGGCGGTTCTCAGGCAAACAGGCTCTAGCCGGCGGAACCGGCAGATTTTGGAGGCGGGTCTGATGTTGTGGCGGCGTTGCGGGGCGGCATTCTCAGTAGTCTTGGCGTTTTCTCTCGTTGGTTGTTCTGGCGCGGTCGGCCTGTATCACAGTTTCGAAGGTGGCGCGATTGCGCAGAACCGGCAAGCCCCTCCCGGGGCGAACCAGCCCTTTCCGAACCTCGCCGATGTGCCCGCCGCCCCCACCGCCACCCCGGCCGGGGCGCAGGAGGCTATCGCGGCCCAGGCGCGCGAGGGAGTTTCCACACCGTCGCCCGGCGCGCTGGCGGGGCTGACCCTGCCCGCCGCAGCGCCGCCCGTGCCCAACTTGCCGGGGCTGACTCTGCCCGCCGCCGTGCCGACGCCCGCCCCGGCGCCCGCGCCGGTTGCCGCGGCACCCGCGCCCAAGCCGCCTGGCCCGCCGCAGGCCATCGCCTTCGCGCCCGGCTCGGCCATTCTCCCGCCGGGCCAGGCTTCCGTGCTGGTGAAGTTCGCCGCTCAGCGGGACGGGGCGCAGATCCGCGTTTGCGGCTTTGGCGAGGGCGCTCTGCCTCTTGCCCTGGCTCGGGCCCGGCGCATCGCCGATGCGCTGACCGCCGCCGGCGTGCCGCCCGCCAATATCCGTATCGCCGCGATGGCTTCAGGTTCTGGCGGCTTCGCGCAATTGGTATATTAAGCCCAGCATCGTCCACCCGAGTCCGAGTTGAAAATGTCCTCAGAAGAGTTTCATCGCATCCGCCGCCTGCCCCCTTACGTGTTCGCCGAGGTGAATGCCGCCAAGGCCAAGGCACGCGCCGCCGCTGAGGACATTATCGATCTCGGCATGGGCAACCCGGACAGCCCCACCCCCCCGCATATCGTGGCCAAGCTGGTGGAACCCGTGCAGGACCCGCGCAGCCACCGTTACTCCACCTCCAAGGGCATCCTTGGCCTGCGCCGCGCCCAGGCGGCGTATTACGAGCGCCGGTTCGGCGTGAAGCTGGACCCGGAGACCGAGGTGATCGCCACGCTCGGCTCCAAGGAGGGGCTGGCCAATCTCGCCGCCGCCATCACCTCGCCGGGGGATACGATTCTCGTGCCCAACCCGTCCTACCCGATTCACCAGTTCGGCTTCATCATCGCGGGGGCCTCGGTGCGCTCCATCCCCGCGCATCCGGGCGAGGACATGCTCCGCGCCATCGATGTCGCCGTGCGCCATTCGGTGCCGAAGCCGACGGCGCTGATCGTCAACTTCCCCTCCAACCCCACCGCCTACATGGCCGACCTTGATTTCTACAAGGAACTGGTGGCGTTGGCGAAGAAGAACGAGATCTTCATCATCTCCGACATCGCCTATTCGGAGATCTATTTCGACGGCAATCCGCCGCCCTCCGTGCTGCAGGTCGAGGGCGCGAAGGATATCGCCATCGAGTTCACCTCGATGTCCAAGACCTATTCCATGCCCGGGTGGCGCATGGGTTTCGGCGTCGGCAATCCGCGCCTCATCAAGGCGCTCACCCGCATGAAGTCGTACCTCGACTACGGCGCGTTCACGCCGATCCAGGTGGCGGCCACGGCGGCGCTGAATGGCCCGCAGGACTGCGTGGAGGAAATGCGCACCCTGTACCGCGAGCGCCGCGACGTGCTGATCAAGGGCCTGCATTCGGCCGGGTGGGATGTGCCGTCTCCCAATGGCTCGATGTTCGCCTGGGCGCCGATCCCCGAGCGCTACCGCCATCTCGGCAGCCTGGAATTCGCCAAGCTGCTGATGGCCAAGGCCAAGGTGGCGGTCGCCCCAGGTGTGGGCTTCGGCGAATACGGCGATGGCCATGTGCGCATCGCCCTGGTTGAGAACACCCACCGGCTGCGGCAGGCCATCCGCAATATCCGCAGCTTCCTGGCCACCGATAACGCCGCCACGGCGGAAGACGATCTGGAGAGCAAATGATGAAACCCTTGCGCGTCGGCATTGCCGGGCTGGGCACCGTGGGTGCCGGCGTGGTCAAACTTCTGGCCCGGCAGGCGGAGCTGATTACCGCCCGCGCCGGCCGGCCGATCATCGTGACCGCCGTTTCCGCCCGGGACCGCAACCGTGACCGTGGCATCTCGCTGGACGGGCTGATCTGGCATGATGACCCGCTGGCCCTGGCCTGGGATGAGGAAGTGGATGTGGTGGTGGAGCTGATCGGCGGGTCCGACGGCCCGGCCAAGGCCCTGGCCGAGAAGGCGCTGGCCGCCGGCCGGCCGCTGGTCACCGCCAACAAGGCGCTGCTGGCCGTGCATGGCGTGGCCCTGGCCCAGGCCGCCGAGGCTGCCTCCCTGCCGCTGGCCTACGAGGCCGCGGTGGCGGGCGGCATCCCCGTCATCAAGGTGCTGCGCGAGGGGCTGGCGGCGAACCGGGTATCCCGCGTTGCCGGCATCCTCAACGGCACCTGCAACTACATCCTCACCACCATGCGCGAGGAGAAGCGCGACTTCGCCGACGTGCTGGCCGAGGCGCAACGGCTTGGCTACGCCGAGGCCGATCCCTCCTTCGACATCAATGGTGTGGATGCCGCGCATAAGCTCGCCATCCTGGCCGGGCTCGCCTTCGGCCAGAAGATCGAGTTCTCCAGCCTGCATGTCGAGGGCATCCGCCGCATCTCGGCGCTGGACATTGCCTTCGCCCAGGAGCTTGGCTACCGGATCAAGCTGCTCGGCATCGCCGAGCGGATGGGCGATGAAATCTCCATGCGCGTGCATCCGGCCATGGTGCCGGTGGAAAAGCCGCTCGCCACCGTGGACGGCGTGTTCAATGCCGTGCTGCTGGAAGGGGATTTCTCCGGCCCGGTGTTCCTGCAGGGGCGCGGCGCGGGTGAGGGGCCGACCGCGAGTGCCGTGGTGGCTGACCTGATCGACATCGCCCGCGGCAACCAGATCCCCGTCTGGGGCATGGCGCAGAGCGCGCTGGGCGAGGCCCGCGTGGTGCCGATGGCGCATCTCACCAGCGCCTACTTCCTGCGCCTGATGGTCGTGGACCAGCCCGGCGTGCTGGCGGATGTCACCGCCATCCTGCGCGACCATGGCATCTCGCTCGAATCCATGCTCCAACATGGGCGCGCGCCCGGTGAGGCCGTGCCCATCGTGCTCGTCACCCACGAGACCCGGGAAGACGCGGTGAACGCCGCGCTCGCCCGCATCGCCATGCTGGAAGCCGTGCTGGAAGCCCCGGCCCTGATCCGTATCGAACCCAAGTAAGGATTTTACCATGACCGAACCCCGCCGCCTGGGCGAAGTTTCCGACCGTAACCTGGCGCTCGAGCTGGTCCGCGTGACCGAGGCCGCCGCCATCGCCGCCTCGCGCTGGATCGGCCGTGGCAAGAAGAACGACGCCGACGGCGCCGCCGTGGAGGCGATGCGCAAGGCCTTCGACACCGTGGCCATCAACGGCACCGTGGTGATCGGCGAAGGCGAGATGGACGAGGCGCCGATGCTCTATATCGGCGAGAAGGTCGGCTGCGGCGGGCCGCAGATGGACATCGCCGTGGACCCGCTGGAAGGTACCTCCATCACCGCCAAGGGCGGGCAGAATGCCATCGCCACCGTGGCCCTGGCCGAGCGCGGCAACTTCCTGCACGCGCCGGATATCTACATGGAGAAGATCGCGGTCGGCGGCGGGCTGCCGGATGGCGTGGTCTCGCTCGACGCGCCGGTGAAAGAGAACCTCAAGAACCTGGCGCTGGCCAAGGGCGTCGAGATTGAGGAGCTGATGGTGTGCATGCTGGACCGCGACCGCCATGCCGAGATGATCGCGAAGATCCGCGAGGCGGGCGCGCGCATCATGCTCATCGGCGATGGCGACGTGGCCGGCGTGATCGCTGCCTCGCAGCCCGGCACTGGGGTGGACATGTATCTCGGCTCCGGCGGCGCGCCGGAAGGCGTGCTCTCCGCCGCGGCGCTGCGCTGCATCGGCGGGCAGATGCAGGGCAAGCTGCTGTTTGAGGATGAGGCGCAGGTCGAGCGCGCCCGCACCATGGGCATCACCGACCCGAACCGCATCTACAGCATCGAGGAAATGGCCAAGGGCGACGTGATGTTCGCTGCCACGGGCGTCACCTCCGGCCCGATGCTGAACGGCGTGCGCCGTGTTGGCCACGGGGCGGTGACGCACTCCATCGTGATGCGCAGCAAGTCCGGCACGGTGCGCTATATCGAGGCGCACCATAACTTTGCGAAGAAGGACCTGGGGATCTGACCAGAGGGCCGGGGCCGCAAGGCCCCGGTTTTGTTTCAGGCCTTCCCCTTCAGCACGTCGCGGATTTCCGTGAGCAGGGCCTCGGTCGGTGTCGGCGCCGGGGCGGCGGCAGGGGCTTTGTGAAGCTTTTCGAGCAGCCGCACCATCCAGAAGATCGCCGCGGCGATGATCAGGAAGTTGAACACGGCGTTCAGGAACACGCCGTAATTGAACGTCACGTCCCCGGCCTTCTGCGCGTCCGCCAATGTTGCCGCGGGGATGCCCTTCAACACGATGAAATGGTTGGAGAAATCCACCCCGCCGGTGATCAGACCGATGAGCGGGGTGATGATGTCCTTCACCAGCGAGTTGACGATGCCGGTGAAGGCCGCGCCGATGACCACGCCGACCGCGAGGTCCACCACGTTGCCGCGCATGATGAAGGCTTTGAAATCGTCGAGCCAGCCCGGTTTCTGCAGCTTGAGTGGGGATTTCAGCAGGTCGGACATTCGTGACTCCTTTGTGTTCGTAATGTTTTTAAGGCGGTCCGAGTATTTCGCAACCGGGTAATCGGGCGAGTAAAACCGCTTGCCCGGCGCGGGCCGGCTCTGGAACAAGGGGGCAAGATTTGGAGAGTGGAATGCGCAAACTGGTTTGTCTGATGCTGCTGCCGCTGGCGCTGGCGCTGGCGGGATGCGGCCACGGCACGGGGCGGACAACCGGCACCGCAGCGGGCGGTGCGGCCACGGGCGCGCTCATCGGCATTGTCGGCGGGCCGATCGGCGTGGTCGTAGGGGCTGGCATCGGCGCCGGGGCGGGGGCGATGACGGCGTCCAACACCACGCCCAAGCAAGTGAACCTGGGCAATGCCCCCTGGGACAAGAACGGCCAGTAACCGTCCTAATCCCTTTCCTCCACGCGTATATGTGCTAAAGGCCCAGGCCCATGCGCCAGTACCTCGAATTTGAAAAACCCGTCGCCGAGCTCGAAGCCAAGATCGCGGAGCTGCGGCAGATGCCCGCCACCGGTGAGATCAACATCGCCGACGAGGTGGTGAAGCTTTCCGCCAAGGCGGATGCCCAGCTCAAGAACATCTATGCCAAGCTCTCCCCCTGGCAGAAGACCCAGGTGGCCCGCCATGCCGATCGGCCCAAGGCGGCCGGCGTCATCGCCGCGCTGATCGAGGATTTCATTCCGCTGGCCGGCGACCGCGCCTTCGCCAACGACGCGGCGATCATCGGCGGCATGGGCCGCTTCCGTGGCACACCGGTTATGGTGATCGGCACTGAGAAGGGCACGGATACCGAGACCCGCATCAAACATAATTTCGGCATGGCCAAGCCCGAGGGCTACCGCAAGGCCAAGCGCCTGATGGAGCTGGCCGGGCGGTTCAATCTGCCGATCCTTACCTTCGTGGACACCTCCGGCGCCTTCCCGGGTATTGAGGCCGAGGCCCGCGGCCAGGCCGAGGCCATCGCACGCGGTATCGAGGCCTGCCTCTCCGCCCCGGTGCCGCTGGTGGCGACGATCATCGGCGAGGGCGGCTCCGGCGGCGCCATCGCGCTCGCGGCCGGCAATTCGGTGCTGATGTATGAACACGCGATCTATTCAGTGATCTCGCCGGAGGGCTGCGCCTCGATCCTGTGGCGCGACTCGGCCCAGGCCCCGGTGGCCGCCGAAGCCATGCGCGTCACCGCGCAGGATTTGAAGAAGCTCGGGCTGATCGACGAGATCGTGCCGGAGCCGGTGGGCGGCGCGCATCGCAACCCGGAGGCCGCCCTGGCGGCGCTGGGCGACGCGGTGGAGAAGCAACTCGCCCCGCTGAAGGACATGGCGCCGGAAGCGCTGAAGGCCAAGCGCCGCGAGAAGTTCCTTGCGATGGGGAAGGTCGGGCTCTAAGTCCTTGCCGCGCCCCAGCCGGGGCGCCCGGAGACGAGGCTCAGCCACGCAACCAGCCCCAGCGCGGCGCCGATGATCCCCTGGGTGGCGTTGTAATTCACCACGGCGGCAATCCCCACGCCCAGCGCCAGCGCGCCCAGGAGCCGTTTGCCGCCGAAGAACGCCGCCAGCCCCAGCGCCAGCGCGGCCCAGCCGAACCACCCGTAATACTGGCCCGAGAGCACCCAGTGGCGTGGGGTGCAGAAGCCCGGCGCGTTGGCTGCCGCGCAGAGGCCCACCGTGGCGCGCGGCATGATGGCAAACCAGCGGAAAGCGAACGCCCCGCCGCCGAGCAGCGCCGCCAGCGCCACGCCCAGCCAGTCGGTGGCCCCCCATTTCACGGTTTTGCTCATGTCTCAGCGTCCTCTGCGGTTGCTCTTCGCCTTGCGGGGCCGTATTGCTGCGCCGCGACAGGTTTCTACACTTTAAACAAGGGTCCATGACAGTCCATACCGCCCCGGCGCGCCCGAAAAGCTTTCAGGATATCATCCTGACATTACACAGGTTCTGGGCGGAGCAGGGCTGCGTCATCCTGCAGCCTTACGACGTGGAGATGGGGGCGGGCACCTTCCACCCGGCGACCACGCTGCGCGCCCTGGGGCCCAAGCCCTGGAAGGCCGCCTACGTGCAGCCCTCGCGCCGCCCTTCGGATGGCCGCTATGGCGAGAACCCCAACCGCCTGCAGCATTATTACCAGTATCAGGCGCTGCTGAAGCCGAGCCCGGACAACATCCAGGAGCTGCTGCTCGCCAGCTATGACGCCATCGGCATCGACCGCCGGGTGCACGACATCCGCTTTGTCGAGGATGACTGGGAAAGCCCGACGCTGGGCGCCTGGGGGCTGGGCTGGGAAGTGTGGTGCGACGGCATGGAGGTGACGCAGTTTACCTATTTCCAGCAGGTGGGCGGCATTGCCTGCGTCGCGCCGAGCGCCGAGCTGACCTACGGGCTGGAGCGCCTGGCCATGTATGTGCAGGGCGTGGAGAACGTGTACGACCTCGACTTCAACGGCCAGGGCGTGACCTATGGCGATGTGTTCCTGCGCGCCGAGCGGGACTACTCGAAGCATAATTTCGAGCTGGCCAACACGGACATGCTGGCTCGCCACTTCGAGGATGCCGAGACCGAATGCGCCGCGCTGGTGGCGGCGGGCGTGGCCCAACCGGCCTATGACCAGTGCATCAAGGCCAGCCATTTGTTCAACCTGCTCGACGCGCGCGGGGTGATCTCGGTCGCCGAGCGCGCCTCCTACATCGCGCGCGTGCGCAATCTGGCCAAGGCCTGCGCCGAAGCCTGGCTGGCGGGTGAGTGAGATGGCTGAATTTTTCCTCGAACTATTTTCCGAAGAGATTCCGGCGCGGATGCAGCACGCTGCCTGCGGCCGCTTGATCGAAAACACACGCGAGGTTCTTGCGCCTTTGCAACCAGAGCCTGCTGTCTGGATGTTCTATGGCCCGCGCCGCATCGCCTTGAAGGCCGAGGTGGCTGCCGAGGTGCCGGAAGCTGCCATCTCCGAGCGCGGCCCTCGCGCGAGCGCGCCGGAACAGGCGCTGGCCGGGTTCTTGCGCAAGCATGGGGCTAATAAGGACGATCTGGTTCAGGAAGGCGATTTCTGGGTCCTGAACAGGAAGACGCCGAGCCAGTCCGCCAAATCCTTCATCGCAGCCGTCCTGCCGGAAGCTCTGGCCAAGCTCCCCTGGCCCAAATCCATGCGCTGGGGTTCCGGCGGGGATTTCACCTGGGTCCGCCCGCTGCACCGCATTGTCTGCCTGCTGGATGGCGAGGTGATCCCCTTCACCCTCGGCCCGGTGACGGCGGGGAACGAGACCGAGGGGCATCGCGTGCATGGTCCCGGCCCGGTTGCCGTGTCGTCGGTTGCCGTGTGGGAAGAGAAGCTCCGCGAACACCATGTTGTCGTCGATCAGGCGGAACGCCGGGCTAAAATCGCCGAAGGCATGGCCGCACAGGCAGCCGCTTTGGGGCTTTCCGTCGCGCCGGATGAGGTGCTGCTGGACGAGGTGACGGGGTTGGTCGAGTGGCCGGTGCCGCTGATCGGCAAGATCGACGCGCAGTTCATGGATTTGCCGCACGAGGTGCGTGAACTCTCCATGAAGATCAACCAGAAATACTTTGCCCTGCGTGACGCCGCTGGTAAGCCTGCACCATATTTCGCTTTCGTAGCAAATCTGGAGGCAGCGGATGGTGGGGTGGCGATCATCGCGGGGAATGAGCGCGTGCTGCGGGCGCGGCTTTCCGATGCCCGGCATTTCTGGGATCTGGACCTGAAGACCCCGCTGACCGACCTGCTGCCGAAGCTGGAGAAGATCACCTTCCACGCCAAGATCGGCACCCAGCGCGAACGCGCGGACCGGATCGCGGCGCTCGCACGGGAGATCGTGGAGCTGCTCGGCGCTGATGGGTACGAAGCCAGCCAGGCGGAATGGGCGGGCAGGTTGGCGAAAGCCGATCTCGTCACCGGCATGGTGGGCGAGTTCCCCGAACTTCAGGGCGTGATGGGCGGCTATTACGCGGCGCGTAACGCAAGTGGCTGGGATGGCGCCATCGTTGGTCCCGCCATCAAGACCCATTACCAGCCGAAGGGCCCGTCCGATGATGTGCCCGCTGGCACCGTGGCCGTGGCCGTGGCCGTGGCCGACAAGCTGGACACGTTGCGCGAGTTCTTCCGCATCGGCGAGAAGCCGACCGGCTCGGGCGACCCCTATGCGCTGCGCCGCTGCGCGCTCGGCGTGATCCGTATCGTGCTGGAGAATGAGCTGCGCCTGGCGCTGAAGCCGCTGCTTGGCGGCGACGAGGAGCTGTTCGGCTTCATCATTGAGCGTCTGCGCGTGAAGCTGCGCGGCGAGGGCAAGCGCTTCGACGTGCTGGATGCCGTGCTCGCCGCCGGGGCGGATGATGACCTCGTCCGGTTGATGAAGCGCGTGGACGCGCTGGGCGAGATGCTGGCGACCGATGATGGCCGCAGCCTGCACGCCGCCTACAAGCGCGCCGCCAACATCCTGCGCATCGAGGATGCCAAGGATGGCCCGCATGAAGGCTTGAAGGTGGAGGGCGAACTGCCTCTGCCGGAGGAGGCGGCCTTCCGCGACCGGCTGGATGCGGTGCAAAGCGAGACCGCCGGGCTGCTCGCGGCCGAGGATTTCACTGGCGCCATGCAGGCTCTGGCCTCGCTGCGCGGCGTCGTTGACGCCTTCTTTGAAAAAGTTACGGTTAACGCCGAAATGCCAGAATTGCGCCGCAATCGTTTGCGACTGCTCGCGCGCTTCCGGGACACGGTCAATCAAATCGCAGATTTCTCCAGGGTTGAAGGTTAGGAGTTGGGAATGACGAAATGGGTTTATAATTTCGGTGCAGGGGTGAATGATGGCAACGCCTCGCTCCGCAATCTGCTGGGCGGCAAGGGTGCCAATCTGGCGGAGATGGCGAGCATCGACCTGCCCGTGCCCCCCGGCTTCACCATCACCACCGAAGTCTGCACCGCGTATTACGACAACGACCGCAACTACCCGGCCGAGCTGAAGGCCCAGGTTGATGCGGCGCTGGCCCGCATCGAAGAGGCTGTCGGCCGCAAGTTCGGCGACAAGGACAAGCCGCTGCTGGTTTCCGTGCGCTCGGGTGCGCGCGTCTCCATGCCGGGCATGATGGACACCGTGCTGAACCTGGGCCTGAACGACACTACCGTGCTGGGCCTGGCCGTCGGCTCGGGAGATTCGCGCTTCGCCTGGGACTCCTACCGCCGCTTCATCCAGATGTACGGCTCCGTGGTGCTGGGCGTTGACCATCACCGCTTCGAGGAAATCATCGAGCACGTGAAGCTCGAAGCCGACGTGATCGAGGACACCGCGTTGACCCCGGCGCACTGGCAGCAGGTTGTCGAGGGCTACAAGAACATGGTGGCCGAAGAGATCGGCAAGCCCTTCCCGCAGGACCCGCAGGACCAGCTCTGGGGCGCGATCAGCGCCGTGTTCGGCTCCTGGATGAACCCCCGCGCCAACGTGTACCGCCGTCTGCACGACATCCCCGCCAACTGGGGCACGGCCGTGAACGTGCAGGCCATGGTGTTCGGCAATATGGGCGATGACTGTGCCACCGGCGTGTGCTTCACCCGCGACCCCTCCACCGGCCTGAACGAGTTCTATGGCGAGTACCTCGTCAACGCCCAGGGCGAGGACGTGGTGGCCGGCATCCGCACCCCGCGCCCGCTGAGCCAGGCCTATGCCAAGCCCGGTGAAGTCAGCATGGAAGTGGCGCTGCCCGAGGCCTATGTCGAGCTGAAGAATGTCCGCTCGATCCTTGAGACGCACTACAAGGACATGCAGGACATCGAGTTCACCGTGCAGCAGAACAAGCTGTACATGCTGCAGACGCGCTCCGGTAAGCGCTCCGCCGCCGCCTCGCTGCGCATCGCGGTGGAGATGGCCGAGGAAGGGCTGATCGACCGCAACACCGCCATCATGCGCGTGAACCCGTCGGCGCTGGACCAGCTGCTGCACCCGACCCTCGACCCGAAGGCCGAGAAGAAGCAGTTCGCCAAGGGTCTGCCCGCCTCCCCGGGTGCGGCTTCCGGCGCCGTGGTGTTCTCGGCTGATGAAGCCGAGTTCCGCGCGCAGAGGGGCGAGTCCGTGGTTCTGGTCCGTATCGAGACCAGCCCCGAGGACATTCACGGCATGCACGCCGCCCGCGGCATCCTCACCACCCGTGGCGGCATGACCAGCCACGCCGCCGTGGTGGCCCGCGGCATGGGCCGGCCCTGCGTGGCCGGTGCTGGCGGCATTTCGGTCGATTACGGCGCGCAGACGCTCTCCGCTGGCGGTGTCACCATCCGCGCGGGTGAGATCCTCACCA
Source organism: Acidocella sp. (assembly GCF_052326845.1). Classification (GTDB taxonomy): domain Bacteria; phylum Pseudomonadota; class Alphaproteobacteria; order Acetobacterales; family Acetobacteraceae; genus Acidocella. The sequence continues at coordinate 22,032 of NZ_JBKQJR010000036.1, read as the reverse complement.
TCGACGGCGCCACCGGCGAGGTATTCGCGGGTTCGGTGAAGATGATCGAGCCGCAGCTCTCCGGCGATTTCGGTACGCTGATGGGCTGGGCCGACGAGATCCGCCGCCTGAAGGTGCGCACCAATGCGGAAACCCCGCTGGATGCCGAGACCGCGCGCAAGTTCGGCGCCGAGGGCATCGGCCTGTGCCGCACCGAGCACATGTTCTTCGACCCGGCGCGCATCGGCGCCGTGCGCCAGATGATCATGGCCAAGGACGAGGCCGGCCGCCGCACCGCGCTCGCCAAGCTGCTGCCCTTCCAGCGCGAGGATTTCATCTCGTTGTTCAAGATCATGGAAGGCCTGCCGGTCACCATCCGTCTGCTCGACCCGCCGCTGCATGAGTTCCTGCCGCATGGCGAGGCTGAGCTGAAGGAAGTGGCCGACGCGCTGGGCATGGACGCGGCGACGATCAAGGAACGCGCCGAAGAGCTTTCCGAAGCCAACCCGATGCTCGGCCATCGCGGCTGCCGCCTCGGCGTGACCTATCCGGAAATCTACGAGATGCAGGCCCGCGCCATCTTCGAGGCGGCGGTCGAGGTCTCGAAGACCGCGAAGGCCCCGGTGCCGGAGATCATGATCCCGCTCGTCGGCACCAAGCGCGAGCTGGACATCACCCGCGCCCAGGTCGAGCGTATGGCCAAGGCCGTGTTCGAGGAAACCGGCAAGACCGTGGAATACTCGATCGGCACCATGATCGAGCTGCCGCGCGCGGCGCTCACCGCCGACCAGATCGCGGAATCGGCGGACTTCTTCTCCTTCGGCACCAACGATCTGACGCAAACGGTGTTCGGCCTCTCGCGTGACGACGCAGGCAAGTTCCTGCCCGCTTATGTCGAGCAGGGCATCCTGCCGAAGGATCCGTTCGTCTCCATCGACGTCGATGGCGTCGGCGCGCTGGTGCGCATCGCCGCCGAGAAGGGCCGTTCCAAGAAGGACAAGCTGAAGCTCGGCATCTGCGGTGAGCATGGCGGCGATCCGGCCTCCATCGCCTTCTGTGAGTCCGTTGGCCTCGACTACGTCTCCTGCTCGCCGTACCGCGTGCCGGTGGCGCGCCTGGCTGCGGCGCAGGCCGCGATCGAGGCGAAGGAAACCCATTTCCGCGACAAGTAAGCGGTAACGCTTTTAAGCGAACTCAGGCGGCCGGGCGCAGCGCGTTCCGGCCGTTTTGCGTTTCAGGGGCTACGCCAAAATAACGCCAGTGCCGCTGCGTTGCAGCTGCGCGCCAAGGGGGGCTTCCGGCGCCGCATCCGTCACCAGATGGCCGATCCGCCGCCAATCCGCGTAACGCGCGGTGAATAGCCGGTTGAACTTGGAATGGTCGGCCACCACCAGGGTTTTGGCCGCGCGCGCCGCCATGGCCGCATACACGGCGGCGCTCTCGGGCAGGGCGTCGGCCGGGCCTTCCTCGGAGAGGCCGCTGGCGCCGAGGATCGTGCAGTCGGCGTACAGATCCTGCAGGAAGGCGACGGTATGGCCGCCGAGCAGCGTGCCCTCTCCGGCGTGGTACTCGCCGGGGAGCATCAGTGTCTTGATGGTGGGATTGGCGGAGAGCGCCGCCGCCACGCCGAAGGAATGGGTGATGACCAGGATGTCCTTCAGCTTGGCCGCGACCTCGTGCGCCACATGCACCACGGTGGAGCCGGAGCCGAGGATCAGCACCCGCGAATCACGCAGCAAGGGCAGGGTGGCGCGGGCGATGCGCTGGCGCTCCTCCACGAACATGGTGTGCCGCTCGACCACGGTGGGTTCGGAACTCAGCGGCCGCACCGCCCCGCCATAGGTGCGGTTGAGCAGCCCGGCGCTGGTCATCTGGTCCAGGTCGCGCCGGATCGTCTCGGTGGAAACGCCGAGATTCTGCGCCAACTCTGCTACGCGCAGACTGGGTGCGGTTTCCAGCGCCGCCAGAATCTTCCCCTGCCGCGCCGATTTATCTGGTCTCATGCTTCGCAAATTCCGCTTGATTATGGGTGTTGTACCTGCATCATGTAAATGTTGAAGTTACCACATTTTGCCCGGGCCGCACAGCCTCAGGAGTTCCTATGCTGAAATCGTTGCAAGGTAAAACCGTCATCGTCACCGGGGCCAGCCGGGGCATTGGGCGCGGCATCGCGCTGCGTTTTGGGCGCGCGGGCATCAATGTGCTTGCTGTCTCCCGCAGCCAGGCGGATGCCGACAAGGTGGCGGCGGAGATCGGCCCGCATGCGGCGGGGTTGGCAGCGGATGTGTCCACGCCCGAGGGCTGCGCGGCGATGGCCGAGGCGGCGGTGCAGAAGTTTGGCGGCATCGATATTCTCTGCGCCAATGCCGGCATCTTCCCCGCGGCCAAGCTCTCCGAGATGACCCCGGCGGAGTTCGACCATGTCATCAACACCAATCTGCGCAGCGCCTTCCTTTCCGTCTCCGCCGTGCTGCCGGCCATGATCAAGGCAGGGGCCGGGCGGATCATCCTCACCTCGTCGATCACCGGGCCGATCACCGGCTATCCCGGCTGGGCGCATTATGGCGCCTCCAAGGCCGGGCAGCTCGGCTTCATGCGCACCGCCGCCATTGAGTTGGCGCCGCGCAACATCACCGTGAATGCGGTGCTGCCGGGCAATATCTTCACCGAGGGGCTGGAGGGCAACGGGCCGGAATACATCGCGGCAATGGAGGCCTCGATTCCGCTGAAGCGCCTGGGCACGCCGGAGGACATCGCCAACGCCGCGCTGTTCCTGGCCTCCGAGGAAGCCGCCTACATCACCGGCCAGACCATCACCGTGGATGGCGGGCAGGTCTTGCCTGAGTCTCTCGGCGCGCTGGAAGCGATGGGCTAACCGCGAGGCCCGAGCGGTCTCCAGAACGCCATGGCCACGGCGAAGGCCGCGAGCTGCACGGCGGCGGTGATCGCAGCGCAGCCCGGCCAGCCGCTGCTGTGCCAGACGCCCGCGGGCAGCGTGCCGCCAATACTGCCGCCGACATAGTAGCAGGTGACGTACAGCCCCACAGCGGTGGATTTGGCGGCGCGGGCGGCGAGGCTGGTGTAGCCGGTGGCGATCGCCTGCTCGGTGAACAGCCCGGAGCAGATGAGCAGCAGCCCGAGCCCGATGACCCAGAGCGGCTGGGCCAGCGTCAGCGCCAAGCCGGAGAAGACCAGGACAAGGGCGCCCGCCATCACCGCGCGATGGCCATGCTTGGCGGCCAGCCGCCCGGCGACGGGGCTGATGGCGACGCCACCGAGATACACGACGAAGATACTCCCCAAAGCCGCCGGGCCGAGATTGTAGGGTGCCTCGGCCAGGCGGAAATTGATGAAAGTGAACACCGTCACCAGGCTGAACAGCATGCCGAACCCGACGGCATAGGTGGCGAGCAAACGCGGGTTGCTGAGGTGGTCGGGGAAGGAGCGCAGCGCCCCGGCGATGCCCCGGACGGGCTTGAAGTTGCGCTCCCTGGGCAGCAGCGCGCACACCACCAGCGCCATCACCAAGGTGAGCAGCCCGATGCAGAGGAAGGCGGCGCGCCAGCCAAAAACCTCGGTCACCAGCCCGGCGATGAACCGGCCCGAAAACCCGCCCAGAATGGTGCCTGCCGTGTAGATGCCGGCGAGGCGCGTGACCGCATGTCCCGCCAGCTCGTCGCCGATATAGGCGATGGTGACGATGAAGATGAACGGCAGCAGCAGCCCCTGCGCGAAGCGGCAGGCGATGAGCATGGGCAGGTTCACCGAGGCAGCAGCCAGCAATGTGGGGATGACGAGCAGCAACGCCGCCCCGGCGATGAAGCGCTTACGCCCAAACCGGTCCGAGATGGCGCCGATGAGAGGGGCCACGGCGGCAGTGGCGGCGAGCGGTGCGGTGACGGTAAGGCCTGTCTGCGCCGGGGTGGCGTGCAGCGCGGCGCCCAGCACCGGCAGCAGCGCCTGGGTGCACCACATATTGCTGAAGGTGAGGAACCCGGCGGTCGCCGCCGCGATGGTGATCTGCCTAGAACCGCCGCTCAAAAACCGTGATGACATCGCCGGGCTGCGCCAATGCAAAAAGTGGGGCGCGATACTGGGCAGGAGCGCTGCCAATATTGCGCGTCACCCCGACATAGTCTTGGCATGCCCGGTAAGTGAACCCGCCGGCGATGGAAATCGCGGTCAGGACTGTCATGCCCGGCCGGAATGGATACTGGCCGGGTGTGTTCACCTCGCCCAATATATAGAAGGGCCGGTAGGTGGAGACCTCCACGGCCACGCTTGGGTGCAGGATCAGCCCGCCGCTTTGCAGCGCGGTGGTGATGGCGGCCGAAAGCTTGTCCGTGCTGCGGCCCTGCGCTCGGACGAGCCCGAGCAAAGGCAGGCTGATATTGCCGCTGTCATCCACAATGTACGCGCCGGAGAGTTGCGGCTGGTTGTAGATGCGCAGATTCAGCCCATCCCCGGGGCCGAGCCGGTAGGGGCCGGGCGGCAAGGCGGGGAGCGGCGGTAGGTTGGAGCCCGGCGCGCGCAACGAGGCGCAGCCATCCAGCAGGGCGAACGTGCCGAGGAGCAAAACACGCCTGTGGATAATTTTCCGTCTCCGCCAAAACCCTAGATTGTGGCGATATTTACCCGGCCTGCGAAAAAGGGCAAATGCCTAGTGAATCGTACCACGGAGGTCCCATGCAGCGCTCTGTCGTTTTGCTCCTGCTCCTGCTCGTCATTGGCATCGGGGCGTATAAGCTTTGGCCACGGCATGGCGGGGAGTCCCAACCAGGCGTGACAGTGAATTTCGACCCGCGCGGGCTGACGGGCGATGAGCAGGCGGCGTTCCTGCCGCTGGTGTGCGGCGGTGCTTCGGGCGGGGCGGATGGTTACGCCCATAGCTGCCAGAGCCTGCCGGGCTATCCGAGCCAGGATTACGGCGGGGCCGGGACGGGGCTGGGCATCACGCTCACCAGCGTCATCTATGGCCATCTTACAGGCGATGATGCGGATGAAGCGTATGTCTCCTACCTGGGCAGTTTCGAGCCGCATGTTACCAATTTCGGCGGCGGCATATTGTTTCACCGCCAGGGCAATGGCTGGGCGCTCTCCGGCTGGTATCCGGGCGGGGCGATGGAGCATTGCCTCTCGCTGAACCCGCAGGGGCGGGCGCGGTTCCTCTGCCTCTATGGCTTCACCGGCCAAGGCGAGACGGATACCACGCTCTTCCTCGTTTCCATTCCCGGCGGCGGCAGCCAGATCAACCTCTCACCTGTGCTGAAGGCCAGCGATCTGCGCGAGACCATGGACCCGAATGCCAATTGCGGGCAGCGGAAATCAGCGGATCAGGCGGTGCTGCTGGGTATCGATTCGCTGGCGCGCGGCGGCAGCTTCGCCACGGTGCAAGTGGACTATGTGCCCGCCGCCACGGCGGACGCCGCCTGCAAGGCGAAGAACTTCGCCAGCGCCTCGGCGCAGAAGGCGTCGCTTGCCCTGAGCTGGGATGGCAGTTCGGTCGGCGTCTCGCCTGACCTGCATTTCGCCCCGGTTGAGTGATATGATGGAGCTTCGGAAAAACCTCATCGAAGCGGCGCGGGCGATGGCAGCACGCGGCCTTTCCGCTGGCACCTCGGGCAATGTGTCCCTGCGTACCGAGGAGGGGATTCTCATCACCCCCTCGGCCACGCCCTATGAGAGCCTGACCCCGGAGATGATCCCGCTGCTCAAGCCGGACGGCTCCTTCGAGGGGCGGTACCGCCCGTCATCGGAATGGCGGTTCCATCTGGATATCTACCTCGCCCGGCCGGAAGTGGGCGGTGTCGTGCATCACCACGCGCCCTACACCACGGCGCTGGCCATGGCGCGGCGGGAGATCCCGGCCTGCCATTACATGATCGCCCGGTTCGGCGGCGCGCCGTTGCGCTGCGCGGCCTATGCGTTGTTCGGCACGGCGGAGCTTTCCGCCAATGTGCTCAAGGCGCTGGAAGGCCGCACCGCCTGCCTGATGGAGAACCATGGCGGCATCGCCACCGGGCGGGATGTGGGCGCGGCCCTGGCTGCCGCCACGGAGCTGGAAGTGCTGGCGCAGCAATATCTGCTCTCGCTGGCGGCGGGCGGGCCGGTGTTGCTCACCGATGCCGAGATCGACGCCGCGATCACCCAGTTCGCCACGGCCTACCGGCCGAATACCGGCGGCTAATCCGCCAGCTCGCGGCGTTTGGCCGGGGCGGGCGCGAGGTCGAAACCGGTCTCCCGGGTGATCTTGAAGGCAGCGAGGGCGCGGTTCAGATCGCCGATCTCGCCGCGCAGGGAGTGCATGGAAGCGGTGGTTTCCTCGACCATGGCGGCGTTCTGCTGCACCGCCTGGCTCATCTGGGTCATGGCCTCGTTCACCTGTGCCAGCCCGTTGGACTGGGTCCGCGCCGAGCCGGCAATGCCGGAGACCAACCCTTCAATCTGCCCCACATTGGCGCCGATGCCCTGCAGCGACAGGCCGCTCCGCCGCACCAGTTCCACGCCCTGCGCCACCTGCTGCCCGGAGGTGGAGATGAGCGACTTGATCGCCTTGGCGGCATCGGCCGAGCGCTGCGCCAGGGCCCGCACTTCCGAGGCGACGACGGCGAAACCCCGCCCCGCATCGCCCGCGCGCGCGGCCTCCACCCCGGCATTGAGCGCCAGGAGATTGGTCTGGAAGGCGATCTCGTCGATCAGCCCGATGATCTTGCCGATCTCACGCGAGGAGGTCTCGATCTGCCCCATCGCCGCGCCGGCCTGGTTCACCACGTCGCGCGACTCCGTGGCGCCGGCATTGGCGGCTTTCACCGCATTGCTCACCTGCGCGGCGCCATCGGCGGTCTGCCGCACGGCTACGGTGAGTTCGTTCAGGGCGGCGGTACTTTGCTCCAGGCTCGCGGCTTGGCCCTCGGTCCTGCGGGACATGTCATCGGCGGCGGCGGCGATCTCGCCGATGCTGGTGTCGATGGCGCGCGATGTCTTCTGTAGCCCAGCCAGTGTGGTGGCGAGCTTATCCATGGCATTGTTGAAGTCGGAGCGCAGCTGCGAATATTCGGGCGGGATGTCGTTGCCCAGGCGGTGGGTGAGGTCGCCGGCGGCGAGCGCGTTGGCGGCCGCGCTCATGGCGCTGATCATGCTATTCGCGGTGCTGGCCACGCGCTGTTCCGCCGCGGTGCGCCCGCTTTCGAGCCTGTTGAGATAGACTGAGATCGCGATTTCCATATCGAGAAACGTGGCCTTGACCAGGGCGGAGATTTCTTCCGCCAGCTGGATCTGGCCGGGGCGCGTGCGGCCGAAAAGGGATTTCGGCCAGCGTGCGGCGGTGATGGCGTGGAGCATATGCTCCAGCACGATGGTGTAGCCGCTGACATACCAGCGTGGCTCAAGCCCGATGCGCGCATGCGCCTCGCCCACCTGTATCGCCGCGCTGGCGTAGTTTTCATCCAGCCGGCCATCGGTGATGCGGTTCCAATGCTCGGACTGCTTGCCCTTGGCCAGACGCACCATGCCTTCGTTCGGGAAAAATTTTGCCACCTCCGGCACGGTGCGCATTTTTTCGTAGAATGCATCCAATGCTTGGGGCAGGGCGGACATGATGGTGGATTTCATTCCGCGCAGGCGGCTTTGCACCTGCGGGCCGAAATTCATGAAATTCAGCCGGTCATTGAGCTTTTCAGAGTTGGACATGCGGTTCCGCCAGTTAATTGAATGCGCTGGCTGCCTTTAAACGTGTCAAGTTAAACTTCGATTAAAGTTCGCTATCGTGGGTGGTGTTATTTTGAATTGGTTATAACAAGGTGGTTGACCGGCCCATGCCCGGCGCCGAAGCCCGGCGCGGTGCGGATCGCCGCCTGCAGATAATGCCGGGCGCGGCGGGTGGCGTCGAGCAGCGGCAGCCCCTGGGCCAGCCCGGTGGCGATGGCCGAGGCCATGGTGCAGCCGGTGCCGTGGGTGTTGCGGCTATGCAGCCGGGGCAGGGCGATTGCCTCCACCGCTTCCGCCGTCACCAGATAGTCGGTCAGCATCTCGCCGCTGCCATGCCCGCCTTTCACCAGTGCTGCCTTGGCGCCCATGGCCAGCAGCGCCCGCCCGGCGGCGATGCGCTCTTTCTCGGTCTCCACCCTCAGCCCGGTGAGCTTGGCGGCTTCCGGCAAATTGGGCGTGACCACGCTGGCGCGCGGCAACAGCTCGGCCGTTAGCGCGGCGATGGCGGCATCGGGCAGCAGCACCGCGCCGGAGGTGGCGACCATCACCGGGTCCAGCACCACGGGTATGTTTTGCGGCAGGCATGCCCCCACGGCGCGGATGATCTCCTCATTGGCGAGCATGCCGAGCTTGATGGCATCCGCGCCGATATCGGAGAGCACCGTCTCGATGGAAAGACGCACGAAGTCCGCGGGCAGCGTATGCACCCCGGCCACGCCCAGCGTGTTCTGCGCGGTGACGGCGGTGATGGCGGTGCAGGCATAGGCGCCCAGCGCCGAGATGGTCTTGATATCCGCCTCGATCCCCGCGCCGCCGCCGGAATCCGACCCGGCGATGGTGAGGACGCGTTTCATGCCGCGTGTTCGGTGGCCTGGGCGATGGTCTCGCACAGCCCGCCGACGATCTCGTTGATCAGCCCGGAATCCTCGCCCTCGGCCATCACGCGGATCAGCGGCTCGGTGCCGGAGGGGCGGATCAGCACCCGGCCCGTGCTGCCAAGGCGTTCCTCGGCGGCGGCGATGGCGGTCTTGATGTGCGGCAGGCCGAGCGGCGAGGCCCCGGCATAGCGCACGTTGCGCAGCAGTTGTGGCAGTGGCGCGAAGACCCGGCAGGCTTCCGAGGCGCGCTTGCCCGAGCGCACCAGCACCGCCAGCACCTGCAGCGCTGCTACCAGACCATCCCCCGTGGTGGCGAAATCCGAGAGGATGACATGGCCGGACTGCTCGCCGCCCAGATTGATCCCCAATTCGCGCATCGCTTCCGCCACGTAGCGGTCGCCCACCTTGGTGCGGTGCAGGCGCAGGCCGAGACCGGCCACGAAACGCTCCAGCCCCAGATTGGACATGACCGTGGCGACGATGCCGCCGCCCGCGAGCCGCCCCTGAGCGTGCATGTCCCGCGCGATCAGCCCGAGGATCTGGTCGCCGTCGATGATCTCACCCTGTTCATCAGCCAGAATGACGCGGTCGGCGTCGCCATCCAGCGCGATGCCGAGATCCGCGCCATGCTCCAGCACCGCCTCGCAGAGCTGGCGCGGCGCGGTGGAGCCGGCGTCGCGGTTGATGTTGAAGCCGTCCGGGCTGACGCCGAGCGGGATCACCTCCGCGCCCAACTCGTACAGCGCCGCGGGGGCGACCTTATAGGCCGCGCCATGCGCGCAATCGAGCACGATGCGCAGGCCGTCCAGCCGCAGGCCACGGGGGAGGGAGGATTTTGCTGCCTCGATATAGCGGCCGGCCGCATCGACGAGGCGGGAGGCGCGACCGAGCTTGGCCGGGGGCGCCAGGCGGTCCGAGAGGTCCTGCGCCATCAGCGCCTCGATCTCCTGCTCGGTTTCGTCCGAGAGCTTGTTGCCGTCCGGGCCGAAGAGCTTGATGCCGTTATCCTCGAACGGGTTGTGCGAGGCGGAGATGACCACGCCAAGGTCCAGCCGCAGGGAGCGGGTGAGCATGGCGATGGCCGGGGTGGGCAGCGGCCCGGCGAGGGTCACGTTCATGCCCGCCGAGATGAACCCGGCGGTGAGCGCCGGTTCCAGCATGTAGCCGGAGAGCCGCGTATCCTTGCCGATGATCACGCGGTGGCGGTGATTGCCGCGGGTGAAGAGCAGCCCGGCGGCCTGGCCGAGCTTGAGCGCCATCTCAGGCGTCATCGGCGCCGTGTTGGCTGTCCCGCGAATTCCATCCGTGCCGAACAGCCGGCGCTTTACCTTGTTATCCATCATCTCTCGCATTCAATGCCTGCCAGACGCTTAAAGCCCGCACGGTGCCTGCCACGTCATGGACCCTAAGTATATGCGCGCCCTGTTGCACTGCAAATAACCCCGCCGCCAGTGATTCAGGGTCGCGTCTGCCAGCCTCCGTCTCGCCGCTGATCTCGCCGAGGAAGCGCTTGCGCGAGAGCGCGACGAGCAGGGGGTGGCCAAGTTCGGCCAGACGCCGCGTGGCGCGCAGCAGTTCCACGTTCTGCCCCCCGCGCTTGGCGAAGCCGAGGCCAGGGTCCAGGCAGATCGTCTCCGCCCGCACCCCAGCCGCCAGGGCGGCATCGCGCGCGGCCAGCAACTCGGCGAGCACCTCGGCGGCGACGTCATTGTAGCTGGCGAGGCTGTTCATCGTGTCCGGTTCGCCGCGCATATGCATCAGCACCACCGGGCAGCCGCGCGCCGCCACGAGGGGCAGGGCAGCCGGGTCATGGCGCAGGGCCGAGACGTCGTTGACGATCCGCGCCCCCGCATCCAGCGCCGCCGCCATGGTCGCGGCGTTGCGGGTATCCACCGAGATCACCGCCCCCGAAGCCGCCAGGGCGCGGATGACGGGCAGGATGCGCGCCATCTCCTCTTCGGGCGGGACCGTGGCCGAGCCGGGGCGGGTGCTTTCCCCGCCGATGTCCAGAATATCCGCGCCGTCCGCCAGCATGCGCCGCCCGGAAGCGATGGCGGCCTCCGGGGCGAAATGCCGCCCGCCGTCGGAAAAGGAATCGGGGGTGACATTGAGAATACCCATGACCAGCGGCCGGGTGAGGGGCAAGCCGGCCCAGACGGGCGGAGAACTGGTAGCCATGCGCTCCGTTACCACAGCCCTCCGCGCCCCCCAAGTTTTTGCGCCAACACCGCGCCGTGTTACGCCGGGGAGCGAATCATGCGGAGTGTTTGATGACGGCGAAACTTTATCTGGGCACGGCGCGTTATTCCTCCTGGTCGCTGCGCGGCTGGCTCATGGTGCGGCTGGCGGGGTTGGAGGCGGAGGAGATCTTCGTGCCGCTCGCGGGCGGCAACTCCCCGGCGGTGAAGGCCGTGTCGCCTTCCGGCACCGTGCCGTATCTGGAGCATGAGGGTGCCCGAGTGTGGGAGAGCCTCGCCATCGCCGAATATTGCGCGGAGTTGAACCCGGCGCTGTGGCCGGCGGAGCGCATCGCCCGCGCCCATGCCCGCGCCATCGCCTCCGAGATGCATGCCGGGTTCCGGGCCTTGCGCATTGCCATGCCGATGAACCTGGGCCGCGACTATGCCGGGCTTGGGCAGAACCTGGAAAGCCTGGCGGATATCGCGCGCATCGAGGCGATCTGGACGGAAACCCGGGAAAGTTTCGGCGCAAGCGGGCCGTATCTGTTCGGCGCCATGTTTAACGCCGCTGACGCCATGTTTGCGCCGATCGTGGCGCGGTTCATCACCTACGCCCCGCCGCTGGGCGATGTGGCGAAGGCCTATTGCGCCGCTGTGCGGGCGCATCCGCTGGTTGCCAACTGGTACGAGATGGCGGCAAAAGAACCAGTATCCTGGCAACTCGAGAAATATGAAAGTCTCGCATGAAGCTCCGCCTTTTCCTCCTGGCGCTGCCGCTGCTGGCGAGCCCCGGATTCGCCCTCGCCGAGATCGACGTGACACTGGACCATGGCTCCGTCTGGCAGACCGATAAGAAGGGCGTGCAGACCGCAGGGTTCCTGCAGATCCACAACACCGGTAGCGTCGCGGATGTGCTGACCGCCGCGGATTGCAGCATCGCCGACAGCACCGAACTGGTGGGGGCGGATGGCAAGGAACTGGAGAGCCTGGACATACCGGCGGGGCAGACGGTGACGCTATCCCTCACCGGGGCGCATTTGCTGCTGAAGCACCTGCGCTACACCGTGGATTACGGCAGTATCCTGCCCTGCGCTTTCACCTTCCAGCAGGCGGGGGATATGCTCGGCTATCTCAACGCCACACCAGCTCCGGAGAAGAAATGACGATACCGCCAGCATCCGGGCCGGAGCAGGCCATGATTTTCGACGAGGAAATCTATCTGCGTCTGAACCCCGACGTGCTGGTGGCTGTGGCGGCGGGCAAGTTTGGCTCCGGACTGGAACATTACGAGCGTTTCGGCCGGGCCGAGGGCCGGTTGGCCGCGACCCCCGGTGTCCCACCGTGCGGCCGCGTCATCCTCACCGCCCAGCCGGACCAGGTGGCCGAGCAGCCGCGCCCGCCCGTGGGCTCGCTCGATGCCATCCGTATCTCCCCCGCGGGCGGGATCTATATCGTCGGCTGGGTGAATGACACGCAGGACCGGCTGGACCGCATCGACCTGTTCTTTCCCGGCTGGTCCGTCTCCTTTGATGGCGCCAGCCTGGCCCGCATCCGCCGGCCTGACGCCGAGGCTGCGATGGGCATCGCCACACCGCACGCCTACGGGTTCTGGGGCTTCCTCTATGCCGCGCGCCGCCTCTCCGGCGGTTCCTGCAACGCCGTGCTGCGCATGAAATCCGGGGCGGAGCGTTCGCTCATGCTCACGGCGGAAACCGCCGAGGACCAGGAGATGCGCAACATCGCGCTCGGCCAGCTGGCGCAGGCGCAATATCTCGGCAACCCGTATTTCGCCGCCACCGCCTCGGTGGACGCGGCGATCGGCGCGCAGCTCGTCGATTTCAACCAGATGCTGACGCGCCGCGCGGTAAACGCGCCGTATGTCGAGCGCTTCGGCCGCCGCGGGGGCAGCTACAAGGGTTCCATCATCGTCTGCCTCTACGGCAAGCCGGAATATCTGTTCCTGCAGCAGGCCCTGTTCTCGCGCCATCCGGCGATGCGAGATTACGAGTTCATCTACGTTTCCAACAGCCCCGAGATCGCCGAGACGCTGCTGAAAGAGGCGAAGCGTTGCTCCCTGATCTACGGGCTGGACCTCACCCTGGTGCTGCTCAACGCCAATGCCGGGTTCGGCGCCGCCAATAATGTTGCTGCCCAGTACGCCTCCAGTTCGCGCCTGATCATCATGAACCCGGATGTGTTCCCCTACGACCAGGACTGGGCGGCGAAGCACAGCGATGTGCTGGCCGGACTGCCGGCGGCACAGACTCGGATCTTCGGCGTGCCGCTGTATTACGATGACGGCTCGCTGATGCATGCGGGGATGTACTTTGAGGTCGATACGGTGCCGGAGCTGGCTCCTGGCCGCAAGCCCCAGACGAGCATTCTGCGCGTGGAGCATTACGGCAAGGGTGCCCCGCCGGAGACAGCGCGGTTCCTGCGCCCGCGCCCGGTGCCGGCGGTGACCGGCGCGTTCATTTCCGTCGCCAGTGACTGGTTCGAGACCCTCGGCGGCTTCACCGAGGATTACATCTTCGGCCATTACGAGGATGCGGATTTGTGCCTGAAGAGCCTGGAAGCCGGGCGGGCGCCCTGGCTGCACGATGTGCGGCTGTGGCACCTGGAGGGCAAGGGCTCCGTCCGCAGGCCGGTGCATGAGGGCGGCTCCGCCGTGAATCGCTGGCTGTTCACCAAAACCTGGGGTGATCTGGTGCTTGGCGAACTTCTCGGGCCCGAGCCCGCCCACCCCGCGCTGCGCGCGGCGGCCAAGGAGGAAGCGCTGGCATGAAGGTTCTGATCGTCAGCCTGTATCACCCGGAGCTGGTGCGCGGCGGCGCGCAGCAGATCGCCTTCGAGCTGTTCGAGGGGCTGAAGCAGAAGCCCGGCGTCGAGCCGTATCTGCTCGCCTCGGCGGACCATAACAGCCCGGCGCTGTTCAAGAGCGGCGCGCGTATCACCGGCTTCGACGGGCGGCCGAATGAATTCCTGTTCCTCTCGCAGGAATATGACCATGCCTGGGAGAAGGGCGGCAACCTGCTGCTCGTCGAGGCGTTCAAGGAATTCCTCGAACTCATCCAGCCGGACGTGGTGCATTTTCACCATTTCCTCACCCTCGGCATCGACCTGCTGACGCTGACGCGCCGTGTGCTGCCGGAGGTGAAGATTGTCTTCACCGCGCATGAGTTCCTCTCCATCTGCCCGGCCAACGGACACATGGTGCGGCGTACCGATGCCTCGCTCTGCACACGCGCCTCCGCCGTGCGCTGCCACCAGTGCCTGCCCGAGCGCCCGCCCGAGCATTATTTCATGCGCGAGATGTGGATGAAACGGCATCTCGACGCGGTGGATGTGTTCACCACGCCGAGCCGCTTCATGATTTCGCATTACGCCGCATGGGGGCTGGATGAGTCGAAATTCGTGCATGTCACGAATGGGCTTCTGCCACGCTCCGTGCCGCTGCCAGCGGCCTCGAAGGGTGAGCGGCGCAACCGGTTTGGCTTCTTCGCCCAGCTGGTGGATGCCAAGGGGCTGCATGTGCTGCTGGAGGCGGTTGCGCTGCTGCGCGCCGGCGGGTTCACCGATTTCACCGTCGAGATCAACGGCGACAACATCCATTTTGCCACGCCGAAGCGCCGTGCCGAGATCGAGGCTTTCCTCGCCGAGGAGGAGAAGCTGCCGCTGGCCGAGCGCAACGTGGTGTTCAACGGCTCGTACCACCACGATCAGCTGCGCGCGCGCATGGCGCGGGTGGATTGGGTGGTGGTGCCCTCCGTCTGGTGGGAGATTTTCTGCCTGGTGATCTCCGAGGCCTGGAGCTATGGCCGCCCGGTGATTGCCTCCAACGCCGGCGGCCCCGCCGAGCGCGTGAGTGATGGCGTGGATGGGTTGCTGTTCGAACTGGGCGATGCGCGCGCTCTGGCCGAGGCCATGTACCGCGCCTGCACCGAGGATGGGCTGTGGGAGACCCTGGCCGGAGGGGTAAAGCCGCCGCCCAGCCGTGCGGAGATGGTGGAGGGGTTTGTGGCGGTGTATGAGGAAGATCTTCCGGTGAAAGCTGTTAAGGCCCGCGCATGAGCGAGTACGCAGCTGCCGCTGAAATCAGGCGGGAGCCAATTTCCGCGCTTGCGCAATCGGTGTTGCCGGTCTTTGAGCCGCAGGACGTTTATCTTCCGAACGTCTGCGTTTACGAAAACGTCCACGAATTCAGCGAAGGTTTTGCAGAGCATTTATGGCGCGACATATACATTGCGCGAACCGTTCACTTCCCTCGCGTTGATTTGGTGACTTTGCCGCCGGGAACGACCGTGCATGGCGATTACGGCTATATCACCACGGTTGGCGATATGTTCGTGAATGAGCAATTCCATTCAACCTGGCATCCACCCAAGGCGCCTGAAGTACTGGCATCGGCGACGCCGGAAATCCATGTTCCTGGCGATGCGTTGCTGCTGGCACGGTTCGGTGCCACGACTTGGGGCCACTGGCTAGGCGAGCTTGTGCCGCGCGCGGTGGTGGCGGAGCTTGTCTCGCCGGGAAAATATAATTTTATCATACCCAATGAACTTGGCGCGAGGACGAGCAATAATTTTTTGCAAGCGCTCTACGCCTATGGGATCAGCGATGACCGGTTGATCCGCATCGATCAGGAGCATCGTTATGTTTTTGACCGTCTGGCAACGGTCAGTTCGATGTGGATATATCCATACGCGATGCAACCCACGGCATTGGCCTTGATGAGGAACAACATCAAGGTTTCGATACCGGCAATGCCGGGGGACACATCAGCGGTGGCGATGCTGCGCCCGAGTTCTGGTGTCCGGTATATCGAGAACCATGACGAAATCCGCAGCTTTTTGAGGATCAAAAAGTTTTTGGCGGTCGATATCGGCAGCATGCCATTCGTCGAACAAGTTGCCTTGTTCCAAAAGGCGCATACGGTTTTTGGCGAACTTGGTTCAAACCTGACCGGGCTGATTTATTCGCCGCTTGGTGTGAGGATGGTTTCTGTGGCACCCGGGGATTGGGGCGATTGCTTCTTTCATGGTCTCGTGCAGGCCCAGGCCGGGAAATATGCCGATGTACGCGGCACGCCGAACCCTGCTGCGGAGAACCCGCATTTCGCGCCGTTCATGCCCTCCATCGTGCGCGTGACTGAAGCGTTGGAAGCTCTTGGCCATACATGACTATGGCGGGTGGGATGAAAAACCAGCCGCCAGTTACGCCGTGGGGCGGGCGCGGCGGAAGATGAAAATGCCGAGCAGGGCGGAGGCGGCGAACATGCCGCCGCCGATGAGCAGCAGATGCGTGTGGCTCGGCAGGCTGCCCTTGCCGAACAAGGCGAACACCACGGTTTGCGGCACGAAGCCGAGGGCGGAAGCGGCCAGGAAGGGCAGCAGCCGCACCGAGGTAAGCCCCGCCACGAGGTTGAGCAGCAGGTTATTGCCCACCGGCATCAGCCGTAGCGTGAGCGTGGTGATGAAGGGATGCGCGGCGAGGGCACGGTCGATGCGTGCCAGCCGGTCGCCGAAGCGGCGGCGGATGAAAGACTGGCCGATGGCGCGCGCCCAGATGAAATCCAGGCTGCAAGCCAGCACCTGGGAGACGAGTGCGATGGCCGAGCCGTAAACCGGACCGAAGGCGTAGCCGGCGGCGAAGGCTGGGATTTGGCGTGGCAGGCCGATGGCGGTGAGGAAGGTGGCCAGCAGCAGGAACAGGCTTTGCCCGCGCAAACCGCCCTGGGCCAGGGTGTTGGTCAGTTCCGTTTGCGCCGCGCCATTGGTTACCAGCGGCAGGGCGGCGGCAATTGCTATCAGCCCACCCGCCATCAGAGCGGGCTTCAGCGCCTTGGCGGCGACGGTGGCGGTGGCGGCGCGGGGCAGGTTTTGGCTCATTCGCGGTGCTCGACCTGTGGGACCTTCCAGCGCCGCTGCAGCCAAGCGACGCCGAATAGGTCGATGATGCCAACTTTCAGGCGCTGCCAGTTATTGTAATGCGAGGCGCCGTGCGCGCGCGCATGGTGGCGCACCGGCACGGAGACGACATGCCCGCCTGCGCGGATGAACAGCGCAGGCAGGAAGCGGTGGATATGGTCGAAATGCGGAAGTTCCAGGAAGGCTCGGCGGCGGAACAGCTTTAATCCGCATCCGGTATCGGGTGTCGCGTCCTGCAGCAGATACGAGCGCACCCGGTTGGCGATCTTCGAGCCCAGCCGCTTGGAGCTGCTGTCCCGGCGGGAAACGCGGTGCCCGGCGATCAGCACCGGCAGCGGCCCGCGCTCCTCGGCGTCGCGCGCCGCGGCGAGCATGACGGGGATATCGGCGGGGTCGTTCTGCCCGTCGCCATCGAGCGTGGCGACATAGACGCCCCGCGCCGCCTTCACGCCGGTGATTACCGCAGCACTCTGGCCGCAACTCTGCTTATGCCGCACGCGGACCAGCGTGGGTGTGGTGGCGGCGAGTTCGGCGAGGATCTTCGGCGTCGCGTCGGAGCTGCCGTCATCGACATAGACGATCTCGTGTTCCACCCCGGCGAGCGCGGCGCCGATGACGGAGATCAGCGGCTTGAGATTCGGCGCCTCGTTATGCACGGGCACCACCACGGAGATCAGCGGGGCGCCGGCATCGGATTCGGCCTGGGTCAGGAAACGGGTTTCGATATTCATGTTATGATTCAGCCCCGTCATTAAGGCGTATCTGTGGCCCAAATCCGTTCAGTAAAAGATATTGGCCGCCAAAGCCCCCGGGTTTGAGTAATAATTTGTAATCGCCGGCGTCGAGCCAGGGAAGACCTTCCCATTCGCCCCCGAGGGTGAGCCTGCCGGCGCCAAGACGGCGCAGGATGATGGAGGCGGTGTCGTTGCCGGTGATGGCGAAATGCCTGAGGTTTCGCGCGGCCAGACCGGCGGC
Source organism: Acidocella sp. (assembly GCF_052326845.1). Taxonomy (GTDB): domain Bacteria; phylum Pseudomonadota; class Alphaproteobacteria; order Acetobacterales; family Acetobacteraceae; genus Acidocella. Next base: position 4,386 of record NZ_JBKQJR010000036.1, on the reverse strand, counting down.
GATCTCGGCCAGCGCCTCCGCCGCCAGTGTTGCCGCCGGGGCGCGCCGGTCCGGCGGGGCGGAGGTGGAAATGATGAAGTTCCGCTCCTGCGCCGCGGCCCAGGCCAGCGCGCCCTCGATATCCGGGGCCTGCGGGTCGATTTGGCGCAGCGGCAGTTGCTCGCGCGCGGTGCCGAGCTGGAACAGGGTCTGCCGGTCCAGCGCGCCGGAGAGAATGGCCACCCGGCCGCCGGGCGGCTCCCGCGTGGCCAAAGGCGGGGGCAGGCCCGCCGCCCAGGCCGGGCCGCCTGCGCAAAGCTGCGCCGCGAGCACGGGGGCGAGGGCGGCGCATTGGGCGTCATCCACCGCGTCCAGCAGCGCCAGCGAAGCCCCCTGCTCGCGCGTGGCGCTGATGCGCCGGGTCAGGCCGGTGCCGCCTGCCGCCACGGCCTCGTAGGGGATGATCGCGGGGCGGCCGGAGAGGTGCGGCGTCAGGGTCCGGCGCAGATCGGCGATCAGCTGGCCATCCTGGAACAGATGGCCCTGATAGACGAAGCGGTGAAAGCGGGGCTCGGCCACGCAGGCGAGCATGAAGCCGGTGCCGGAGCGTTCGGCGATCTCGTCCAGCGCCGGGGCTAGCGACTCGATCTCGGGGAATGCCGCCTGATTGCCGAAGCTGAAGAAATACCGCGAGGCGGGGGTGAGGGCGCCGCGCGCCTCTTGCGGGGTGAGGGTGAGGCCGGTGGGGGCGATGATGTCCGCTTCCGCCGCCGGGCCGAGGGCGAGCCGCGTGCCGGGGCCGGCCGCCTGGCCGAGCGCCACCGCATCCCGCAGCGTGAAACCCACCCCCCGGATGCTCATGGAACGGGGGTTGTCATGGTTCGGTCATCGAGCATGTCAGCTTCATGCCATGTTCGCGCGCCCTCGGCCAGATAGGCTGGGCGCATGCCAAGTCATTGTTCTGCCGCCGTTGCCGTCTTGGCGAGGCCGGGCGGCATCGCTATAAGCCCGCTCAACCTCAGAGGCTGTCATTGTTGGCGGCTTCAAGACATTGAAGGAACGGACGGCATGCTAATTTCGTTGCCACCCGACTACCGCCCATCGGAGAACGAAGAGTTCATGAATCCGATGCAGACGGAGTATTTCCGGCAGAAGCTGCTGCGTTGGCGGGGCGATCTGGTGAAGGAGGCCAATGGCACGCTGGCTTCGCTTGGCGAGGGCGGAATCCTGGAAGCAGACATCACCGACCGCGCCAGCGTGGAGACGGACCGGGCCCTGGAGCTGCGTACCCGTGACCGCGCCCGTAAGCTGATCGGCAAGATCGACCAGGCGCTGCAGCGAATCGAGAACGGCACCTATGGCTTTTGCGAGGATACGGGCGAGCCGATCGGCCTGAAGCGGCTTGAGGCGCGACCCATCGCCACCCTGTCCATCGAGGCGCAGGAGCGACACGAGCGGATGGAGAAGGTGCACCGGGACGACTGATCCCGGCGCGCGAAAAGCGGGGCGCCCACAAGACGCCCCGTAGGAACAAGCCCGAAGATTAAACCAGCCGCGCCCGTGCCGCTGCGGCCTGGCGCTGCTCGGCTACCTGCGCCTTCATCGATTTCTGCAGCTTCTCGAAGCCGCGCACCTCGATCTGGCGCACACGCTCGCGCGAAATACTGTACTGCTGCGACAGCTCCTCAAGCGTCGCCGGGCTGTCCTTCAGCCGGCGCTCGGTGATGATGTGCCGCTCGCGCGGGGTGAGGGTCTGCAGCGCCGTGGCCAGCAGGGCCTTGCGCCCGCTCAGCTCCTCGCGCTCGGCCATGGTGGTCTCCTGGCTGTCGGAGTCGTCCACCAGCCAGTCCTGCCATTCGCCTTCGCCGTCCATCTTGATGGGGGCGTTGAGGCTGCTGTCGGCCGCAGACAGGCGGCGGTTCATGTTCACCACGTCCTCCTCCGGCACGTCGAGCAGATGCGCGATGCGCTCCACCTGTTCGGGCTGCAGGTCGCAGTCCTCGATCGCCTGCATCTGGCCCTTCAGTCGGCGCAGGTTGAAGAACAGCTTCTTCTGCGCCGAGGTGGTGCCCATCTTCACCAGCGACCAGCTGTGCAGGATGTATTCCTGGATGGCGGCGCGGATCCACCACATGGCATAGGTGGAGAGGCGGAAGCCGCGCTCCGGGTCGAAGCGCTTGACGGCCTGCATCATGCCGACATTGCCTTCGGAGATCAGCTCGGACACCGGCAGGCCGTAGCCGCGGTAGCCCATCGCGATCTTCGCCACCAGGCGCAGATGCGAGTTAACAAGCTTGTGCGCCGCCTCCTGGTCGCCCTGGTCGCGCCAAGCGCGGGCTAGGCGCTCCTCTTCCTCATGCGCCAGCATCGGGTATTTGCGGATTTCTTGCATATACCTTGTCAGGCTGGCATCGGGCGCCAATGTACTAACAGTTGAGGCCATAAAACGGGTTCCCCAATATTTATACCGCTCCACGCCTGCCGGAAAAATAAGCGGCACGGCGCAAAGCAAGTTTGTGGCCACCGCCAGAGCCTGGAAGCTAGCACCACCGGCCAGAGATACCCCTTAAAAAGGCGGTAAGGTTCCGGCCATGCGGCTAGGCCCCTCGGGTGGAGTTAAAGGGGAGCTTAGGAGGCCGCAAAGGGGTAGTCAACAAAAAGGACTATGTAGGTCCTGTTTTAGGCGCATGCGAGCAATGCGTCCTCGAGGGCCTGGAAGTCCGTCGGTGGCGGCACGGTAAAGCGCAGGGCCTCGCCACTGATGGGGTGGTTGAAGCCAAGCGTTTGCGCGTGCAGGGCCTGCCGGGGGAAGTCCAGCGCCAAGCTGCGGGCGGGTTCGGAAAGGTACTTGGCGGCGGCGGGGCGGCGTTTCAAGTACACCGGGTCGCCGACCAGCGGGTGGCCGATATGGGCGAGATGCACGCGGATCTGGTGCGTGCGCCCGGTTGCCAGCCGGCAGGCGAGCAGTGCCGCGGCCTGGCCGAAAACGCGCAGCACGCGGTAATTGGTGAGGGCGTGCTTGCCGTTGCGGCTGACCACGGCCATGCGCTTGCGGTCTCTGGGGTCGCGGCCGATATCGCCCTCGATGCTGCCGGTGGAAGCGGCGGGCACGCCCCAGCAGATGGCTTTGTACTCGCGTTCCAGATCCCGCGTGGCGAAGGCGGCGGAAAGCCGGGCGTGGGCCAGATCCGTCTTGGCCACGACCATGACGCCGGAGGTGTCCTTGTCCAGCCGGTGGACGATGCCGGGGCGCTTCTCGCCGCCGATGCCGGTGAGGCTGTCGCCGCAATGGGCGATGAGCGCGTTGACCAGCGTACCGTCCGGGTTGCCCGGGGCAGGGTGCACCACCATGCCGGCAGGCTTGTTCAGCACCAGCAGGTGTTCGTCCTCGTATAATATGTCGAGCCCGATTTCCTGTGCCTGCGGCGTGGCTGGTTCCGGCGCGGGAGGGGCGAGGCGGTAAATGGCGCCGGTTTGCACGCTCTCCGACGGGTCTTTTGTCACCGCGCCCGAGCGTGTGACATGGCCTTCCAGGATAAGGGCCTTGACGCGGGAGCGCGATAGCGTGCCGATGCGGGTCGCCAGGAACGAATCGAGCCTGGTGCCGGCCTCTTCCGGGCCGGGCGTGAGGATGAAGTCGGGGAGCACAGATGCAGGGTCAGCCACAGAATTTGCGGGGGTTGAAGGCGCTGGTGGGGATCATGGGTGTGCTGATCGTCATCGGCACTACGGTGGTCATCGGCACGGTCATCCACCGGCTTTATGCCAGGTTTACCGCGCCGCCAATGCCCGTAGCACCGCTGGCCGCACCCATGGCCCCGGTGGCGGGGAACGTGCCGGTTGCCGCCGCGCTGGCGCCGGGCGAGCATATTGCTGGCATCGCCGGTGCCGGGCCCGATGTGGCCGTGTGGGTGAGCGGCCCCAAAGGCGACCGTGTGCTGCTGCTGGACCCGGCAAGCGGCATGGTGCGGGTGGGACTGCAAAGCGCGCCATGAGGCCTGGGAAAAAATGATGCCGACTATGGCTTGAATTAATTTTTCCCTTGGCTTAATGGCCTCTTGCCTCGTCCCGTTCGTCTAGAGGCCCAGGACACTGCCCTTTCACGGCGGCGACAGGGGTTCGAATCCCCTACGGGACGCCAATTAAATCAAGCGGTTAGAGACATTTCAGGGTATGTTGTCCAATATTTGGCCAATATACGAATGTGGTCACCGTTGGACTACTGAGCGGACCTAGCCAAGACAGGCCAAGAACAATGATCCAAATTTCGGGGCAGCCTTTGCTAGAGCATTTTCCGATCAAATTGACTGATATCCTGCTTTGGCGAAGAAATTTTTGCATTCGGTTGGGATGAATTTTTCGATTGCGTTGGCAGCGGCTTTCCTGAGGTCTTCGAGGGTTCTTGGC
>NZ_JBKQJR010000035.1:0-12112 GCF_052326845.1 Acidocella sp. | reverse complement strand
TTTCTACAAGCTGGTGCCGCTCGCCGACGACGAGAAGGCGCGCATCGCCCAGGACCTCCAGGACCGGCCCGGCTACATTCCGGTGCTGCTGAAGGACTGGCTGGACTGGCCGGACATGGCGGCGATCGAGGTCAACACCCCCAACCTGCCCGGCATCGTGGTCGAGGCCGGGGCTTCGCGCGTCTATCCGCTGGGGCCGGTTGTGGCGCATGCGGTGGGCTATGTCGGCCGCCCGAACCAGGACGAAGCCAAGAGCGACCCGGTGCTGGCCCTGCCCGGGATGCGCGTTGGCCGCACCGGGGCCGAAGACGCGCAGGACGACGCGTTGCGCGGCACGCCGGGCTTCGTGCAGACGGAAACCAACGTGCATGGCGAGGTGGTGCGCGAGGTGGCGCAGGATAACGGCACGCCCGGCCAGACGGTGACGCTGGGCCTGGATGCAGGGCTGCAGCAGCTCGCGGTGCAAAGCCTGGGCGACAATGCCGGCGCCGTGGTGATGCTGGATGCCACGAATGGCGAGATCCTCGCCCTGGCCAGCACGCCGGCCTTCGACCCCTCGCTTTTCGACAAGGGCGTTCCCGCCGATGTGTGGAAGGGCTGGATGGCGGATGCCAAGCACCCGCTCCAGAACAAGGCCACCTCCGGCCTGTTCGCCCCTGGCTCCACCTTCAAGCCCACCGTGGCGCTGGCGGCGATGAGGGAGGGCGTGCTGACAGGGGATACCATCCTCACCTGCCCCGGCTCCTTCAAGCTCGGCGACCATGTGTTCTGGTGCGACAACCATGTGGCGCACGGCTCGATCAACGTGATCACGGCGCTGCAGGTGAGCTGCGACGTATTCTTCTATCAGGTGGCGCTGATGGTCGGCATCGACAAGATCGCCGCCATGGCCTCCGAGCTTGGCCTCGGCGTGGATCTCGGCGCCGATTTGCCGCATGTCTCCACCGGGCTGGTGCCCACGCTCGCCTGGGCGCAGTCCAAGGGCATCCATTGGGCCCAGGGCAGCACCGTGGTGCAGGGCATCGGCCAGGGCTACACCGAGCTCACCCCGCTGGCGCTGGCCACCATGGTCGCGCGCATCGCCACCGGCAGCACCGTGGGGCCGCATATCACCCGGCGCGTGGGCGGCGCGCTGCAAACCGGCTCGGACCCGGATGACTGGCCGGCGCTGGATGTGGACGACCAGCATCTCGCCGTGATCCGCCAGGCGATGTTCGACGTGGTGAACACCCCGCAGGGCACGGCCTATGCCGCGCGCCTGCAGCTGCCCAACGCGCAGATGGCGGGCAAGACCGGCACCGCCCAGGTGCACAACAATACCGCCGCCGAGAAGCAGAAGAACTTCAATGACCTGACCATGGCCTGGGAGGACCGGCCGAACGCGCTGTTCGTCGGCTTCGCGCCGTACGACAACCCGCGCTATGCCATCGCCGTGGTGGTGGAGCACGGCAATTTCGGCGCGCAAACCGCCGCCCCCATCGCCCAGGCGATGATGACCTACGCCATCCAGCACGACCCGGCGGGGCGCGACACGCCGCTGACCCAGCCGATGCAATCCACCACCCCCGCGCTGCCGGTGAACAACACATGATCCTGGACAACAGCCTCGCCCTGCGCCGCCCGTTCCGGGACCGCTCCTTCGGCGTGGTGCGCAAGCTTGGCCGGGTGAACTGGCTGTTCGTGCTCTGTGTCTGCCTGCTCGCCGGGCTGGGCTATACGGCGCTGTACTCCGCCGCGGGCGGCAGCCCCGAGCCCTACGCGCAGAGCCAGCTCTACCGCTTCTTCGGCATGCTGGCGATGATGCTGGGCATCGCCATGGTCGATATCCGGCTCATCGCCAAGCTCTCCTGGCCGGCCTATGCCGTGGGGATTCTGCTGCTGCTGGTGGTGATGGTGGCCGGCCACACCGGCCTCGGCGCCAAGCGCTGGATCGATCTTGGGCCGATCGAGATCCAGCCGAGCGAGTTGATCAAGCTGTTCCTGTCCATGGCGCTGGCCTACTACTTCAAGCGCGCCACGCCGGAGCAGACCGGCAGCCTGATCTTCGTGCTGCCAATGGCGGTGGCGGTGCTCGTGCCCGTCGGGCTGATCCTGAAGGAGCCGAATCTCGGCACGGCGGTGATCACCGGCACCATCGGCGCCATGGTGATGCTCGGGGCCGGGGTGCGCTGGTGGTGGTTCGCCATCATCGCCGCCATCATCGCGGTCTCGGCCCCGGTGCTGTACCACCACCTGCACGACTACCAGAGGGCGCGCATCGACACCTTCCTCAACCCCGGGGCGGATCCGCTGGGTGCTGGCTACAACATCATCCAGAGCAAGATCGCGCTCGGCTCCGGCGGGTTTTTCGGCCAGGGCTATCTGCACGGCACGCAGAACCAGCTCAATTTCCTGCCCGAGAAGCAGACGGATTTCGTTTTCACCATCATCGCCGAGGAGTTCGGCTATCTCGGCAGCCTGGCGACGCTGGGACTGCTGTTTTCCATCGTGGCGCTGGCGCTGTACACCGCCGTCACCTGCTCGCACGCTTATGGGCGGCTGGTGGCGCTCGGTATCGCCACCAATTTCTTCCTGAACTGCTTCGTCAACCTTTCCATGGTGATGGGCCTGATTCCCGTGGGTGGCGTGCCCATTCCCCTCATCTCGTATGGCGGCTCGGCGCTCACCGCCGTGATGCTCGGTTTCGGCGTGCTGCAATCCATCCATGTGCACCGCGACGTGACCTTCGCCTCGCCCGATGACCTCTAAGAGCGCCTTTGAAAACCCGCTAGGCCGAGCTGGATGGTGCCGTATTTCGAGCACCGGAGCGGAGCGTACGTTGAAGTACGTGAGCACCGGAGCGCAGAAATACAGCGCCAGGCGGCCGGCATAGTAGGGTTTTGAAAGGCGCTCTCATGGCGTTTCTGGTTTTCGATTCTGGCATTGGCGGGCTCGGCGTGGCCCAGCAGATCCACCGCCTCGCCCCTGGGCAGGAGTTGATTTACCTCGCCGATAACGGCTTCTTCCCCTATGGCGAAAAGCCGGACGAGGTGCTGCTGCCGCATATCGTGCGGGTCATCGGCCAGGCCATCGCCGCGTTCTCGCCGCAGGCCGTGGTGGTGGCGTGCAACACCGCCAGCACCATCGCCCTGCCCGCTTTGCGCGCAGCCTATGGCAGCCTGCCGGTCATCGGCTGCGTGCCGCCGGTGAAGCCCGCCGCCGCAGCAAGCGCGAGCAAGGTGATCGGCGTGCTCGCCACAGCGGCCACGGTGCGCCGGCCCTACCTCAGCGGGCTGATCGAGACCTTCGCCCCCGGCTGCAATGTGCTCTCGCTGGGCACCCCGGCGCTGGCGGAGCTGGCGGAGCGGAAATTCCGTGGCGAGGCGGTGGATGTGGAAGCGGCCATCGCGCCGCTGTTTACGCAGGAAGGCGGCGGGGCGATCGACGCCATCGCCCTGGGCTGCACGCATTACACCTTCCTGCAGCCGGAATTCTCCGCACTTAGGCCGGATATTTCCTGGTTCGACCCGGCCCTGCCTGTGGCGCGGCATACGCTGCGCGTCACCGGGCATCTGTCCCCCGGCCACAACCCGCAGGCGGGTGTGGCGTTCTTTACCGGAGAGGCGCTGCCCCCGGCGATACTCGCGCCGTTTGGGTTTACTGGTACAGAAACATGCCAATGGTAAGCGCCGTGCCGATGCAGGCGACGGCGATGCGCAGCACGTTCATCGGCGCGCGGCGCAATATGGCAACGCCCAGATAACCGCCCGCAATGGCGGTGATGCCCTGGTCCAGCACCAGCCCCCAGGCGATATGGCCGCGCGCGACGAAGATGACCACGGCGGCGACGTTCATCACCCCGGCGAGCACGTTCTTGGTGGCGCCCGCATTGCGCACGGCCAGCCCCGCGGCGGTGAGCGCCGCCAGCATGAGGATGCCGATGCCGCCGCCGAAATAGCCGCCATACACGGCGATGACGAATTGAATGGCGATGGCGGCGGGCGCGGGCAAGGCCGGGGGCGCGTCTTCCGCGCGCTTCTTGGTAAAGAAATTACCCCAGATGAACACGACCGTGGCGAACAGGATCAGCCACGGCACCAGATGGGTGAAGAAGCCCACCGGCGTGGCCAGCAGCAGCACCGCGCCGATGGCCCCGCCAACGATACTGACGATGAACAAGGTGCGCAGCGAGAGCCCGCCGGCTCCACCGGCCATGGTGCGGCCGGACCAGCCCATCGTTACCTGCGCCGGGAACAGCGCGATGGTGGAGTTGATGTTGGCGGCACGCGGATCCAGCCCCGCGAAGAGCAGGGCTGGGAAGGTGAGGAAGGAACCGCCGCCCGCGACGGCGTTCTGCGCCCCGGCCAGGAAGCCGGCGATGCCGACGAGGATATAGCCCCACATCACACGAGCGCCTTGAGCTCTTCCACCGGCGGGCGGGCGCCCATGCGGGAGATCGCCAGCGCCGCCGCCTGGGCGCCCAGCGCCCCGGCCTCGGCCAAGCTGCCGCCGCGCGTATAGGCGGCGAGGAACCCGGCGGCATAGGCATCGCCAGCACCTGTGGTGTCCACCACCTCCACCGGCACCGCGGGCACCGCCACGCGCTCGCCGCCGCGCAGGACGACGCTGCCATTCTCGCTCTGCGTCAGCACCGCCAGCTTCACGTCCTGCGCCGCCTGGAAAGAAGCCACGGCGAAATCCGAGCACTCATACAGGCTGCACACCTCGGCCTCGTTGGCGAAGAGGATATCCACGCCCTGCGCGATCAGGCGGCGGAAGCCGTCGCGGTGGCGGTCCACGCAAAATGCATCAGAGAGCGAGAGCGCCGTCTGCCGCCCCGCCGCGCGCGCCATTTTCGACGCCTCGGCGAAGGCCGCCTGGGCCGCCGGAGGGTCGAACAGGTAGCCCTCGAGATAGGTGACGGCGGAGGCGGCGACCACGGTTTCGTCGAGGTCGTGCAGGGCGAACTCGCCCCCGGCGCCGAGATACGTGTTCATGGTGCGCTGCCCGTCCGGCGTGACGAGGATGAGGCAGCGCGCGGTGGGGATGGCGGCGGCGAGCGGCGGGGTGGCGTAATGCACGCCAACGGACGCGATCTCGCGGCGGAACACATCGCCCATTTCATCCGCGCCGACCTTGCCGAGGAACGCCACGCGCGCACCGAGTGCTGCCGCCACGGCGCAGGAATTGGCCACCGAGCCGCCGGAGGCCGTCACGCCGCCCGCCATCGCGGCGGTGAGCCTCGTCGCGGTGTCCGCGTCGATCAGCGACATCCCGCCCTTGGGCATGTTGTGGCGGCTTAAAAAATCGTCATGGGCCGGGAGCAGGTAATCGACGATGGCGTTGCCGATGCCGGTGATATCGAAGCGCGTCGCGGACATTTTTAGCTGTCTCCCAAGGGTTTTCTACTTAACGGCGTTAGCATCGCACGGCGGGCTTGGGCAATTCTGCACGGGCATAGCACGGTTGTGGCGTTCCGGCGGTCCGTGCTACGCGCCTTAAGATGATACGGAAGACCCCGGGAGTATTTGTGTTTAACAAGCGCAAGATCGAAGAGCCCAAGCCGGCCCCGGCGGCAACGCCGCAGGCCGAAACGACCGCCTCCACCGCTGCGGACGAGGCCGTGGCTGCCAGCGCCTATGTTCCCCCTTACTTCAAGGAGCCTGCCATGGCCCGCTCACCCTTCGCGCCGCCGCCCATCCCCACCACCACCCTGACGCCCGCCAGCCAGCCTGCGGCCCGCCCGGCCATGCCGGGGAGCCATGCCGCGCGCGATACCGCCGACCGCCGCACCCTCGTGGTCGGCCGCGGCATCAGCGTGCAGGGCACCGTGCAGGACGCGGAGCGTCTGGTCGTTGAAGGCACGGTGGAGGCCAACACGATCAACGGGCTCGCCGAACTCTCGATCGCCCAGGGCGGCGTCTTCAAGGGTGAGGTCGAGGTGGAGGAGGCCGAGGTTGCCGGCACCATCGACGGCACCATCATCGCCCGCCACACCCTGATCGTGCGCACCACCGGCCGCGTGCTGGGCACCGCGCGCTGCCGCCGCCTGCAGGTGGAGGATGGCGGGCAGATCACCGGCCGTATCGAGATGCTGGGCGACAGCCCGGCGGCGCTGCCGGAAGCCTGAAAAACAAAATAAGGGGGCCAAACGGCCCCCTTTTCATTTCTTCTGCCCGCGAACGCGGCTGGGTTACTGCGCCAGCTTCGAGTCGACCGGCAACTGCTCGAGGTCGGCCTCAACCTGATCAAGCTTCGTCTTCGTCAGCCGCCCGCCGGAGAGCGTGGCGAGTTGGGACAGGCTCATGTCCGAGAACAGCATATAGCTCGGATTAGCCATCAGGCCCGGCATGTCGCGCTTCAGCACCGCGTTGCCGCTGGGATTGGCGGCAATCTTCTCCACCGGGGTATCCAGCGAGAAATGCTTGGCCGTTGCAGCCGTGCTGAATGCAGGCTGCGGCGGCGCAGCCGCGGTCCTTTGCTGGCTGCAGGCGGGAAGTGCCACAACGCCGAACAACATTGCAGTAATTCCGACCTGCCGCGGCATTCTGTATATCATGGACATCATGGCGAGATCTCCTCAACGGACAGCCGATTCGGGCCACCGGACGACAGGGTACTGCGCCGGCTGGCTGATGGAAACAAGAATCTGTGCTGCGACGCCACGAAGAGCCGCGCCACCGGGGATTTGTGATTGGCGGCGGGGCGGGAATCGCGCCATTCTGGCCGTGACGGCGGATGAGAAAACGCCGCGTGCATTTTGAAACAGAAGGCATAAGCGGATTTCACTTCGTCCCTGGCAAGCCATTGCAAGGAAACAAAAAACATGAACGGCGCCGAGAGCCTCGTGCATACCCTACTGCAAGCCGGGATCGATACGGTTTTCGCCAATCCAGGCACGAGCGAGATGCATTTCGTTGCGGCGCTGGACCGCATCCCTGGGATCCGTTGCATATTATGCCTTGATGAAACAATTGTGACCGGTGCGGCGGACGCCTATTACCGGATGACGGGCAAGCCTGCGGCGACGCTGCTCCATTGCGGCCCGGGCCTCGCGAATGGTGTGGCAAATCTGCACAATGCGCGCCGCGCCCGTTCCGCTGTCGTGAATATCGTCGGCGACCAGGCGACGTATCACCGCCCGCTGGACGCGCCGCTGACATCGGATGTAGAGGGCATTGCCGGGCCGGTCAGCGCCTTCATCCGCCGCGCGGAATCAGCGGCCTCGGTGGGGGCGGATGCCGCCGCAACAATCACCGCCGCGCGTAGCTTCCCCGGACAGGTGGCCACGCTGATCCTGCCCGCCAACACCACCTGGGAGGAAGGCGGCGTGGTGGCCGCACCCCACGCGCCCGCGGAGCCGGAAACAGTAACCAGCGAGACCATCGAGCAGGGCGCGGCGCTGCTGCGCAACGGCAAGGCGACGATGCTGCTGCTCGGCGGGCAGGCGCTGGGCGAGGTGCCGATGCGTGTGGCCTGGAGCGTCATCCGCCATACCGGGGCAAAGCTGCTGCTGGAGCGCTCCCCCGCGCGGCTTGCGCGCGGCCGGGGCCGAGTGCAGGCCGAGCGCGTGCCATACCCGATCGACCAGGGCCACGCCGCCTTCGCGGGGGTGGAGCAGCTGATCCTGGTGAACACGCCGCCGCCGGTTTCCTTCTTCGCCTATCCGGGCAAGCGCGGGCAGCTCCAGCCCGAGGGTTGCGAGGTCTTCACACTCAGCACCCCGGAGCAGGACGGCGCCACCGCGCTGGCGGTGCTGGCGCAAATCCTGGGTGCGCCGGATGTGCCGCCCGCCGACCCCGGCCCGCGCCCGGAACGCCCCCAGGGCATGGTGACGCCAGAGGGCGTGGCACAGACCCTGGCCGCGGTGATGCCGGAGCAGGCGATCATCATCGACGAGGCGATTTCCTTCGGGCGCGGTCTCTTCCCCGGCACATACGCCGCCCCGCCGCATGACTGGATGATGCTCACCGGCGGCGCCATTGGCGATGGCATCCCCATGGCCGTGGGTGCGGCGGTGGGCGCGCCGGGAAGGCGCGTGATCGCGCTTCAGGCGGACGGCTCGGCCATGTACAGCCTCTCGGGGCTATGGACCCAGGCTCGCGAGTGGCTGGATGTGACCACCATCATCATCTCCAATCGCAAATACGCGATCCTGCTCGCCGAGCTGGCGGGCGTGGGCGCCAACCCTGGCCGCACGGCGCTGGACATGATGGACCTCACCAACCCCGCGCTGGACTGGTGCAAGATCGCGGGCGGCATGGGGGTGGAAGCGGCGCGGGCCGCGACCCTCGATGAGTTGGGGACGCTGCTGGCGGCGAGCGTCGCCCGCCCCGGCCCGTTTCTTATCGAGCTTATCGTGTAGCGGCGCGCTTGGCCTCGATCTTGTCCCAGATGGCGGCGGCGAGGTTGAGATTATCGAACCGAGCGATCTGCTGCAGCCCGGTGGGCGAGGTGACATTGATCTCGGTGAGATAGCCGCCGATCACGTCGATGCCGGTGAACAGCAACCCCTGGGCCTTCAACGTGGGGCCGATGGCGGCGCAGATCTCCAGCTCGCGGTCAGTGAGTTTCGTCGGCTCGGGCGTGCCGCCGGCATGCATGTTGGAACGCGAATCACCCTCGGGCGGGACGCGGTTGATGGCGCCGAGCGGCTCGCCGTCGATGAGGATGATGCGCTTGTCCCCTTGGCGGACGGCAGGCTCATAGCGCTGCACCATCAACGGCTCGCGCGAGGCGGCGAAGAACATGTCCAGCAGCGAGCCGAGGTTTTCGTCATCCGGCTTGATGCGGAACACGCCGATGCCGCCATTGCCGAACAACGGCTTGACGATGATGTCCTTGTGCAGGGCGCGGAAGTCACGGATGGCCGCGCGGTCCCACGAGACCAGGGTGGGGGGCATCAGCTCGGGGAAATGCATCACCAGCAGCTTCTCCGGCGCGTTGCGCACGGAAACCGGGTTGTTCACCACCAGGGTCTTGGGGTGGATATGCTCCAGCATGTGGGTGGCGGTGATGTAGGCCATGTCGAAGGGCGGGTCCTGGCGCATCAGCACCACGTCCATGTCCGACAGGTCGATGATCGACTCGGGGCCGAATTCGTGATGCGCGCCATGCACCGCCTGCACCGTCACCGGCTTCACGCGGGCTTTCAGCCGGGCACCGTCCAGCCACATATGCGGCACCTCGTAATGCCAGAGCTTGTGGCCGCGCGCCTGGGCTTCCAGCATCAAGGCGAAGGTGGAGTCCCCGGTGATGTCGATGCTGTGCAGCGGATCCATCTGCACGGCGATTTTCAGAGCTTTCATTGCGTCCTCAGGCCGTTCGGCTGAGAGGGTATCAGGACGCGGCCGGACGCTCCAGAGCCGCGGCCGTCAGGCCATGGGTGGCAAGGCTTTGCATGCAGCTCACCGGATCACCGTTATCCGGCACGGCGGCGGCAACGCGGGGGACGCCGCTCGAATCGGGGTAGAGAAACACGTTGAGTCCGCAGACCGGCGAGTGATAGAGCCAGACCTGGGCGGAACCATCGACCCGGCGCAGCGCGGGCTGGCCGAAATCGGCGTCGAGCACCTGCGGCGTGGAGCCGACGAGCCCCTGAGCTGAGGTGGGAATGCCAGGCCCGGCATCGCTGAGCTGAGGGCCAGGGGCGGCGCAACTGGCCAGGGCGAGCATGCCGCCGGTCAGGGTAAAAATTCGAAAGTTTGCCCGCTGCACCATGCAACTCCGGGAGGTCGGGGGGTTTCGCTCCCTATAACAAACGATGAAATAATTGACAGGGGGGCGCTCGCGGAATCTGACAATTTTAATGTTGCACTGCGGGAATAAATTTTATAGGTTGTCATAATACCTTCTACGGCCCGCCTTATTCGTGCCTTTGTTACAGTTGAATGTGCTGAACATGGACAAACGGTCCAAAACTTATAAGCCCACGGAGCCTGACCATGCCCGCTAACATGCTGAAGATCGAAGCCGAACTTCGCAATGCCGTAATCGACCGGCTGATCGCCGCATCGCTGCGCGACGGAAAGCCGGCCCGGGAAGCGACTCTGGAACGCTGGCGCAGCCTGGGCTGCCAGTCCGCCGCGCGCAACGGCGATACCGCCGGCGCCTGACCCCCGCCCTGGGAAGATATCTCCGGCAAGAATTGAGCCTGCGCCACCGGCATACATATATTGATGCCGGCGGCGCACCTAAGCGCCCAAAATGCCCAGGAGATATGTATGCAGCCGCAAGCCGGTCACGAATTTCCATTCACGCTCAGCGAGGCTGAATGGCGCGCGCGCCTGACGCCGGAACAATATGCCGTGCTGCGCGGCCACGCCACCGAACGGCCGGGCAGCTGCGCTCTCAATTACGAAAAGCGCGCGGGCAAGTTCTCCTGCGCCGGATGCGGCCAGGCGCTGTTCGTTTCCAACTCCAAGTTTGAGAGCGGCACCGGCTGGCCGAGCTTCAACGACCCGGTGGAAGGCGCGCTCGTCACCACCACCGACCGCAGCCACGGCATGATCCGCACCGAGGTGCATTGCAGCCGCTGCGGCGGGCATTTGGGCCATGTGTTCGAGGACGGCCCGCCGCCCACCTTCCTGCGCTACTGCATCAACGGCGTGGCGATGAATTTCACCCCCGCGGAGTAGGCCCAAAACAAAAAACCCGCCTTGCTTGCGCAAGGCGGGTTTTTCTGAGGCAGACGCCTTATTGGTAGCCGATACCGACGATGCCGCTGCCCGTGGTAGCGGAGAAGACGTGAGAGACGTTAACGCCTTTGAGCAGGATCGTCGTCCCGTCGTTGAGGTAGACGTCCGTGCCGCCGCCAACGCCACCCGCGGCTTGGATGCTGTAGATCGACGTGTCGCTCGCGGCATTCAGGGTCGAATCGACCAGGAAGATCACGCTGTTGGCGCCGAAATTGGTGATGGTCAGCGAGCTGCCGCCCGTGGTGAGGTTGCCGGTGTCGCTACCGACGACGTCGTACAAGTTGGTCGACCCGTTAACGGTGGAACCCGTGAGAGTCTCACCATTGGTGTTGCCGATGATGAAGGACTGCAGGCCGGAGCCGTTGGTGGAAGCGATTCCGGAGGCCGTGACCTGGCCAATACCGACATAGTCGAGGCCGATCTGGAACACGTTGCTGCCGGAGGTGCTGGAACCGATCAGCGTTTCAATGCCCGTGCCGCCGAACAACTGATTGGACGCGCCGTTACCAACTAGTGTGTCGCTCGTGCCGCCGCCTACCAGCGTGACAGCACCAGAGCCGCCGATCAGCGAGTTGTTACCCGCGCGGCCGCCAACGTAGAAGCCGCCGCCCGCACCCGCGTTCACGGTGATGGAGTTCGGCGCGTAAACGGTGCCACCACCGGAGGTGGTGTACGAGCCGGAGTACACCGTCTGCGCCTGAGTTGAGCTGTTGATGAAATCCAGGGTGCCGCCGGAGAGCGGCTCGAACGCTACGGCGCTCTGCGCGCTGTCGCTCGCGGTCACGGTTGCGACGTCGGAACCACCGAGGAACACCGAGGTGGTGGCATTACCCTCGGCGTTGACCACATCCTGGCCGCCGGTGCCGTTGAAGGTCACCGAATCGTTGCCGGAGCTGAAAACCGTGTCGTTCACGTTCGCGGCGGTGACGTTAATGGCATTTTTGCCACCCGCGGCAGCGATGGCGGCCGAACCGCCAGTGGTCTGGTCGTAGGTGACATTGCTGTTGGCACCGAAGAGGGCATAACGGGTGGTGCCATTACCCGTGAGGGTCACGTTGCCGGGAGCCTGCACCACAAGGTCGGTAACGTCGGTGGCGACCGTGTAGGCGCCGCTGACGCTGCCGCCGGTGACGCTGCCGTTGGAGTCGGTGTTGGTGAACTCCTCGAAGAAGCCGGAGGCGGAAGCTGGAACAGTGAAAAAATCGCTGCCACCAACAATGTCGTTATTCTCGAAGGCGTAAGTACCGCCTTGGAGCGAGGCGCTCAGGGAGACAAAGTAATTCTGGAGAATCTGATTGAAAGACCCCGAGGTCGAGGTGCTCCCCGGAAAACTCGAAGGTACAGACACAATCCCGGTTTGGGAATTGAAGCCACCGCCAATTGTGAGTGTACCTTCGAGTTTTCCGGGGAGCACCTCGACCTCGGGGTCTTTCAAT
>NZ_JBKQJR010000034.1:0-4809 GCF_052326845.1 Acidocella sp. | reverse complement strand
GCATCCTGCGGGACAGTGTTGTTGTCGCCGGGCACCGTGGCGCTTTCCGGGTCGTAGAGCACAATGCCGGTGGCCGTGTAACTGAACGGCGTGCGCAACAGCCCCGCCAAGGCAAGGCCGGGCACGAGCACAGTGCTGGCCAGGATAATGCGCCACCGCCGGCGCAAGCTGAGCAACTGCTCGGCCAGGCCGGGCGTGACATGCGGATGCTGCGAGGCAACGCTGGGAATGGTCAGGCTCATGCCGGGGATGCTAACGAACCGTTAACAAATTGACAATTTATAGTTGTGGGTATGGCGCAACCCAGGGGCGCGAACCTTGTACGGCACGGTCCGTCCGCAGCGTGACCTTGGTGCCGTTCACCCAGGCGGCGGTGGCGCCGTTCCGGTAGACGTAAAGCCGGTCGATGGCCGGCAGCCCGGCGCATCCGGTGAATTCGACGGGCGAAACCGCGATGGCAGAGCCGGTGCAATCCGCGGGCGGCGCGGTGGCGAACAAAACTTGGCCGAGCCGGCAGGTATTTTCCGTGCATTGCGCCGGGGTGAGCGGCACCTCGCCCCAGACCGGCGCCCATTGCTCCAAGGTGAAACGGTCCCCCTTGCGCTGCGCAACCAGGAACACCGTCCCGCCGGAGCGTATGGCGATGAGCCGGGCATCAGGCGAGACCAGCACATCTGGCGGGCGGGCGAGCAACGCCAGCGCCACGCCCAGCGCCATGACCGGAATACCGGCAAGGCGCGGGGTGGAGCGCCAGATGCACAGCCAGACCAACCCGGCGGCGACGACCAGAATGGCGGCGGGCGGCATGGGGGCGATGCGCAGCATGGCATCCGGGAATTGCGCGATCTGCGCCGTGATCCAGACGATAACCCGGATGCCCCAGCCCATGGGGATCAGCGCCAGCGCGCTCATGTGCAACGGCATCAGCGCCAAGGATACCAAGCCGAGCGGCATGATCCAGAACGCGGTGAGCGGCACGGCGAGCAGATTGGCGGGAATCCAGTACGGCTGGATCTGCTGAAACTGAAACGCCGCAAAGGGCATGGAGGCCGCGCCCGCGAGCAGGCTGGTATAGGTTAGGCCCAGCACATGCGCGCCCACGCGGCCCAGCCGTGAGCCCGAGGCATGAAAGCGGGTGAAGAAATGCTGCACGGCGGCATAGCCGGAGATAAGCGCCAGCACGGCGGAAAAGCTCATCTGGAAGCTGGTACCAAGCACGGTTTCCGGCGTGGCGAGCATCAGCGCCACGGCAGCCACCGCCAGCCCGCGCAGGGAGAACGTACGGCGCCCCACGAACACGCCGAGCGTGGCGAGGCTGGCCATGGCGAGGCTGCGGATGATGGGCAAATGCGCGCCCGTCAGCGCGGCGTACCCGGCCCCCGCCAGCAGCGCCAGCGCCGCGGCGATGGCCTTGGTCGGCAGGCGCAAGGCCATGCGCTCCCTCCGGGTGAGCAGATAGCGCGAGCCGGCAAAGGCCAGCCCCATGATGATGCCGACATGCAGCCCGGCCACGGCGAGGATATGGGCCAGCCCTGCTTCGATGAAATTCTGCCGCTCCTGCGGCGGTATCGCCTGTTCGTCGCCCGTGAGCAGGGTGACGGCGATGGAGCCGGTCTCGGGCGGCAGCGTGGCCATGATGGTGGCGGCGATATCGGCGCGCAGATTTTGCAGCGCATCGGCTAGGCGGTTCGGCGGCGCCGGGCTGATGATGGTGACATGGTTCAGCGCGAATCCGGCGGCGTTGAGGCCGGAGAAGAAATCGTCCCGCCCCTGGTCCCAGCCGCCCGGATAGGCCGGGCGGTCCGGCCCGAACAGCATGGCGTAGCACTGCATCACCTCGCCCGCCTGCAACGGCGCCGGATCGTCCGGGCGCAGCTTTATCCGCACCGCACGGGGCAACGGCGGGCCGCCATCAAGGCGCGGGGATACAAGGGTGATGCGCTCGGCGCCGGGCATAATCTCGATCCGCGCGATGCTGCCGGTAAGCTTGATGACGCCGGTGGGGATGAAGGCGAGTGGCGGTTCGGCGGCGGTGCGCCACTCGGCCCGGGCGAAACCCAAAGACGCCGCCAGCGCCAGCGCAGCCACGAAACGCAGGTAAGGGTGCCGCCAAGACGCCGCCAGCGCCACGGCGCTCGCCCCGAGGACCATGCCCCCCAGCCACAAAGGCGGCTCCGTGGGGAGGGAGAAATACAGCAGGATCGCCGCACCCATGGCGATGGGCAGCAGAAGCATGAAGCGGCCATGCTCGGCCTCCACCCAGCGTGCAAAACCGTCGAACAGCGGCAATCTCCAGTTGCAGCTGGACGTTAACCATTTGCGCGCGCTGGCACAATGCGGCGCAAAAGGGTAACAGGCGGGCATGACAATCCGTACCCGCTTCGCCCCTTCCCCGACCGGGCTGCTGCATATCGGCGGCGCCCGCACCGCGCTCTTCAACTTCCTCTTCGCCCGCCACCATGGCGGCGAGTTCGTGCTCCGCATCGAGGATACCGACCGCGCCCGCTCCACCCAGGAAGCGGTGCAGGTGATCCTGGACGGGCTGGACTGGCTCGGCCTGAAATCCGACGCGCCGCCGGTGTACCAGACCACGCGCGAAGCCCGGCACGTGGAAGTGGCGATGCAGCTGCTGGAACAGGGCAAGGCGTATAAGTGCTACTGCACGCCGGAGGAGCTGACGGCGATGCGCGAGCAGGCGGTCGCCGAGAAGCGCGCGCCCCGCTATGATGGCCGTTGGCGTGACCGCGATCCGTCCGAAGCCCCGGAAGGCGTGAGACCCGCCATCCGCCTGAAGGCCCCGCGCGAGGGCGAGGTGGTGCTGCAAGACCTCGTGCAGGGCGAAGTGCGGGTGAAGAATGCCGAGATGGATGACATGATCATCCTGCGCTCGGACGGCACGCCGACCTATCTGCATGCCGTGGTGGTGGATGACCATGACATGGTGATCACCCATGTGATCCGTGGCGATGACCACCTGACCAACACGTTCCGGCAGATCCAGATCTATGACGCCATGGGCTGGGAGAAGCCGCAATTCGCGCATATCCCGCTGATCCATGGCGCCGATGGCGCGAAGCTCTCCAAGCGCCACGGCGCCGTGAGCATCCTGGAATTCCGCGAGCAGGGCTTCCTGCCCGAGGCGCTGTGCAACTATCTGCTGCGCCTGGGCTGGGGCCATGGCGATGCCGAGTTCCTCGCCCGCGACGAGCAGATCGAGCTGTTCACCCTGGAAGGCGTGGGCCGGGCCGCGAGCCGCATGGACTACGCCAAGCTCACCCACCTGAACGGCATGTGGCTGCGCCAAGCCGATGATGCGCGGCTGCGCGAGGAAGTTGTCGAGCGGCTGGTGAAGTCCGGCCACACGGTGGGCACCGAGGCGATGGACCGGCTTCTGGCGCTGATGCCGGGGCTGAAGGAGCGGGCGAAGACGCTGGAGGAGTTGGCGGTTTCCGCTGCCTTCCTGGCGCGCGAAGTACCCCTGCCCTTCGAGCCAAAGGCCGAGGCGCTGCTAACCCTGGAAGCCCGCGAGATGCTGGCGCGGCTGCTGCCGGTGCTGGAGGGAGTGGCCTTCGAGACCGCCGCCATCGACGCGGCGCTGCGTGGCTTCGCCGAAGCGGAGGGCCGCAAGCTTGGCCAAGTGGCGCAGCCGCTGCGCGCCGCGCTCACCGGCAGCACCATGAGCCCGGGTATCGACGCGACGCTGATCGCGCTCGGCAAGGAAGAGAGCCTGAAGCGGATCGGCGCGGTCACCGCCTGAGCCATTTCCGGCCAAACGAAAAAACCGCCCGTTTTTTACGGGCGGTTTTTTTATGCGCAGTCAGAAATTCGCGACGGTACAGGTGCTGCCGGCGGCTGAGAGTTCGGCGCAGAATTTGGCTGCGTCCACCTTGCCCGCAAAGCCCGCGACGCGCAGCCGGTAATAGGTCTTGCCGTGCACGGTAGCCATGCTGATCTCGGGCGACTTGCCGCTGAACAGCGCCGGCTCGGATGCGGAGACCTTGTCCCATTGATGCTCGGCCGCAGATTGCGAGTTGAGCGCGCCGAGTTGCACGGCCGCATTGCCTCCGGTGGCAGGCGCGTCAGCGACGGCCGGCGCAGGCTCGGGCGAAGGTGCCGGGGCGGCAGCCACAGGCTCCGCAGCCGGGGCGGGCCCGGCCCCCGGTGTGGAAGAGGACATCGCCCCGGGGACCGACGACGGGCCGACATAGGCGGCACTGGAATTCGAAGAGGGGCTTGCGGGAGCCGGAGCGGGCACAGCCGCCTGAACAGGCGCAGGATCTGCCGCAGGCTGCAGCGGCGTTGGCGCCGTGCTGACCGGGGCGGCCGGGGTAATCGGCGCGGCGGCGACCGGGGCTGTCGGCGCCTCGGTGACGGTCGGCGCGGGCGACGGCGGGGGGGGCGGATTCTGGATGGACGAGGCGATGAGCGCGGAGAATCCATCCATCGCTCTGTTCACGTCATCCGGCGGCAGATCCACACTAAGAACCTGGCGTGCCTCGTCATCGCGCCCGGTGGCGACCAGCGCGGCGGCATAGTCCTCGCGGATCTTGGGCGTGGCGCCCTGCCCGGAGGCCAACGGCCCGAGATATTGCAGCGCCTCCTCCCCATGGCCGGACAGCGCCAGCGACAGGCCGAGATTGACCTCCGCCGCGGTGAGCGCCGGATTGGCCAGCAGGGCGCGCTGATACGGATCCACGGCACCGGCGAAATTGCCTTGCAGGTCGCGCGCGATGCCCAAATCGTTCAGTGCATTGGCATTGCCGGGATCATCCTGCACGGCGCCCTCGAAGGCCTGCTCGGCGGCCTGCG
>NZ_JBKQJR010000033.1:0-3402 GCF_052326845.1 Acidocella sp. | reverse complement strand
CGAAGCTTCGCAATGATCTCCTCGGGCTTGTAAATCTTCCGCGGCATAATCCACCTCCAAAATAAAACTACACAAAAGGTGGATCGCTTCTAAGGGGGCAGACCAGCATGGGGAGTCAATCAGCGTGATTTTTTGAGCACCGGAGCGGAGCGTACTCCAAGTACGTGAGCACCGGAGCGCAGAAAAAGCGCGTTGAGTGGCCGCCAGGGCGGGTTTTAGACCGGGTCCACGTCCACCCAGGAAAGGTGTCCGCCCTTGCCGGCGCCAGTGTCCAAAAACACCGCCGTGCCGCCGCTGCGGGCGGTGCGGATATAGGGGCGGCCATCCGTGCTGCGCTGGTCATGCCCGGCATACACGGTCAGGCCCCGCGGGATTTCCTCCACCCAGCGCAGCAGCCGCTCCGGCTTGCCTGCGCCGGTCACGCGCCCGGTGGTCTGCCCGTATAAGGCGCGTGCAAGCAGCGGGCAGGCGCGGCCGGGCGGGAAGGGCGGCGGCGGTTCCTCCAGCATGCCTGGGTGGAATGAGCCGTGCACGAAGAACAGCGGCCCGAGCATAGCCCAGGCGGGCGCTGCCATGATGGTCTCACGCGTGCGGTCACGCAGTTCGGCAGGCAGTTCGGCCAAGGTGCGGATGGTAGGGGCGCCGCGCACATTGTCGCCGCGCAGGGCCCGGGCCAGCTTGAAGTCGTGATTGCCGAGGATGAACAGACCGCGCTTTTCCTCCAGCAGCCGGAACATGATGCGCAGCGCGCCGGGCGTGTCCGGCCCGTCGTCCACCAGATCGCCGAGCTGAATGACGAAACGATCGGTCTCGGCGGCGGCGGCGAAGGCTTTTGAGGCGCCGTGAACATCGCCCACAACGCGCAGCTTCACGCCAGACGGAATCATGCGCTGCTGGAGGTTGTTGAAAGTAAAGGCATTACAACTTCCACATTGTCATCTCTACCCCGAAAGGCAAGATGGCAGCAACGTGAAACGTCAGTCATTCTGTGGTTTTGTTCTTCTGGTACGCGGCCAGGGCGCGGATAGGTCTCGCGCAGCCGCAGGTCGTTGCGGAACCAGACGAGGCTGGTGCTCACGCCACCTCGGCCACGCGGCCAAGCTGCTCCAGGGCGAAGGAGAAGAGCTGGTCCTGCCCCAGCAGGAACACGCGCAGGCCCCGCGGAAACAGCCGGGAGATGGCGGGCTCGCGCACATCCACGCCGCCGGCATGGCTGCCGAAGGCGGGCAGCACCAGGCGCTGCGCGTCAGCCACGAAGCAGGGGCGGGAAACGCGCTTGCCGCGGGTGTCGATGCTCGCCTTGGGGTGGAAATGGCCGGAGAGTTCGATCTCGCGCGGGCCGAGCTGGTGGCTAGGCTCGTGCCGGAAGGTGAACGGGCCCTCGCGGTGCAGCACCACGCATTGGCCGGGCAGGGCGTGGGAGGCGGCATCGTGGTCGCCAGCGACCCAGATGAACTGCGCCTCTCGCGCCATCGCCTCGATGCGGCCCTTGTCGTCCTTGGCCAGGCGGGTGGTGCCGTCAGTCTCCTGCAAGGACTGCCCGAGCACGACAACCTTGCCCGGCCGGTACAGCCGCACCAGCCGGTTCAGCCGCTCGATCGCGGCCTTGGTGTCATGCGCGGGAGGCAGGCCAGGGCGGGAAGCAAAACCCTGATTTTTCGTGAAATGCGGGTCGGCAACAATGAGCACCCGTTTCTTTGGCCAGAACGCCGCTCCGGCCGGGTCCAGCATCAGTCGTTCATCTCGGAAATGCAGCGGGGCAGCGGTCATGACACATCGAAAAGCATATTCTTTCCGCCGCCGCCATGTATAAATTTAATGTTACGGATGCTCCTGCCGCAGGTCCGCCAAGCTTACAGCGCGTACAGTATGGCTGCGAAGCTTGCCACCAGCAGCACGCACCAGGTGAGAATGATTCCACCGGCGCGCAAGGGATTCGGCGCAGGGCGGTACATGCCTATGGGGTGGGCAATGCGGGCGATGACGAGCACCACGCTCAAGCCCAGGATCAACCGGCTATCGGCCCCGGCCAGGGTAAGCCCGCCCAAAAGCAGCAGGATCAGCGGCACGTATTCCGCGAAATTTGCCTGGGCCCGCATGGCCACGCGCAGCGGTTCATGCACCGGGGTGCCGCCGCCGTCGCCAAGCGAGACCCGCAGCAGGTAGCGCTGGCGCGTCACCATGGCGGACAGAACGAGCATGATGATGCCGAGCACGCCTCCGGTGGCGAGCAGTATATGTTCGCTGGTCATGAAACTTCCCCCAAAATAACCATGATGTTAAGCTTTCGTATCAAGCCGAATTGTTAACGCCTGGCCTTGGCCCCCACTGTTATACTGGGCCGGCCAAAAGAAGGGGAACTTGGCATGTCACATACTCAAGAATCAACGCGCAGCTTCGAGCAGACGATAGCAGCTTTCAACCCTACAGGCGTGATGGACGACTGGCGCCAGCGCACTTTGTGCGTGCTGCGTGCCCAGGAACGCGTGATGCAGGGTATGGCCGCGGCAGCGCGGCTGGAACTGCGCTTCGGCCAGGAATGCATGGCCAGCCGCCTGGGCTTGTTCAATGGCGGCTGGGCCGAGCCCGGCCACGCCAGCCAGCAATTGTCGGAGGATATGGACAAGCTCGTCGCCGTGATCCGCGAGATAAACGACGAGTTGAAGGCCTGCTTCTCGGATGCCGGGAAGTTGCTGCAAGGAGAACGCGCGGCAGCGCCGGAGCATAAGCCGGTTGGCGCCGCCAAGCGGACGAAGATCGCCGTCGAGGACGCTGGCGAAATCGCCGTCAAGGACGCTGGCGAAGAAGCGAGCGAGACCGCCTCGTAAGCCTCAGGCGGCGGGTACCGCCTTCTTGGTCTTGGCTTTGGCCGGAGCCTTGGCCGCTTTCGGCTTGGCTGCGGTTTTTTTGGCGGGGGGCTTTTCAGCCGCCTTCTTGGCGGCAGGCTTGGCTGTGGCCTTCTTGCTGGCGGCGCCCTTCTTGCCCTTGGGCGCCATGACCTTGCCTTTCTCGGCAAGCAGCGCCACGGCCTCATCCAGCATCACGTCCGCCATCTCCTGCCCGCGTGGCAGGTTGGCGACCGTATTGCCCCATTGCGCATAGGGGCCGAACCGGCCCTTGCGCACCAGCACCGGCTCGCCATCCTTGGGGTGCGCCCCCACTGTGCGGATGGAGTCCTGCTTCTTGGCGATCAGGTCCATGGCCCGGTTGAGGCCGAGATGCAGCACGTTGTCGTCACGGTCGAGCGAGGCGAAGATCGCGCCCATTTTCACATACGGGCCGAAGCGGCCGATATTGGCCTCGATCTTCTGCCCCGTCTCGGGGTGGATGCCGACCAAGCGCGGGAGCGAGAGCAGCCCCAGCGCCTCTTCCAGCGTCAACGTGGCGCCATTCATGCCACGA
>NZ_JBKQJR010000032.1:0-6949 GCF_052326845.1 Acidocella sp. | reverse complement strand
CTGAACGCCGCGGGCAGCGCCAGCCCCGCCGGGGCGCTCACTGGGCAGGCGAGTCTCACCGTCCCCGACACCGCCGCCCTGGCCGCCGCGTACCACATCACGCCCCCCGCCTCCTGGCCCAGCGCGCGCCTCGCCGCCACGCTAGGCGGCACGCTCGCCAGCCCGGTGCTGCAGAACCTCTCCGGCACGCTGGGGCCGGACCATGTCTCCGGCAACCTCATCCTCGCCCCTGGCCACGCCTCGGGCAGCCTCGCCTTCGACCATCTGACCCTGGCCCCGCTCATCGCCTGGGCCGGGCAGCGCCAGGGCGACGGCTTCACCTTCGACGGCGAGATCACCGCCGCCCGCGCCGATGCCGGGCCGGTGAAGCTGCAGAACCTGGCGGTGGATGCCTCGCTGGACGGCGTGCTGAACATCCGCCGCGTCTCGGCCAATCTCTATGGCGGGCTGGCCGCAGGCAGCTTCACGCTGGCCCCCTCCAGCCAAGTCACCTCGGCGCACGGGTTTCTCGACATTCCCTCCGCCACGCCGCTCGCCGCCCTGCTGCCCGCGGGCTGGGTGCCGCCCGCAGCACTCACCGTGCCGCGCCTCTCCGTGCTCATCGCCGCGCAGGGCCCGGCCAACGCGCTCGCCACCAGCGCCGTGGCCACGCTGGGGGATTTCACCGTCACCGCCGCGCCGGTCATCAATCTCAACCAGATGTCCGCCACCGGCTCGCTCTCGCTGCGCCACCCGGACGCGATCGCAGCCATGCAACTGCTCGGGCTGAACCAGGGGCTGGCCTTCCCAGGTGCTGGCTCCATCTCGCTGCGCGCGCGCTTCACCGCCTCGGCCAGCCAGTACGGGCTCAACGATTTCATCCTCAGCTTCGGCGCGCTCGCCGCCAACGGCCAGATCATGGTGCAGAACAACACCATCTCCGGGCAGATCGACGCCGACACGCTGGCCCTGCCGCCGCTGCCCGCGAGCCTTTCGCTGCCCGCCAGCCTGCCGGTGCAGGGCAAGATCGGCATCAATGCCAGCCGCGTGCTCTATGCCGGCACGCCCATCCTCGGCCCCAGCGCCGCCAGCCTCACGCTCGGGCAGAACAACGCCAAGCTCGCGCTCACCCAGGCCGCAATCGGCAATGGCAGCCTCTCCGGCAGCCTCGCCGCCGCGTTTAGCCCCAATGCCGCGCCCGAATTCAACCTTAGCCTGCTGGCACAGAATATCGACGCGCCATCCCTGGCCCTGCCGGTCAGCTTCCCCTTCAGCCTGCCTGCAGGTACGGTGAACGCCACCGCCAGCCTCACCGCCAGCGGCTATAGCCCGAAGAACTGGCTGGCGACCCTGGGCGGCACCGCCACGCTGAGCGCCACGCATGGGCGCCTGGGCGGCATCAGCCTCGGCGATTTCACCGCCGCCCTCGACACGCCGGACGCCGCGCGCACGCTCCGCGCCGCCCTGGCCTATGGCAGCACGCCCTTCACCACGTTCAACCTCGCGGGCACGCTGGCCCAGGGCAATTGCACGCTCACCCAGGCAACCCTCGCCGGGCCGAACGGCACGATCAGCGCCGCCGCCGACAGCGGCATCGACATCTTCGACAGCGCCCTGGCCCTGCGCCTCACCTTGCATCCGGCGGTGCAGCCGCCGGTGGCCGCCTCGGTGCTGATGCTCGGCCCCTGGAGCGCGCCCAGGCGCACCCCCCAACTCAAATCCGCCCTGGGCTGGAAGCCCACCCCGCCGCCAGCACAATAAAAAACCCGGCCTGAAGCCGGGTTTTTAAGGGAGCGGCTGATTACCGCTCGTCGTCATTGCCTTCCGGCTGCACGTCGATATCCGCGTCGATCACGACCGTATCGTCGTCCAGGTCATCCGCATCCTCCAGGATGTCCTCGTCATCGGAGTCATCGGGCACTTCCACGTCCACGTCATCGCCGTCGAGCATCGGCTTCGCCACCTTCTTCTGCTCCTCCGGCAGCGGCGCGGTACGCTTCAGCCGCGGCTGCTCCGCCGGCTGCTCGGTGCCGCATTTCGGGCACACCGCCGGTTCCTTGCCGAGGTCGAAAAACCGCGCCCCGCAAGACACGCAAGTATGTTTTTCTCCAAGCTCCGGTTTCGCCATGTCCAACCTCAGGGTCAATTCGTCAATTTCACAAGGGCGGCGCGATGCCACGCTCTGCGGCCTATGTCAAACCGCATGAGCCATGCTAATCGCGCGACATGGAATCGCTCATGCCCCGCCCGCACCGCTCCACCCGCCCCGCCGCGCCTCTTACCGGCAGCATCGGCGTGCCCGGCGACAAATCCATCAGCCACCGCGCCCTGATGTTCGGCGCCCTGGCGGTTGGGCAGACCCGCATTTCCGGCCTGCTGGAGGGCGAGGACGTGCTGCGCACCGCCGCCGCCATGCGCGCGCTTGGAGCTGAAATCTCGCGTGATGGCGCGGACTGGCTGGTGGCCGGGCGGGGCATCGGCGGCCTCACCGAACCGGCTGACGTGCTGGACATGGGCAATTCCGGCACCGCCGCGCGGCTGCTGGCGGGCATCCTGGCCAGCCACGAGCTGTACGCGGTGATGACCGGCGACGCCTCGCTCCGCAAGCGCCCGATGGCGCGCGTGATCGAGCCGCTGAAGGCCACCGGCGCGCAGTTCTTCGCCCGCGCCGGCAACCGCCTGCCGCTCACCATCGTTGGCACGCGTGAGGCCATGCCCCTTACCTACCGCCTGCCCGTCGCCTCGGCGCAGGTGAAATCCGCGATTCTGCTTGCGGGCCTGAACGCCCGCGGCGTGACCGAGGTGGAGGAGCCGGAGCCCACCCGCGACCATTCCGAGAACATGCTGAAGCATTTCGGCGCCGAGATCTCGGTGACCCGCGCCGGCAAGGGCCGCGTCATCCGCCTCACCGGCCAGCCGGAGCTGCGCGCGGCTGACGTGATCGTGCCCGGCGATCCCTCCTCCGCCGCCTTCCCCGTGGCCGCTGCCCTGCTGGTGCCGGGCAGCCAGGTTACCGTCACCGGCGCCGGGCTGAACAAGCTGCGCACCGGGATGTTCGAGACCCTGCGCGAGATGGGCGCGGAGCTGGCCATCCAGAACGCCCGCATCTCCGGCGGCGAGCCGGTGGGCGACATTGTCGCCGCTTATACCGAGCTCCGCGCCGTGGACGTGCCGGCCCAGCGCGCCCCCAGCATGATCGATGAATACCCGATTCTCGCCGTGCTCTGCGCCGCCGCGAAGGGCACCTCGCACCTGCGCGGGCTCTCCGAACTGCGGGTGAAGGAATCCGACCGCCTGACCGCCACCGCCGCGCTGCTGCGGGTGAACGGCGTGCGCGTCGAGATCAAGGGCGACGACCTGATCATCCACGGCACCGGCACTATTCCCGGCGGCGGGCTGGTGGAGACGCATATGGACCACCGCCTCGCCATGTCAGCCCTGGTACTTGGCCAAGCCAGCGAGGCACCGGTGCAGATCGACGACGCCAGCTTCATCGACACCTCCTTCCCCGGCTTTTTGCGCCTGATGCGCGGGCTGGGCGCGAACATGGTGGCCGCATGATGATTGTCGCCATCGACGGCCCAGCCGCCGCAGGGAAAGGCACACTGGCCAAGCGTCTCGCCGCCGCGCTGGGCCTGCCGTATCTGGACACCGGTATCCTCTACCGCGCCACCGCAAAGCGCGTGCTGGAGGCCGGCGCCTCCCCCGCCGATGCGGAGGCCGCACTGCACGCCGCCCGTGCGCTGACCCAATCCGATTTGCAGCGCGCCGATCTGCGCGACGCGGCGACCTCCGCCGCGGCCAGCCAGGTCGCCTCCATCCCCGAGGTGCGCCAGGCGCTGCTCGACTTCCAGCGCCATTTCGGCAACTCCCACGGCGCGGTGCTGGATGGCCGCGACATCGGCACCATCATCTTCCCGCATGCGGATGTGAAACTCTTCGTCACCGCCAGCGTGGAGGCCCGGGCCGAGCGCCGCCACAAGGAGTTCCTGGCGCGCGGCGAAACCGTGAATCTCGCCGACGTCATCGCCGACGTGCAGGCGCGCGACGAGGCCGACCGCACCCGCGCCGCCGCACCGCTGATGAAGGCGCCGGACGCCGAGCTGATCGACACCACCGGGATGGATGCCGACACCGCTTTTACCCACGCGCTGGACGTGATCCGCCGCAAGACAGCCAAGCTGGAGTCCAAGACTTTCAGCTTGTAAATCCACCGGAACTGCTCATTATCGCTCCCAACCAAGATAAACCGGGAGCGAAAAGATGCCGAGCCAAGACTACCAGCTGCTGATCAAGACCCTGCTGAAAACGCCGCTGGCCCAGGCCAGCCGCAAGGAAATCGTCTATCGCGGCACGCAGCGCTTCTCCTACCCGCAGCTCGCTGACCGCATCCACCGGCTGGGCGGGGCGCTCGGCACGCTCGGCGCCATTCACGGGACGCGGGTGGCGGTGATGGACTGGGATTCCAACCGCTACCTGGAAGCCTATTTCGCCGTGCCCATGCTGGGCTGCACGCTGATGATGGCGAACATCCGTTTAAGCCCCGAGCAGATCGCCTACACCATCGACCATTCGGAAGCCGAGATCCTGCTCATCAACAAGGATTTCTACCCCGTCTTCATGCAGATCCAGCACAAGCTGCCGCGCCTGCGGCATATCGTGTGCCTCAGCGATGACGACAAAGCGGAGGCCATTGGCGGCCCGCTTTATGCCGGCGAGTACGAGGCGCTTCTCGCCGCCGCCACGCCGGTGGCCGAGTTCCCGGATTTCGACGAGCACACCACCGCCACCACCTTCTACACCACCGGCACCACCGGCCTGCCGAAGGGCGTGTACTTCACCCACCGCCAGTTGGTGCTGCACACGCTGACCATAATGTCCACCTTCCTCATGGCCGGGCTGAACGGACGCATCTCGCGCGAGGATGTGTATCTCCCCCTCACCCCAATGTTCCATGTCCATGCCTGGGGTTTCCCGTATGTCGCCACGCTGATGGGCATGAAACAGGTTTATGTCGGGCGCTTCCTGCCCGCCACGGTGCTGAAGCTGCTGGCCACGGAAGGTGTCACCATCTCCCATTGCGTGCCGACCATCCTGCACATGATCCTCACCGCGCCCGAGGCGCAGAACATCGACCTGCGCGGCTGGCGCATCATCATTGGCGGTTCCGCCCTGCCGCAATCGCTCTGCCGCGCCGCCCTGGCCCGCGGCATCGACATATTCACCGGCTACGGCATGTCCGAGACCTGCCCGATCCTCACTTTGGCGCAGCTCAAGCAGGACTGCGACCCCGGCGCCCCCGGCTCCGAGAAGGACGTGGCGACGCGCTGCACCGCCGGCCTGCCCGCGGCACTCTCGGAAATCGCCGTGGTGGACGAGGAGATGAACAAGCTGCCGCATGACGGACATAGCGTCGGCGAGATCGTTGCCCGCACGCCCAGCCTCACGGCGGGCTACACCAAGAACCCTGAAGCCTCCGAGGTGTTGTGGCGCGGCGGCTGGCTGCATACGGGGGATATCGGCACCATCGACCCGGATGGCTATCTGCACATTGTCGACCGCAGCAAGGACGTCATCAAGACCGGCGGGGAGTGGATCTCCTCCCTGACGCTGGAGAACATCCTGCTGGAACACCTAGCAGTGAGTGAATGCGCCGTGATCGGCATCGAGAACGCCCGCTGGGGCGAGCGGCCCATCGCCATCGTGGTGCTGAAGCCGGATGCCGAGGCCACGGAGGAGGAGCTAAAGGAGCTGGTGCGCCAGCACGTGGAGACGGGCGAGCTTTCCCGCTACGCCATCCCGGACCAGATCATCTTCGCCCAGGAGCTGGAAAAGACCTCCGTCGGCAAGCTGGACAAGAAGCGCATGCGCGCCATTTACGGCGTGATGGCAGAATAAGAGTTCCTTTCAAAAACCGCTAGGCCGAGGCGATTGGCGCCGTATTACGAGCACCGGAGCGGAGCGTACGTTAGAGTACGTGAGCACCGGAGCGCAGAAATGCGGTGCCAAGCGGCCGGCATAGTAGGGTTTTGAAAGGAACTCTAAATCAGGGGTGAAGCGCCACTAGCCTGGCCGGATAGCCGCAGCCGTTGAGCGGCTTCGGCCAGCTCGCCAGCAGCAGCGCGCCGGCCTCCGGCACCTGGTCGAGATTCGCCACCTGCTCCACCTGCCAGCGGTCCTGGCTCAGCACGTAGAACTCCAGGCTGTAGTCGCCCTTCGAGGTGGAAAGCCCCGGGTCGGTATCCGTCGCCTCATGGCCGATGGCGCGGACATCGCGCTGCTCGAACAGGAACTCCAGCACCTCGCGCGACCAGCCGGGATAGTGCGCCACACCCTCGGCGTCCCTGTTGGCAAAGGCCGCGGCGTCGGGCCATTTCTTGTGCCAATCCGTGCGCAGGGCCACGAACGCGCCTTCGGGGATGCGGCCATGCCGCGCCTCCCATGCCTGCACATCCTCCAGCATGGGCGTGGTGTCGGCATCCTGCGCGGCGCGGGCACTGATATCCAGCACCACCAGCGGCAGCAGCATCTGCTCCGCCGGAATCGCATCCACCGTGCGCCCGCCTGCGACGAAATGGCTCGGCGCATCCACGTGCGTGCCCCATTGCCCGACATGCGAATAGCGCGTCACCTCGAAGCCATGCTCGGCCACGGTGAACAGCGTCTCGGCGGTTTCATCGGGGAAAGCGGGGAAATGCGGCTGGCCCGGATGGAAGGCATGAGTGAGGTCAGTGAAACGGGCCTTGGCTAACACGGTGTTATACAGCGCCCAGAGGGGATTCATGCCGGTAATGCAATCCATGGCCCGAGTTTCAGGCTCGTGCCGCCGCTGGTCAAGCATTTTTGCGCGGCGCAATCGGCATAGGGGGCGATCATCACTGATCGCTCCCCTGCCACACCACCCGGCATGCGGGTCCGCACCGGGCGGTTCGAGAGATTGAGGTTAGGCGAGTCTGGGCATTCCTAGCTG
>NZ_JBKQJR010000031.1:0-3939 GCF_052326845.1 Acidocella sp. | reverse complement strand
CCGATGCAAGCAAATTCAGCACTCGGCTAGGGGGGATGCAACCCGATCGGCTTCGTGCGCGCATTCTTCTGTGGGCCGAAGAGGAAATCGAGTTTAACAACCTCTCGATCGCGCTCTGTCAGTGGCACCAGTAATAATGACCGTATCTCTTTGACTTCCTACGGCCAAATGCCCAATATTCGTGGGCAAATGGCGCGTGCGGAAAAAACTTCAGATCGCGTGAAACCACGCCGGGCTTCAGTTAAGCCGGCTGAGCCGGGCGCGCCGGCTGTTGGTCGGAAGGAGATATCGCCGGAGGTCGCAAAAGGCTCGGTGCGGATTTACGGGCGCTATAGAGGCAGCCAGGCGACGAAGACAGAAGCTGAGCGGAATCTTTCGTTCATTATTTTTTATACCTGCGATTCCGTCGACACCGAGTTGGTACGGCTGCACGCCATTCGGCGGGGCTTGCCGGTGTCGTTTGTGGACGAGATCGTCCAGTCCGGTGCGATAACGCTGGGCGAAGTTAATGAGCTCATTCTACCGAAGAGAACACTGAGCCGCCGACGCCAGGCCGGCACTCTGACGCCCGACCAGTCTGACAAGCTGGCGCGTGTCGCCAGGGTGGTCGCCAAGGCCGAGAAGACCTTCGGCAACAAGGAAAAGGCTCGCCGCTGGCTCCGCCGCCCGACTGCACCGTTGAACAACGAGGAGCCGCTGAAGCTGCTCGATACCGAGGCGGGCGCCAGGATGGTCGAGGATCTCCTGGTCAGGATTGACCACGGCATAGCGGCGTAACGCCATGCTGGTTTGGCCGTTGTGCCGTCGTCCCCATGCTGATCTGTCTGGTGAAGACGGCTGTCTGGTCTCTGCTTGCCGCCGTTTTGGATGTGCCCACCTCCATGTGCCAGATCCTCGCCCCGACAGAGATGCGTATATCGCCGCGACTGCCCTGGCACATAGCATGACCGTCGTTATGCGGAACTTGGCCGATTTCGCTCCAACCGACGTTCCGCTACTGAACCGTGGAATAGTATTCCTCAATAATCTTACGCTTCGTAAATCGAGGAAAACCCGCCGCCGCATTTATTATACGCCGATACGGTTTGGAGTTGGAATCCGTCTCGGTTTGTATGCTCTATCTGATTGTTGGCTTTCCAACGAACTGGTCACGCCGTGCCGGAAGATTTCGTCGGGTGCGGCAGCTGCATCCAGGTGAGAATGCGCGGTATTAGCTGGGCGCCGCTGGCGGTAAGCACCTTCTCCACAGCATCCAGCCTTAACATAGCCAGGGCGAGCTTTCCGGCGGTGGAGCGGATTTCGCCCGCCTCATGGCCATCGGCCATCACAGGCGTACCGGGGGCCGCGCCGGGGGTGTTGAGCTCAACCGGCACCAGCCGGCGCTTCACCAGCCCGCGATATTTCGTCCGCGCCGTGATGTGTCCTTGCCCATATACCAGCCCTTGTTCCAGTCGACGCCGCGCAGCTCGTCGAACCCGGCCTCCAGCAGCAGGGTTTTCTCCGGCTCCAGGTCGGGCGCGCCATCGGTAGGCCAAGCGCAATGCGATGCTCCGCGTAATCTGTGGTGCTGGCGTTAGTGGCGAGCGTCACCTCGCTCAAAATCAGAAACCCCTTGCCGATTTACACTTACCGCCACATGCTGCGCATCCGCGCGGTGACATCAACCCGTGGGCCTTGGCTGGCCGTGCGTGCCGCCGCGGTGGCGGCAATTGGCCAGGTCGTGCACTGGAACAGGTTCAGAATTTCGTTCGGGATGAACCGTGTTCGCGCCGCGTAGACATGGCGGTCACCCATCGTATTCTGGCCGTAGGTGTAAAAGCATTGTGGCACCATCAGGTGCAGATCGTCCTTGGCCCGGGTCATGGCCACATAGAGCAAGCGGCGTTCTTCCTCGATCTCGTGCGCCTGGCCAGTGCCGAGATCGGAGGGCATGCAGCCATCGACCACGTTCAGGACAAAGACGGATTTCCACTCCTGGCCCTTGGCGGAATGAATGGTCGAGAGATTCAGATAATCCTCGTCGAGCAGCGGCACGCCGGCCTGGTCGCTGGTTGCATCCAGCGGGTCGAGGGTCATCTCGGTCAGGAAACGCTCGCGCGAGGGGTAACCGCTGGCGATCTGCTCCAGCTGCAGCAGGTCGGCCCGCCGCGTGATGGCGTCCTCGTGGTTGCGGTCGAGATGCGGCTCATACCAGAGTCGCGCCAGCCCCAGTTCGGCGGGCCAGCCGGCGCGGCCGAATTTGATCGCGTGGACCGCCTCGACAAAATTCGGCCAGTCCTCGCTGGCGCGGGGCGGGGCTGGGGAATCACGCAAAGCGGCGATGGGATCTGATGCCGCCAGTATGTGGCCGAGGATGCGTGCGGCTGAGGCCGGGCCTTATGGCCACCTGATGCTGCATATGCTCGGTGCTTCTGGTTCTGCCCCCTGGCTCATAACAGCCCGCGCAAGCGAAACCAGGTGACCGACGCGATCGCGCACGCGAGCGGCAGAAAAATGCCGAGTGCAAGGAAGATGACCAACCCGTTGATGTTGTTTGCCATCCAGCTGAAATTCATTCCAAAAAAGCCTGTCAAAAAGGTAATCGGCAGGAAAATGATCGATACCACCGTTAGCCGGCTGATCTGTTCGCCCTGCCACTGCGCCAGTGCGGCCTTGTAATCCTGCACCACAACTGATCCCCAATCGACGCGTTCCGACAGCCGGCTCGCCAAGTCTTCCACCCTCTCGGCATACTGATCCAACTCATCGACACCGTGCTCGCTGATACCTGGCATCGTAGCGACACCGACCGTCGCCGCGCGGACTGCGGCGGCGTGGCGCTCAAGCTTCAGCCATCGTGCTCGCAGCATTTCCAGTCTACGACTGATGTCGGAGAACCTGAGCGATCCCGGCCGCTCCCTCACCTGCACGCTCAGCGTATAAATCGTTTCGTCAATGGTACTAAGCAACGAATAATGCGTGCCAAGCAGCAACTGCAGCATGATCGCTGTCGCGTGATAAGGGCTTTCCTGCATACCCGCGACACGATCCGCGAATTCGCGGCGCGCTTCGTCCAGAACATGTGCGTCACCGTTCCAGATCGTGAATATGTAGGTGGAGGACGAGCGGAAATGTACCTCGACAAAATCATGCTGCGGGTCGGCCACCCAAGTGACACCACGGATGCCGTGGCGCGTGAGCGTGATGCGCCCAGCCTGGCCGAATCTAAGCGCCCTGGCGATGTCGGCGTCCTCCACGCCCAATGCCACGAGGTACTCCTTCGCGACGGAGGGCTCCACGCTGCAGATGTCGAGCCAGAACGGCTTGCCGGCGGAAATCCGCTTGGCCAAATCCGCGACAGAAGCAGGCTGCTGCACGCCTGCGCTGTCGATAATGCTGATCACACCTGGAACCGGTGCATCAGGGGTTGTGCCGCTCATCAGAGAATTCCTTCAGTTGCAAGAGGCGCTTACCATTCAGGTTGGCGCTCGAGATCGAAGCCGCAAGCCTTGCCCATGGCCATGAGATCCTTCGGCAGCCCGGGCCGGTTCCGACCATTCTTCTCTCAGATAGGCCCCCTTCGCCAGCCTGCCGCTTCTTGGGATTGAGTTTGGAGAGGTACGCCGCCGCGGCCGTCACCGAAGGAGCTTTCCAAAAAATCAGGGGTGGTCAGGTTCCGATTCTCTTGTTTTGTTCGCAAGAGGTTTTTCCCTGTTTTTCATCCAGGCTGCCAGTTGGGATGCCCGGCCAGGCCGATTCTGCGCTTGACTCTTTCCGTGCGCAGGAGAACAAAAAAGGAACAGACCAACCCGATTTTGAGGATACCATTGCCGTGGGATCACCTCCCGCCATTGCCGTTTTGCGCGAAAAAATCCGGCGAATTGAAGCCGGTAACCGCCATGCGGCGGCGGTGCTGCCGTTCGATCTGCCGGCGATTGACGCGCGCCTGCCGGGCGGCGG
>NZ_JBKQJR010000030.1:0-8486 GCF_052326845.1 Acidocella sp. | reverse complement strand
GATGAATGGCTGCCGATGTCGGACAATCCGCAGCAGCAGCTCGCGGTGCAGACCAACGTGGCCGTGGACGGCGCCGACCTGCAGAACGCCCAGGCCAGCACCGACCCGCAAAGCGGCCAATGGGTGGTGAATTTCACCCTCAACGCCGTCGGCGCGCGCGAATTCGCCGACACCACCACCGCCAATGTCGGCAAACTCTTTGCCATCGTGCTCGACGGCAAAATCATCGAGGCCCCGGTCATCCGCGAGCCGATCACCGGCGGTTCCGGCCAGATCTCCGGCAATTTCACCCCCCAATCCGCCACCGACCTCGCGCTGCTGCTGCGCGCCGGCGCCCTGCCCGCGCCGCTGAATATCGTGGAGGAACAGAGCGTCGGCCCGGAACTGGGCGCGGACGCCATCCGTGCCGGCGCGCTGGCGCTGGGGGCGGGCTTCGTCCTGGTGCTCGTCTTCATGGCCACGTTCTACGGGCTGTTCGGCTGGTTCGCGAATGTCGCGCTGGTGATGAACCTGTTCCTGATGCTCGCCATCCTCTCGGTGATGGGCGCCACGCTCACCCTGCCCGGCATGGCCGGCATCCTGCTCACCCTCGGCATGGCGGTGGACGCCAACGTGCTCATCAACGAGCGCGTGCGCGAGGAGGTGAAGAACGGCCGCAAGCCGCTCGCGGCGCTGGAAGCCGGGTACAAGCGCGCCTACGGCACCATCATCGACAGTAACGTGACCACGCTGCTCGCCCACGTCACGCTGTTCATCTTCGGCTCGCCCCCGGTGCGCGGCTTCGCCGTCACCATCTGCGCTGGCATCGTCACCACCATGTTCACCGCCACGGTGCTGGTGCGGCTCATTACCTCCCGCTGGTACGTGTCCCGCCGCCCGGCCACCCTTCCCGTCTGAGGAGCAACGATGTTCTACCGGCCCATGTTCCGCTTTGTCCCGGACGGAACAAAAATCCGCTTCATGAACGGGCGCTTCGCGGGGTTGCTCACCTCCGCGGTGCTGTCCACGGCCTCCATCTTCCTGTTCTTCTATCCGGGGCTGAACCTGGGGCTGGATTTCCGCGGCGGCGTGGTGCTGCAGGTGCAGACGCAGCAGGCGGCGGACTTCCCTGCCCTGCGCGCGGCCCTGGCCAATGCCGGGCTCAAGGATGCCTCGCTCCAGGCCTTCGGCCAGGGCGGCAATGGCGTGCTCATCAGCCTGGAAAGCCGCGATAACGCCGCCGCCACCCAGACCTCCATCCAGGAGGCGGAGAGCGCCCTGGCCAAGGCCGCGCCGGGCTCGAAAATCCTCTCCACCCAGGCGATTGGCGCCTCGGTCTCGCAGCAGCTCTTTGCGCAAGGCCTGGAGGCGCTGGGCCTGAGCTTCGTGATGATCCTGGCTTACATTTGGTTCCGGTTCGAATGGCAGTTCGCCGTCGGCGCCGTGGCCACGCTGGTGCTGGATACCACCAAGACCATCGGCTTCATGGTCCTCACCCGGATCCCGTTCGATCTGGTGACCATCGCCGCCATCCTCACCATTATCGGCTACTCCACCAACGACAAGGTGGTGGTGTATGACCGCGTGCGCGAAAACCTGCGCAAATATAAGTCAATGCCCCTGCGCGAGTTGATCGAGCTCTCGATCAACGAGACGCTGAACCGCACCCTCGGCACCTCCGGCACCGTGTTCCTGGCGGCACTTCCGCTGGCCCTGTTCGGCGGGCATGCGCTCTCGGGCTTTGCCTGGATCATGCTGTTCGGCATCGTTGTCGGCACCTCCTCCTCCATCTTCATCGCCGCACCCATCCTGCTGTTCCTGGGCGAGCACCGCCTGCGCCGCAGCGCTGCCCCGGTGAAAGTTACCGCCAAATAAATATTTAGATTTTAGTAAGGGTTTTTGTCGCATTCAACGCGGATAGCTGCTACATCCGCGTTGAAAATGCATATTTTTACGAAAATTTAGACGGTGTCGTACGACCTGCCAGATCCGGCATTACTGGCATCGGTGCGCATTTCCTATCAGCCCATCGTCCGGCTGGCCGATGGCAGCCTCGACCATGTCGAAGTCCTGGCCCGCACAGCCGCCGATGACGGCACGATCCGCGGGCCGGAGGACATTCTCAACGCCATGACCAGCGGCGCACACGCAATCCGCCTGACCGAGACGATCATCGAGCGCACGCTGGATGAATACGAGAGGTTCGGCTTCGCCGCGCACGGCCTGCCGCTGGCCTTCAACCTGAGGCTGGACGCGATGCTGCACCCGGGCCTCACCAGGCTGGTGGATAGCTTGCGCGCACGCTGCGGGCTCGCGCCTGACCTCCTGCGCTTCGAGCTCACAGAGGACCAGCCGGTACACAACCTCGCCGCCGCCCACGCCGTCATCACCGATCTGCGCGATGCCGGCTACGGCCTGGCGCTGGACGACATCACCCCGGACATGCCCTACCTCGCCGCGCTGCTGGACATGCCGGTCCGCGCCATCAAGCTCGACCGCAGCGTGGTCACATCGCTCCAGCCCGCGGCACAGAGTTTCGTTCGCAGCATGGCGGCACAGGCCAGCGCCCGGCAGCAGGACATCGTCGCCGAAGGCATAGAAACTCCGGCCCAGCAAGAGACCATGCGGGCCAGCCAGGTAACGCACGGCCAGGGCTATCTGTTCTCCCGGCCGCTTACCGCCAGCACCTTACGCGCGTATCTGAACGCTCATTAAGCGGCTTTGCGCAGGCCGAAGCGCCGCATCGAGTCGGTATAGAAGTGCGACAGATCCCCGCCGCTTTCCGTCTTCACCCCATTTAGCGGGCGCATCAGCGCCACTGTGTCCGGGTGCGGCACGGTGTCGGGTTCGTGTTCCTCGACAATGCCTTCCGCCTTCAGCTTGAGGATATGCGCCAGCACGTTGCGCTGCGCGGCACCTTTCAGGAACAGATCAGATTTGTGGTAGAGCTTGGCCGCCAGCGCTGCCACGGTCCAGTCCTGCTGCTGCAGCTCGGCTACAATGGTGCGCTCACGATACTGCCGGTGCGCCAGCATGTCCGCCACCAGGATTCGCGGCTCGGTGAGCAGCGGTCCATGGCCGCCTAGGTAGATGTCGTCATCACGCGACAGCAGCTTCTCCAGCGAGCGGTAATAAGCCAGCATGTCGCCATCCGGCGGGCTGACGATGGAGGACGACCAGGACATCACATGGTCGCCGCTGAACAGGATCTTCTGCCCGTTCTCGGCATAATACTCGAAGCAGAGATGGTCCGCCGCATGGCCCGGCGTGTGCAGCGCGGTCAACCCGGCCACATGGGCACCGTCATCGAGCGGAAAATCCGGCTTGATCCGGGGGTGGATGCAGTCGCGGAAGCCGTAAACCGGCGCCCCGGTCGCTGCGGACAAGCCCGGAACCGCCCCGCAATGGTCACCATGGGTGTGGGTTAGCACCAGCCGGTGGATCGGCTTCCCCCCGGCGGCGGCCAGCACGTCCTGCACATGCTTGTCGCTGTTGGGGCCGGGGTCGATCACCGTCACCCCGTCCGCCTCGTCGATCAGATAGGTGTTGGTGCCATGATAGGTCATCACGCCGGGGTTCTCCGCGACCACACGGCGGATGCCCGGCAACACGCTCAACGCAACGCCGCGGGGCGGCTCAGATTCTTGGAGAAACGCCATGGCCGCATCATGCATGCGGACCATGGCTTAGGCAATCATTCAGAGGCTGTTTGCAGAAGTCGCTCTGGTGAACTGGATAGCCGCGTTTTTCGAGCACCGGAGCGGAGCGTACTTAAGGTACGTGAGCATCGAAGCGCAGAAAAACGCGTTAGACAACCGCCAGAGTAGACTTATGAAACAGCCTCTCAGCCAAACGCGTATAGCAGCCAAAGCACGGCGAACACCACGGCCACGCAGACCACGCCCAGAACCGCGACGGTCACGTTATGGCTGGCAGGTTCGCGGCTCACCACATGGTGCGGCGGGTCGTGCTTCTCGCGCGTGTGAAGGGTTGGAAAATCTTTCACGGTCATTGTTTTATGTCCCGAACTTAGAAGCCTTCCCGGCCTGCCTTACCGGGGCGCCTGGATTGTTTCCTAGCCGAATTATGCTCCCGAAGCCTCTTGAAATGCAACAAAAACCGTAACCTCACCTTGTTGCCCAACCGCATCCCGGGTAGGCTTGGCGAAGCAACCGATGCGAAAAATGCCGACGGCCTCCGTATTCTTGCGCTTGTTTGTCATGGCATTCGTTTGCCTGACACTTCCCTCGCTCGCATACGGGCAACCCGGCTTGCAAGGTTTGTGGACACTTGAACTGTTAGGCTCGGTTGGCCCCTATCCGGTTGGCGTCAACATAACCGAGCGCGACGGCAAGCAGTTTTTCGCCGGGCATTATTTCTACGCGAGCCAGTGCAAGAATATATTGCTCATCGGGAAAGTGGACGGCGAAGCCGTGACGCTGACCGAGCCTGATGGTGGGGTGATGCATTTGCATTTTGTTACCAACAGCACCACGCCGGCAGGAACAGTGCTTGATTTCTACACTTTCACCGGCCTGCAGGGCACATGGACAAAAGGGCAGGTGACCCTGCCAGTCCGCCTCGGGTTTGGCGCCATCTATCCAGGTTTTTATATCGGCCCTTGGTACCGTTATGTCACCGATGAGCCGGATGCCGTATTCGAGGCACGGGTACGCCGCTTCCTGAATGGCGTGCAGACCGGCAACAAGGCCGAGGCAGCCAGCGCCATCACGTTCCCGCTGCATGTGTGGAACAAGACAATCGCCACGCCCGAACAATTTTACGCGCAGTGGGACAGCATCTTCACCCCCGCCTATCTCGCCGCATTGCGCCAGGCCGTGCCGCATGAAATGTTTGTGCATGAGGGGATGGCCATGTTGATCAATGGCGAAGCTTGGTTCGGTCCGCACGGCGAAACCGTTCTCCAGCCGCCGTAGCGCCGCGCTTGCGCCCTCCGCCCCACCCCCCTACCCTGGCCGCATGAGCCAGGACCCCGATTCCGCACTGCGCGTCTCGCTCAACCGCCACAGGCTATTCGCCAGCGCCCTGCTGGTGCTCATGGCGGCCCTTGCCTTGCTCGGATACTATCTCCCGCCCTCGCCCTGGACCTCCCTGCTGCGCGACGCGGCGAAGGCCGGGTTCATCGGCGGCGTGGCGGACTGGTTCGCGGTCACGGCGCTATTCCGCCACCCGCTGGGCCTGCCGATTCCGCACACGGCCATCCTCCCGGCGCAGAAGGAGCGCCTGGGCAACGCGCTGGGCCGATTCGTCGCCAACCATGTTTTTACCGAGGCGGACATCCGCAAGGTGCTGGGCAACATCGATTTCCCGGCAATCCTGCGCCGCTTCCTCGCCGACCGCACAACCACCCGCCCGCTGGCCGAGGCGCTGGCTGGCATGCTGCCCAAGCTATTGGCCAGTATCGAGGATGGCCGCGCCCGGCGCCTTCTGGCCCGGCTGCTGCCCAAGCTGGCCGGCGGGCGTGCGGCGGGCATTGTGGTGGCGAGAGCCCTGTCCGGGCTCGTGGAAGGCGGCCGACACCAGGAAGTGTTTTCTTTTATTCTCAATCAATTGAAGGACATTCTTGCCAAAAGAGAAGATGTACTCCGCGAAGCGATCAAGGAGCGCGTACGCGAGCAGGGCGGCAAGCTTGTCGGCTGGGCGCTAGGGGCCAGCGTGGCCAACCGGGTGCTGAGCGCGGTGAACACGGAGCTGGACCGCATCAACCCGGACAGTTCCGACATACGCGACGCCTTCGACGAATGGGTGCACCAAGAGATCAACCGCATGGAGACGGACCCTGAGCGCGCCGCCGAGCTGGGCCGGGCGCTACGCGGCGTGCTGGCGCATGACACGGTACAAGCCTGGGCCTGGGATGTCTGGGCCCGCATGCGCCGCGCCCTGGAGCTGGACGCCGCAAACCCGCACGGGCGCTCCGTGGCGGTGATCGAAGCCGCCTTGGCGAACCTGAGCGACGTGCTGGAGAAGGACCCGGCGGCG
Organism: Acidocella sp.; assembly: GCF_052326845.1. Taxonomy (GTDB): domain Bacteria; phylum Pseudomonadota; class Alphaproteobacteria; order Acetobacterales; family Acetobacteraceae; genus Acidocella. Next base: position 2,507 of record NZ_JBKQJR010000030.1, on the reverse strand, counting down.
CAAGCGCGTGTGAATGCCGCGTTCCAGGCCCTGGTGCTGCGGCTCCTGCCCGGTGCGCAGGCCGAGGGGGCAAAGTTCATCGGCAATGTGGTCGGCACCTGGGATGCCGCCACCATCACCGAAAAGCTGGAACTGCGCGTCGGCAAGGACCTGCAGTACATCCGCGTCAACGGCACGCTGGTCGGCTTCCTCCTTGGCGCCGCCATCAACCTCGTGCTGGCCGCGTTACATTTGGGGTGAATACATTATGAAGACCTGCCAGGTCCCGGTTTTACTTGGATCGTGAGGCTTCATGGTCTATCTGGGGCGGCATGAAATACCTCTCCACCGCTGCATTGCTTGCTATGCTGCCCACGCTTGCCTTCGCCGACGCCCCCACCCCGCTCGGGGCCAATGGCGGCAAGTTCGGCGACTGGACGGCCGCCACCTTTGGCACCGGCGCGGCAAAGATCTGCTACGCCTTCACCACACCGCAGATCTCCAAGCCGAACTGGAAATCCCGCGGCAAGGTGATGCTGACGGTCACCGAGCGCAACGGCGTGCGCGATGAGGTGACGCTGACCGCCGGCTACACCTACCCGAAAGGGGCCAGCGTGACGCTGAGCGTCGGCAAGGCCTCGTTCGATTTCTACACCAGCGGCACCAACGCCTTCACCAGCAGCGGCACAGCCGCGGTGGCAGCGCTCAAAGGCGCGGATTCCGCCACCACCAAGGGGGTAGGGCCGCACGGCCACCCGGTGGCCGACCAGTTTTCTCTCTCCGGCTTCTCCGCCGCGTATAAGGCTATCTCTGCCGCATGTCCGTAACCGATCTCACCGCCGCCGAGCGCGAGCGGATTCTCGCCAAGGCCGCGCATTTCTCGCCGCCCGATTACGTGCTGCCCGATGGCCGGCGCGATCTCGTCGGCCTGTCGCGCGAGGAACTCATCGCCGAGATGGAAGCCTTCGGCGAGAAGCCCTTCCGCGCCAAGCAGCTCTGGCACTGGATCTATCACCAGGGCGTGCGCGACTTCTCGGCCATGAGCAGCATCGCCCGGCCGTTGCAGGAGAAGCTGGCGGAGCGGTTCATCGTCGGACGGCCCGAGGTGGCGACCGACCAGCTCTCGAAGGATGAGACGCGCAAATTCCTGTTCCGCTTCCGCGACCACGAGGCTGTGGAGACCGTGTACATCCCCGACCGGCAGGAGGATCGCGGCGCCGTGTGTCTTTCCTCCCAGGTGGGCTGCACCCTCTCCTGCCGCTTCTGCCACACCGGCACGCAGCGCCTGGCGCGTAACCTCTCGGCGGCGGAAATCGTCGGCCAGTTCATGGCCGCACGGGACGCTTATAGCGAATGGCCAAGCCCCAAGGGCGAGACGCCGCGTTTGCTCTCCACCATCGTGCTGATGGGCATGGGCGAGCCGCTGTATAATTACGAGAACGTGGCGAAAGCCATGAAGATCGTCATGGATGGCGAGGGCATCGGCCTGTCGCGCCGCCGCATCACCCTCTCCACCTCCGGCGTGGTGCCGATGATGGACCGTGCCGGCGAGGAGCTGGGCGTGAACCTCGCCGTGTCGCTGCACGCCGTCACCGACGAGCTGCGTGACGAGCTGGTGCCGCTGAACCGCAAATACCCCATCAAGGAGGTCATCGAGGCCTGCCGCCGCTATCCCGGCGCCTCGAACGCGCGGCGCATCACCTTCGAGTACATCATGCTGCGCGGTATCAACGATTCGGAAGCCGATGCGCGGGCGCTGGTGAAGCTGATCGCGGGCCTGCCGGCGAAGGTGAACCTGATCCCCTTCAACCCCTGGCCGGGCAGCGCCTACCAGCCCAGCACGCCGGAGCAGTTGAAGAAATTCGCCGCCATCGTGATGAACGCAGGCTACGCCGCGCCCATCCGCACCCCGCGCGGACGGGACATTCTGGCCGCCTGCGGGCAGTTGAAGAGCGCGATGGAGAAGGTGGCTTGAACCAATGAACGACAACGCCGGATCATATGCCTCTCTGCGCAGTGCCCCCCGCCAGAGACTGGCCGACATCGTGCCGTTGCCCGCCCCCTTTACCATCTACCTTGAGTTAACCAACATTTGTAACTTCAAGTGCAGCTTCTGCCCTATGCATTTTGAGGATTACAGCGAAATTGCAGGGGGCAGTTTTACTCTGGGCGATGCCGAAATTGAGAAAATCTTTACTGACATTAAGCAGCTTGGCCGTCTTAAAACCCTGAACCTCTATATGATGGGCGAGCCCTTCGTGAACCGTAAACTCACGGACTATATCGCCCTAGCTAAGCGGATGGATATCGCCGAACGCATCATCGTCACCACCAACGGCACGCTAATTACTCCAGCCGTTGCCGAAAAAATTGTTGCCTCTGGTCTCGATTACATTCGTTTCTCCATTTATGGCACAACGCAAGACGAACTGGCTGTGACAGCGGGCACAAAGGTCCCTCTCGAGCGGATCGTCAGCAACATCAGAACGCTTAAATCCATCCGCGACTCTCATGGCAGTCAAACGCCG
>NZ_JBKQJR010000029.1:0-30716 GCF_052326845.1 Acidocella sp. | reverse complement strand
ACCGAGGCCGGAGCCTTCCTGCTCGATGATGCGCGCCGGATCCTCGATCTGGTTGAGCAGGCCAAGGCCGGGGTCGAAAGCCGGGCGCGCGGCGAGACCGGCGTCATTCACGTGGGTTTCGCTGGGGCGACCCTGTCTCAACCGTTGATTCTCAACATCATTCAGGCCTACCGCGCGCGTTATCCGGGCGTGATCCTCTCGCCGGAGCAAAGCAACACGCCGCGCCTGGCTGCGGGGCTGAGCAGCCGTGAGATCGACGTTGCATTCGTGCGGCCTCCAGTCAGCAACATGGACGAACTCGCGGTGGAGCCGCTGGTCGAGGAGCCGATGGTGATTGTGTTGCCGGCATCGCACCCACATGCCGGCGATCGCGCGATACCGATTGTTGCCCTTGCTGAGGAGACCTTCATCCTGTTGCCGCGTGCAATCGGGGTCATCCTTCACGACGCCGTTATCGACCTGTGTCGCGCGGCTGGGTTTAACCCCAAGCTTGGCCAGGAGGCGCCGCAGATTCCAGCGATCGTCCACATGGTCGCCGCGGGGTTCGGTGTCTCGATTGTGCCGCAATCGATCAAACAGACTCGTGCTGAAGGTGTCGCCTTTGTGCCGATCGAAGGCGAGGTTCCAATGGCGCCGATCTGGCTTGCCTATCGGCGGAATGAGCGCTCCACGACCGTGCGCAGTTTCGTGGCCATCGCGCGCCAGATCGCCCATTCCGCGGTTGCGAGTGACGGCAAATCAGGAGTAGGTTAGGTCAAAAATCAGGCCATCATGGCGGGGGAGAAGCCGGGTTCTGGGCGTTGAAGTGAGCGCTCTGCGTGCCGCACCTCCGGGAACTCATGCTGCCTTGAAGACCGATATAAAAGAGATATCTAAATCAATAAAGCTATATATTGGACGCACTGGATAGCACCTTCTATTCAGCTGCCCAGCGGAGACGATGCGAGAACGCCTCCTTGCACAAGGATCAAAATCATGAAGGTCGGGCTATTCATTCCCTGTTTCATCGATGCGTATTTTCCCGAAGTCGGAATTGCGACGCTGGAGTTGCTGGAGCGCTTCGGTGTGGAGGTGGTCTATCCGCGTGACCAGACCTGTTGCGGGCAGCCGATGGCAAATAGCGGCTTTGAAAAGGATGCCGCGGCTACGGAAGCTTTGTTTGTTCGCAACTTCAGCGGCTTCGACTATATTGTTGGCCCGTCCGGAAGTTGCGTCCATCACGTGCGCGACCATTTCACCGCTGTCGAGCAGATGGGCGATGTCGCGGATATTCGCGCCCGCACCTTTGAACTCGTGGAGTTTCTTCACGACATCCTGAAAGTTGATGCATTTCCCTGGGCGCGGTTCCCGCACAAGGTCGGCTTGCACAACAGCTGCGGCACTTTGCGTGGACTTCACCATGCCCACGCCTCGGAGCTTCATGAGCCGTTTTTCTCCAAGCCCGAGGCGCTGCTTTCAAAGGTCGAGGGGCTCGAATTCGTGACGCCATCCCGTCCCGATGAGTGCTGCGGTTTCGGTGGCACCTTCTCGGTTTTCAATGAGGCCGTCTCGTCGAAAATGGGCTATGACAAGGTTCAGGACCATGCTGCGGCTGGGGCGGAATATATCGTCTCGGCGGATAATTCCTGCCTGATGCATCAGCGCGGCTGCGCCGAGCGGATCGGCGTGCCGATGAAGTTCATTCATATCGCCCAGATCCTGAACGGAGCCGAAGCATGAGCGATTCCAGTTCCGAACGCCGGCCTGAAAATCAGGTGGCCGAGCCGCAGCCGCGCGGCGCGCGGGTGCATGGCGACAGGCCGATCGACCAGGCGGAAGCGGCGGAGCGCTTCATCGCCGCGCCGCTCCATCAGAAGCAGCATGACGAGCGCCTCTGGACATTGCGCAGCCGGCGTGACGGCGAAATGCAGGCCATGCCCGAATGGGAGGAGATGCGCGCGCTTGCGGCGGCCATCAAGGAGCATACGCTCACCCATCTCGACAAGTACCTTGAGATGTTTGAGGCCAACGCCCAGGCCAATGGCATCCAGGTCCATTGGGCGAAAGACGGGGACGAGCATAATCGCATCGTTCAGGAGATCCTCGAGAGCCGCGGCGCGAAGACCCTGATCAAGAGCAAGTCGATGCTGACCGAGGAGTGCCGCTTCCGCGAGCATATGGCGAAGGTCGGCATTGAGGTGATCGAAACCGACCTCGGTGAGCGGATCCAGCAACTCGACGGCGAGGATCCGAGCCATGTTGTCGTGCCCGCCGTGCACAAGCTGCGGACCGACGTGGCGAAGGTCTTCGCGGAGAAGCTCGGCACCGATCCTAATGATTCCAATATTTACCACCTCGCGGAAGCCCAGCGCCAGGCGACCCGGCCGCTGATCCTCAATGCCACGGCGGGCATGACCGGCGGCAATTTCGTGGTCGCCGAAACAGGAACCTTTGTGGTCTGCACCAATGAAGGCAATGCGGACTTGTCGGCCAATGTGCCAAACCTGCATATCGCCTCGATCGGCATCGAGAAGCTGATTCCGCGGCTGGAGGATTTGCCTGTCTTTGTCCGGATGCTGTCGCGCAGCGCGCTGGGCTCGCCGATCACCCAGTATACATCGCATTTCCGCGGCCCCAGGGCCGGCGGCGAGATGCACGTCGTGCTGGTCGATAATGGCCGTTCCGAACGGCTGGGAATGGAGAAATTCTGGACCTCGCTGAAATGCATTCGCTGCGGCGCCTGCATGAATACCTGTCCGGTTTACCGGCGCTCCGGTGGGCTTAGCTACGGAGCCACCTATTCCGGGCCGATCGGGCTTATCATCGACCCGACCTTCAACGCACGGAAATACAGCAATCTTCCCTTTTCCTCGACGCTGAACGGCAGCTGCACCAATGTCTGCCCCGTGAAGATCAATATCCACGAGCAGATTTACGCCTGGCGCCAGGAAATGGTCCGCGAACACGAGACGCCGTTCGTCAAGCGCGCGGCGATGAAGGCGGCGGGTGCCGTATTGTCGCATCCTGCGATCTATCGCGCAGCGGTGGAGACGGGGAATGCGGCAATCGGGTCGCTGCCACGCTTCGTCATCTACAACGGTCTCAACGCCTGGGGTAAGCATCGCGAGGTTCCGCACGCTCCCGCCGAGACCTTCCACCAATGGTACAAGAAAAACCGCGGAGACAAGAAATGAGCAGCCGTGAAGCCATTCTCGCTTCGGTCCGCGCCAACCTGCCAAAGGTTGAGCGGCCGCTTCCCGTGGTGCCGCACTTCGACAGCAACCCGCCAGCTTCGCTCATCGACGCATTCGGCGCCATGTTGAAGCGTATGGGGGGAAGCCTGCTCGATCCCGGCCCGGTGGACGATCCGTTGGCGCCGGTGCGCGCACTGCTTGCAGAGAGCCGCCTCATCTGTTCGGCCGTGCCGGAGATCGCGGGGGAGCGCGATCTTGCTGCTGTCACTGAGCCTCGCGCGCTGGCCGATGTTGACCATGCCGTTGTGCGTGCAGCCTTCGGTGTTGCGGAAACCGGGTCCGTGCTGCTTACCGACACGGATCTGCAGGTGAACTCACTCGCTTATCTGGCTCAGCACCTGATCGTTCTGCTTGATCCGGCGGATATCGTGGTCAACCTGCACCAAGCCTATGCCCGGCCAGAATTCCGCGAACATCATTATGCGGCTTTCCATACCGGCCCCTCGGCAACGGCGGATATTGAAGGCGTGCTCATCCTGGGCGCGCAGGGCGTCCGCTCGCTTTCCGTCTTGTTGGCGCCCAGGCCCTCCGTGAACCGCACCTGAGCCGGTTAGCGCCAGTCATAGGATCATGGAACTCAGGCATCTTCGTTATTTCGTTGCGGTTGCAGAGGAGTTGCACTTCACCCGCGCAGCCGAACGGCTCGGCATCAAACAGCCGCCCCTCAGCTTGCAGATTCGCCAGCTCGAGCATGAAATGGGCGCGCCACTTTTTTACCGTCTGACACGCGGTGTGGAGCTTACCGAAACTGGAGCGTTGCTGCTCGTTGAAGCGCGCCAAATACTCGATCAAGTGGAACGGGCCAAGGCTGGTGTGCAGAGCCGCGCGCGCGGCGAGACAGGACACATTCACCTGGGCTTCGCCGGCGCGACCTATTTTCAGCCACTCGTCCCTGCTGTTATTCGTGCTTACCGTGAGCATTATCCCGGCGTCGTCCTTTCACCCGCGCAAAGCAATACGCCGCAATTGGTTGCAGGTCTGCGGAGCGGCGAGATCGACATCGCGTTCGTTCGGCCGCTGATCAGCGACGGCGAAGGGCTTGCCATCGAGCCTTTGGTCGAGGAACCTATGGTGGTCGTGCTGCCGGCATCGCATCCTTGCGCCGGTGATCGTTCAGTGCCACTTGAAGCTCTCGCGCGGGAGACGCTGATTCTGTTCCCGCGTGCCATCGGTCCCGGTCTCTACGATGCCGTTATCGCAAGTTGTCAACGGGCTGGGTTCAGTCCCAAATTGGGCCAGGAAGCGCCCCAGATCTCGTCGATCGTTCACATGGTGGCAGCGGGATTCGGTGTGTCGATCGTGCCTCAGTCGATCAAGCAGATCCACGCCGAAGGCGTCGTCTTTCTTGGCATTGAAGGTGACGTGCCCCACGCGCCGATCAGCCTTGCCTATCGGCAGGATGATCATGGTACGGTCGTGCGCAACTTTGTCGCGTTGGCGCGGCGAATTGCTCGAGCATCGAAATCAGAAGAACGGCAAGTTGCGGGCAAGTGTGGCGCAAAATAGCTGGCAATCCAGGGGCGGCCTCAGCGGCACCCCAGCTGGCACTTAAGCTGTCGCTGAGGTCGCGTTACTGATTTGTGCCGATATGTTTGGCGTTCTGTTTCGTTTTCTGTTTGGTTGACATGATTCCTAAACCCGATGAACTGCTGTTTGCGCTAAAATCCTTCTTGGCGGCGATGGTGGCTTTCTATCTGGCGTGCTGGTTGGGGCTGGACAGACCTTACTGGGCGATGACGAGCGCCTATATCGTGGCCCAACCTCTGACCGGGGCCATGCGCTCGAAGGCGCTATTCCGGTTTTTCGGCACGATGATCGGCAGTGCGGCGGCGGTGGCCATGGTGCCGAACCTGGTCAATGCGCCGGTGCTGCTGTGCCTGGCGATGGCGGGCTGGGTTGGGCTGTGTCTCTATTTTTCTTTGCTGGACCGCTCGCCCCGGGCCTATACTTTCATATTAGCGGGCTATACGGCGGGAATTATAGGCTTTCCCAGCGTGACCGATCCGAACATGATCTTTCAGACAGCGCTGACGCGGGTGGAGGAAATCGTCATCGGCATTGCCTGCACCACTTTGGTTGGCACGCTCGTGTTTCCGCGGCCGTTGGGACCTGTGATCGCCCGCCGGATCTCGCGCTGGGTACAGCCAACGAATGAATGGGCCGCCGCATCGCTGGCGGGTGAGGATGAGGATACACAGACACGCGCGGCACGATACCGGCTGGCCGTCGAGGTGAACGATGTTGGCGTACTGACCACGCAGTTGGCGTTCGACACCTCCCCCCTGCAAGCCGCAGTGCCATATGTAAAACGCATGCGGATCTACATGCTGAGCCTGATGCCGGTGTTGGGCTCAATCGGCGACCGCGTTGCGGAACTGCGCCGGCTGGGTGGGATTACTCCTGAGCTGCAGGAGGTTCTGGACACAATGTCTGCCTGGGTGCGGAACGGGGAACCGGGGGATGCAGACAAGATGCATGCGCGGGTCGACGCGTTAGCGGAAAGCGGATCATCCTGGGTCGGATTGCTGCGGGCCAGCTTGGCGGTGCGGCTGACGGAGCTTATTTGCGTCATGCGGCATTCGCGTGCGATCCGCCAGCATATCGTCAACGGTGCTCCGGTGCCGGAGGACGCTGTCCTGGATGGCGATTTCGTTGCCGTGGCAACGCATCTGCATGACCATGGGATGGTGTTTCTCTCAAGCTTGGCGGCTTTCTTGACGGTGCTGCTGGTCTGCGCGTTCTGGATTAACTCGGATTGGCCCGGCGGCGGCAGCGCGGCGTTGATGGTGGCGATCGTATGCTGCCTCTTTGCAACGCAGGATGATCCGGCGCCAGCGCTGGCGCAGATGCTCCGCAATGTCGTGATCGTGGTCATTGTCATTGGGTTTTATACCTTCGTCATTCTGCCGCGGGTGGAGACGTTTATCGAACTGGCGCTGGCTCTGTCGCCGGTCGGGCTGATCATCGGCGTGCTGGTTTCCCGGCCCGCGACCGCCGGCATCGGCTTGGCGGTTGTAGCCTTTGGCCCGACCACCCTGGCGCTGGAGAACGGCTATGAAGGGAATTTTGCAGGTTATCTGAACAACGCCGCATCCCTGGTGTTCGGGGTGGCCGCCGCCTTGGTGGTCACAAAACTGATTCGTTCGGTGGGAGCGGAATGGAGCATCCGCCGCCTGTTGCGCGCCGGGTGGCGGGATATTGCCGCGGCCGCCGAGGCGCAGGGTCCCCAGGACCGCGCGGTGTTGACGGGACGGATGATGGACCGGCTGGGGTTGCTGATGCCACGGCTGGCGGCTATGTCGCAGGATGAGGACATCGTGACGGCGAACGTGCTGCATGATCTGCGCGTGGGCGCGAACGTCATCAGCCTGCGGCGGCAACTCTCCGGCTTGCCTCTGGCGGCGCAGCACGCGGCGGTTCGTGTGCTGGCGGGGATTTCCGCGCATTATCGCGATAATCCACTCAAGAGTCCGCCGAAGGCGTTGCTCGACGCGGTCGACATGACAATTCGCACGGTGGCCTCTGATCCCGCTAAATATAAGGACACGCTGATGGCGTTGTCGGGCATGCGCAGCATGCTGTTTGCCGATGCGCCGCCGCCCGATGTGACGGGGTGGACAGTGACCGGAGAGGGAGCGAAACAGGTTGCGTGACCAGCACAGGCGATGGACGCGGTGTGCGGGGTTTAGCCGCTGTTGCGTAACGCCGCAGCGATGCCGTTGATGGAAATATGCACACCGCGCCGCACGCGATCACTCACGTCCTCTTCGCCTCCCCGGGCAACCTGGTCGCGATAGCGGCGCAACATTTCAACCTGTACGTGGTTAAGCGGGTCGAGATAGGGAAAGCGATTGGTAACCGAACGGCGCATGACCGGATTCCGCTCGAGCAGGGCCTGCTGCCCGGTGATGGACAGGAGGTGGGCGCGTGTGCGCTCATACTCCGCCTTGATGCGGGGGAAAATGCGATCTCGCAACGACTCGTCCTCGACCAGCCCGGCATAACGCTCGGCAATTCCCATGTCCGCCTTGGCCAGCACCATGTCCATGTTAAGGAGCAAAGTGGAGAACACCGGCCATTCCTGGAACATGGATTGCAGCAGCCGGAGCCCGCCGGAGCCGCGTTTGGCGATCACAGACTCCACGGCCGAGCCGAAGCCGTACCAGCCAGGCAGCATGACCCGGCATTGTGCCCAGGAAAACACCCAGGGAATCGCGCGAAGATCTTCGATGGACCGGCCCTTGGCGCGCGACGCGGGGCGACTGCCCAGATTGAGGCTGGCGATTTCGGTGATCACGGTGGACTGCCAGAAATAATCTTCAAACCCTGGCGTCTCGTAAACAAGGTTGCGATAGGCCGCGTAGGCGGCGTCCGACAATTCTCCCAGAATTTCCGGAAAGCTTGGCGCCAGTGGCTCGGAGATCGCCGGTTCGGCGGTTGCAACCAGCGTCGCGGAGACCAGAACCTCCAGATTTCGCTTGCCAACTTCGGGATTACCGTATTTGGCGGCGATCACCTCGCCCTGCTCGGTGAGGCGGATCTGCCCCTGCACGGCGCCTTTGGGTTGCGCCAGAATCGCCTGGAAGCTGGGACCGCCGCCACGGCCGACCGAGCCGCCACGGCCATGAAACAGGCGAAGCCGCACGCCATGACGGGCGAACACGTCCACCAGGCCAACCTCCGCGCGGTAGAGTTCCCAGCCGGAGGTCAGGAAGCCGCCATCCTTGTTGCTATCCGAATAGCCGAGCATGACCTCCTGCGTCTCACCACGGCTGGCCAGCAGGCTGCGGTAGAATGGAAGCGAGAACAGCCTGTCCATGATGCTTGCGGCGGCGCGCAGATCCTCGATCGTTTCAAACAGCGGCACGATATTCACAGTGAGCTGCTGCGTGCCGGGGTGGAGTAGCCCCGCTTCCTTCAGCAGCACGGCGAGTTCCAGCATATCGGAAACGCCGTCGGTCTTGGAAATGATGGCCGTACGAATCGCGCGGTCGCCGTAGCGCAGGTGCGCTGCGCGCGCAGCATCAAAAATGGCCAGCTCTTTCATGGTCTCGGCGCGGTAATCTACGTGCCGGGAGACCAGCGGGCGGCTCGTGGCCAGCTCCGCGAGCAGGAGGGCAATGCGCGCCTCCTCGCCAAGCTGAAGATAATTAGTCCCAGGGTTGGCCACTTCCAGCAAATCGCCGACTGTGCGTTCATGCACGGCGGAATTCTGCCGCAGGTCTATTGGCGCCAGCGTCCAGCCGAAAACACGCGCGGCGCGCACGAGGGCGCCAAGCCGCCCGTGCGTGAGCAGGGCGGAGCCGTGGACGCGCAGGGACTGTGCAATGATCGCAAGATCAGTCGCAAATGCCTCCGGTGTTGCATAGGGTGGGGTGGCGGTATCGTAGCCGGACGGCACTGGCCCGGCGGGCGGCCGGCCGAAAAGGGCCACATGGGTCCCTATAAGCCGCGCCTGGACCGTTGCAAGCGCCCGCCGGTAGGGTTCATCGGCCTGATGCTCCGGGTGTCCCGAGGATTGCTCGGCGAGCGATTGCAGTTCTGGCGTTGTACCGGCGTGCAAGGATGCAAGCGTAAGTTCACGGCGAAGCTTGCGCACTTCGCCCAAGTAAAAGCCGAAAGCCCGTTCAGCCTGCCGGGCCATGGCTTCGGCCAGCACTGTGGCGTCCACAAACGGATTCCCATCGCGGTCGCCGCCGATCCAGCTGCCGATCTCCAAAAAGGTCGGCAAGCCGCCTGCAACTTCGCCAATTTCCTGTTCAACTGCCGCATACAGCTTCGGGACTTCGGCGAAGAAGGTCGCATCGAAAAAAGCCAGGGCGTTCTCAACCTCATCCAGCACAGAGAGCTTGGTCAGGCGCAGTATGCGCGTCTGCCACAAGGTAAGGACAAGGCTGCGCAGCTCGACGTCGATCTCCTCGCGCTCCTCCTTGGTTTCGGCTAGGCGGTCGCGCCGGTTGAGGAGTACGGCGATGGCATCGAGGCTGTCCAAGATGCTCCGGCGCTGCACCTCGGTGGGGTGTGCGGTGAGAACGGGGGAAATATAGGCATTGAAGAAGAAGTTCCGGAGCGCCGCGGTGTCGAAGCCGTCGGCACGGGCGCGGGCGATTCCGGCGGCCAGACTGCCTTCGCGCGGCGGTGAACCGGCGACCAGATGCGCTCGCCAGCGCCGCGTATGATGATGGTCTTCGGAAATATTGGCGAGCACTGAAAAATAGCCAAAAGCACGTGTAATGTTGTTAATTTGGCCCTCTGACAGCCCCTTCAGGATTGTTTCCAGTTCTGCCTGGGCACTCTGGTCCTGGTCCCGGTGGAAGCGCACAGCCAATTGGCGAATGGATTCGATCAGGTTGTAGGTCTCGTCTCCATCCAGCATGCGGATTGTATCACCCAGAATGCGCCCCAAAAGGCGGATATCTTCGCGAAGGGCTTCATCCATGGTTTCAAACTGGCGCTTCTGAGTTTGCGGAACGTCCATACGGCAATCAAACCATGCCATTACGCCCAAGGGAACCGTTTTCTCTTACCCGGTACGCGAAACCCGCCGGCTCCTGGAGCCCATCGGCAACATGCCGCCGGCAGACGCCGGGGAACGCGACTACGTCATGCTGCAAGCACAGCCCGGGATACCTTGATTCAATCCAAACAGCCTCCGGGAAAACCGGCGCGGTTCAGATGGTTCAGCGCCAGAGGTTGGAGCGTGCGAGATCGAGTATCTCGTCAGCCTTGCCGTTCATCACCGCCTTGACCATGTATAGCGTGAAACCCTTTGCCATCTCGGCAGTGAGCTTGGGTGGAATGGCGAGTTCCTGGCGATTCACCACGACGTCCACAAGCACTGGGCCGTCATGAGCGAGCGCGTCAGCGATGCCGTGCGGCACATCCGCGGCATCCTCGATCCGGATGCCGCGGATACCAGTGGCTTCGGCCATAGCGGCAAAGTTCGGGTTCTTGAAATCGGTACCGAAGTCCAGGAATCCCGTTGCTTTCTGTTCGAGCTCGATGAAGCCAAGTGCGCCATTGTTGAACACCACGACCTTCACCGGCAGCCCTAGCTGGGCAAGACTGAGGAAATCCCCCATCAGCATGGCGAAGCCACCGTCGCCGGACAACGAGATCACCTGGCGTTTAGGGAAAGCCGCCTGGGCGCCGATCGCCTGCGCCATCGCGTTGGCCATCGAGCCGTGCCAGAACGAGCCCATGAGCCGGCGCTTGCCATTCATTGCCAGATAACGGGCGGCCCATACCGTCGGCAGGCCGACATCGCAGGTAAACACGGCATCCTCGGCCGCGAGATCACTCAGCGCTTTGGCGACTTGCTGCGGATGGATGAGCCCCTTGCCGGGCGTACCAACGGCAAGGTCGTCGAGGCCTTTGCGCGCTTTGCCGTAATGCGCCAGCGCCGCGTCCAGATGCTGGCGGTCGGTCTTTTCCTCCAGAAGCGGGAGCAGGGCGTCGAGCGTCGCGGCGACATCGCCGACGAGGCCGAGATTTATGGGCGCCCGCCTGCCGAGTTGCTCCGGCCGGATGTCGATCTGCGCGATTTTTGCCGTGCCTTGCGGGTAGAACTGGCGATAGGGAAAGTCCGTGCCCAGCATTAGTAACGCATCGCAATCGTTCATCGCGTAATAGCCGGATGAAAAGCCGATCAACCCGGTCATGCCGACATCATAGGGGTTGTCCCATTCCACATGCTCTTTGCCCTTGAGCGCATGGACCATGGGGGCTTTCAGTTTCTCGCCTAGGGCGAGCAACTGGCTGTGCGCCCCCTCGCATCCGGAGCCGCCCAGTACGGTGACGCGAACGGCGCTATTCAGGAGATCGGCGAGCTTCCGCAGATCCGCCTGCTGCGGCACGACCACCGGCCGGGGCGGTAGCAGGCTGAGGGAGGTTGGGGCGGGGGCTTCGGCGGCTGGTTGCAGCGCAACATCTCCAGGGATCACGATCACCGATACGCCCTGTCTGCCGACCGCCTCGCGGATCGCGATTTCCAGGCTGCGCGGCATTTGATCGGCATTGGAGACCAACTCACAATAGTGGCTGCACTCCTTGAACAGCGTTTCCGGATGGGTTTCCTGGAAATACCCAGACCCAATCTCGGCCGACGGAATATGTGCGGCAATCGCCAGCACCGGCACGCGCGAGCGGTGACAGTCGAACAAGCCATTGATAAGATGCAGGTTTCCAGGACCGCAACTGCCTGCGCAGACGGCGAGGCTGCCCGTCAGATGCGCGTCCGCGCCGGCCGCAAAGGCCGCGACCTCCTCGTGCCGGACATGCAGCCACTCAATTTTCCCCTGGCGTCGGATCGCATCCGTCAGCCCGTTCAGGCTGTCCCCCACGATCCCGTACATACGCCTCACGCCGGCCGCCGTGAGGGTTTCGGCGAATTGGTCTGCAACCGTCTTCATGATTCCGCTCCTGGGTGAGGACGACCGGCCTGCGTCGCCTGTGCCGCAGGATATAGAAAACAATTGGTATATTATTTTTATATTTTGGATATCTTTGCGGGCAGCTTAAACTGCGATGCCCTTCGCTCATTTAAGCTTTCGATGTGACCGTTCACCTCCAGTATACCGCCGCGCATTGTTGGACTTGTATTAACCAGGCTGGGAGTGCAAAACTCCAACAACAAAAACAATGTTTGGGGATCCGGCTCGGCTCTGGGCCGGAAAACGGAAATGGCCGCTGCGGATCACGTGCGTGAGATCGAAAGCGCCGGGCTTGGTGGTACCACCACCCGGGACACTTATGTTGTGCAATCCTGGCGCCGCTGCCTGACGGAATACCGGCTCGACCCGGCGGCGAATTGCGAGGCAGTGATCCTGCCCGAAGGCCGCCTGAAGGAACACCGCCAGCAGGCAGAGGAGCTGATCGCCATCGCCCGCTCGGGCCTGGAGCAGCTCTACAACCATGTCTCCGGCCAAGCCTATGTGCTCCTGCTGGCCGACCGCCAGGGCATCGCTGTGGAGTATTTCGGTGACCCAAGGCATGACCGCGAGTTGCGGCAGGCGGGGCTCTATCTCGGCGCCGACTGGGCCGAGGCGCGGGCCGGCACCTGCGCGGTCGGTGCCTGCATCGCCACGGGCGAGGCGCTGACCATTCACCAGAGCGACCATTTTGGCATGACGCACACGCCGCTCTCCTGCACCGCGGCGCCAATCTATGACTCCGCCGGGCGGCTCTCCGCCGTGCTGGACATCTCGCTGCTCAGCTCTCCGCAACAGAAGGCGAGCCAAAGCTTGGCGCAACATATGGTCACAACCACGACCCGGCGCATCGAGCTCGCCAACCTTATGGCGCGGACCCGCCGTCAATGGGTGCTGCGCTTCGCCCGCTCGCCGGAATTCCTGGATGTTGACCCCGAAGGCGCGCTCGCCATCGACGACCGCGGTTGCATCGCAGGCATGACGCACATGGCGGCCCGGCTGCTGGCCCGCGCCGCAGGGCTGGATTGGCGCGCCCCGGAGCAACTCATCGGCCAGCCGGTTTCGCGCTTCTTCGACCTCGGCGTCGATGACCTGCCCGCCCTCACACGAGCCCGCCCCACCCAGGAGCGCGTGCTGCGTGCGCGGGACGGCAACATGCTGTTCGCCCACGCTATAGAGCCGCCGCGGCCGCGCGCGACTCTGCCCGCGTTACCGCAGGCCTTGCGCGCGCTGGGTGGCGTGGCGCCAGAGATCGGGGCGCTGCAAGAGAAGGCGGCGAAGCTCAGCCGTACCGAGCTGCCCATTCTGCTGCAGGGCGAGACCGGCACCGGCAAGGAGTTCCTGGCCCGCGCCATCCATGAGGCGAGCGGCGTGAAGGGGCCGTTCGTGGCGGTGAACTGCGCCGCGATTCCGGAGACGCTGGCGGAGGCGGAACTATTCGGTTACGCGCCCGGCGCTTTCACCGGCGCGGCGCTGAAAGGGCGCAAGGGGCTCGTCGAGGAGGCCGATGGCGGCACCTTGTTTCTGGACGAGATCGGCGACATGCCGTTGTTGCTGCAATCCCGGCTGCTGCGCGTGCTGGCCGAGCGTGCGGTGCAGCCTCTGGGCGCGGCGCGGCCCCGGCCGGTGCGCTTCCGCGTCATCTCCGCTTCTCACCGAGACCTTGCGGCCCTGGTGGCGGAAAAGCTCTTCCGCGAGGATTTGTACTACCGGCTGAATGCGGCCCGGCTCAGTCTGCCGCCACTGCGGGCGCGGCAGGATTTCGACTGGCTGCTGGCCCGGCTACTGGCGCGCCATGCCCGGCCGGGGCATCGCCTAACCGCCGCGCCGGAGGCGCTCGCGGCGTTGCGCGTGCATCCCTGGCCCGGCAATCTGCGCGAGCTGGACAATGCCATCGCCACCGCGGCGGCCTTGTGTGAGGACGGAGAAATCGGCCTCGCTGATCTACCGGAGGAAATCGTCGGGGCCACTCCGGTGGCGGATGACGAGGCCGGGCGGCTGAAGGCGGCGCTGGCGGCGTGCGGCGGCAATGTCTCCGCGGCGGCGCGCACCCTCAAGTTGGACCGCACCACCGTACATCGGCAGATGCGTCGCTTCGGCCTGTCGCGCCACAGCTAGCCGCCACAGCCGCCGCCACATTGTGGCCGGCGACGGCGCAAAAAACCAATGACTTTCAAAATATTAGCTTTGGCACGCGGCTTGCCCTTGTCCTTCTGCCCACAACAAGAAGGCAAGGAGGAACCACTTGAAAGCTCTACGTTTCCACGCCGCGCGCGATCTGCGGCTCGAAGACATTCCCGCACCGGAGCGCAATCCGCTGCCCGGCCAGGTTCTGGTCCGCAACCGCTTCGTCGGCATTTGCGGCACCGATCTCCACGAATACGCCTATGGCCCGATCTTCATCCCCAAAACGCCGCATCCCTATACCGGCGCGCACGGGCCGCAGATTCTGGGGCACGAGTTCGGCGGGGTGGTCACTGCAATTGGCGAGGGTGTGACCAATGTGCAGCCCGGGGACCGCGTCTCCATCCAGCCGCTGATCATGCCTCGCGCCGGGGATTATTACGCCGGGCGCGGGCAGTTCCATCTCAGTCCGCAACTGGCCCTGGCCGGGCTCAGCTGGGCCAGGGGCGGGATGGCGGAAGAAGCCATCGTGCATGACTACAATGTGGAGAAAATCCCCGACGAGTTGACCGATGAGGAGGCGGCGCTGGTGGAGCCGACGGCAGTTGCCGTGTATTCCTGCGACCGTGGCGGGGTGCAGGCAGGCAGTTCCGTGCTCGTTACCGGTGGCGGGCCCATCGGCCTGCTTACGCTGTTGGCGGCGCGTGCGGCCGGGGCTACCACGCTGTTTCTCTCGGACCTCAACGACGCCCGTCTCGCCTTCGCGCGCACGGTGCTGCCGGATATCGTCACCATCAACCCGAAGCGCGAGAATGTGGGCGCGGTGGTGCGGGCTGGGACCGACGGCCAAGCCGGTTGCGACGTGGCGCTGGAATGCGTGGGCAATGAGCACGCGCTGAAGGCTTGCCTGGACGCGGTGCGCAAGCAGGGCGTGGTGGTGCAAACCGGGCTGCATCCGCATGAAAATCCGCTTGACTGGTTTCAGGTGACGTTCAAGGATGTCGATCTGCGTGGTGCCTGGGCCTACCCCACGCATTACTGGCCGCGCGTCATCCGGCTCATCGCCTCCGGCGCACTGCCAGCGGCCAAGGCCGTCACCGCCCGCATACGGCTGGAGGACGCGGTGGCGCAGGGGTTCGAGGCGCTGCTCGATCCCGCAGGCCGTCATCTCAAGATCCTTATCGACCTCGTCGCGTGAACAAAACCAAAATAAGCAAAGGGAAACGGACATGTACGACGTAACGATCGAGACCCGCGTAGCTTCACCCCGCGCCATTGCCGAAGGCTGGATTAACGCTTTCAACGGCGCGCTGGAGGCGGGCAACGTGGAAGCGGCGGCGCAGCTTTTTGCCGATACAAGCTTCTGGCGCGACCTTGTTGCCTTCACCTGGAACATCAAGACGGTGGAGAACCGTGACGGTGTGCGCGACATGCTGCGCGCCACATTGCCGCAGGCCGGGGCGGTGAAGTTCGCCTTGGCGGAAGAGCCGCGGGCGGTGGATGATGTCGTTGAAGCTTGGCTGGTCTTCGAGACTGCCACTGGGCGCGGCGAGGGGTTGGTGCGGCTGCGCGGGGGGGTGGCCTGGACGCTGTTGACGGCGCTGACCGAGCTGAAGGGCTTCGAGGAGCCGCTGGGCGCGCGCCGGCCGAAAGGGGCGGAGCACGGTATCTCCCGCCACCGCAAAACCTGGACGGAAAAGCGCGAAGAGGAGGCGCAGACGCTTGACTACACGACGCAGCCTTATGTGCTTGTCATTGGTGGCGGCCAGGGTGGCATCGCGCTCGGCGCGCGGCTGCGCCAGCTCGGCGTGCCGTCGATCGTCATCGACAAGCATGACCGCCCGGGCGACCAGTGGCGCAAGCGCTACAAATCCCTCTGCCTGCACGACCCGGTGTGGTATGACCATCTGCCATATATCGATTTCCCCAAGAACTGGCCTGTGTTTTCGCCGAAGGACAAGGTCGGAGACTGGCTGGAGATGTACACCAAGGTCATGGAGATAAATTACTGGTCGAAGACCGTGGCCAAGCGCGCGGTATTCGACGAGTCCACCAAGACATGGCGCGTGACAGTGGAGCGCGACGGGCAGGAGATTGAGCTTCGCCCCACGCAGTTGGTGCTTGCCACCGGCATGTCCGGCAAGCCGAATATGCCGAAGTTCAAAGGCATGGAGCGGTTCCGTGGCGAGCAGCAGCACAGCTCCCAGCACCCTGGGCCGGACGCCTATGCGGGCAAGAAGGTGGTGGTGATTGGCGCCAATAATTCCGCGCACGATATATGTGCGGCGTTGTGGGAGGCGGGTGCTGACGTGACGATGGTCCAGCGTTCCAGCACGCATATCGTGCGTTCTGACTCGCTGATGGAGGAGGCGCTTGGCGATCTCTATTCCGAGCGCGCGCTGGCCGATGGCATCACCACGCGCAAGGCGGACATGACCTTCGCGTCGCTTCCGTACCGGATCATGCATGAGTTCCACATTCCCGTGTACGAGAAGATCAAGGCGCGCGACGCCGCGTTTTATGCAGCGCTGGAGAAGGCCGGCTTCATGCTGGATTTCGGCGCGGACGGCTCTGGCCTGTTCATGAAATATCTGCGTCGTGGCTCGGGTTATTACATTGATGTCGGGGCCTGCGACCTTGTCATCGACGGCAGCATCAAGTTGAAGAGTGGGGTGGAGGTTGAGGAGATTACCGAGACGGGCGTGAAATTCATCGATGGCACGGAGCTCCCGGCGGATCTCATCGTCTATGCCACCGGCTATGGTTCGATGAATGGCTGGGCTGCGGACCTCATCAGTCAGGAAGTGGCGGACAAGGTGGGCAAGGTGTGGGGGTTGGGCTCGGCCACGCCCAAGGACCCCGGCCCGTGGGAAGGCGAGGAGCGCAACATGTGGAAGCCGACGCAGCAGGAGAATCTCTGGTTCCACGGTGGTAATCTGCACCAATCGCGGCACTACTCGCTGTATCTCGCCCTGCAGTTGAAGGCGCGGAAGGAGGGGCTGGCCACGCCAGTCTATGAGCTGCAGCCGGTATATCATCTGAGCTGATCAGCAGGCGTCTTGTTTTGACGTAGTCTAGGGAACCTCTGATCTAGCTGTTTGCGCCGGTCCGGATCACTCCATTTGCCAGCGATACGGATTGAACGGAGGTTCCCGAGTGCTGGAGTGCGACCCCGAGGGGCTTGTCAGCGATGACCCCGGATGGGGGCTCACCCGTTTCCGTACCTCGGTTACGCAGTTACCACTTAAAGGTGCCGCCAAGGCTGACCAACTGCATCTGAGTGTTGCCGTTGACCAGGTTGCTGTTACCGGGCTGATGCGAGTGACCGTACAGGTACTGCGCGTACAGGCTCAGATCCTTGCCGATCACGTAGTTGCCACCGACGGCAGCGCCATATTCGGACAGGGTGCGGGCTTCCCCTTTCTTGCCGGCATACTGGTTACCAGCGGTCTGGCTGTCGAAGAAGCTGGCGCCAATCACATAGGGCCCTATGACATAGTTGCCACCGACGATGTAGGCCTGCGCGTCACGCGTGCCTTTCGGCTTCGGCGCGTAGCCATCCAGGGTCTGGCCCCACTTGATGTTGGCGCCGAGGGTAACGGCATCTCCACCGAGGAACAGGTCATTATACGTGGTCTGCAGACCAGCTTGCACGACCTGCAGCTTGTCGAGGTTGTAAGCCGCATTGGCGCCAGCGATGCTGCTGGTGTAGCGGATCGGGTTGCCGTCGAGGAAGCCGACGGAGGCCTTGGAGTTGAAGCCGTGCGCCTTCAGCGCGTACTGGCCAGCCACGTCGAAGGTGTTCTGACGCTCCGTCGCCAGGGTGGAGTTGAAGGTGCCGGTCGAGCTGATGGAAGCGCAGGTGGCGCCAGCGACGGCGCAGGTCGCATAGCCTTCCTTGATGCCGTTACCGTTCGGCTCATAGGAGGCCATAGCGGAGAACTTGCCGCCCAGGTAAGGCTCGGTGACCGACGGGGAGATCAGCACAACCTTGTCGGTGGTGTAGAGCGCGCCCTGGTCGGCATAGATGAACTGGCCGGGCCGAGCCTTGCTGGGCACGACGTATTGCGAGCCGTCGTTGCTGGCCCATTGGGTGCCATCACCGAACTGCTCGATCACGCCGGTCTGCAGCAGGGAGAAGGCGCCGTCGGTCTGGCCGTAACGGACATAGCCGTAATCCGGGGTGCCGATATAGCCATAGGCGCGGCGGACATACAGGCTGCTGGTGCCGGCCGTCGAGTTGGAGGAGCTGCCCGCGCCCTTGCCGGCGTCGGAGAACGTGACGCGCGTTTCGACCTGGGCACCGTAGGAGATGCCGCCAATGGTCGTCGCGTCGAAGCCTGGGTACAGGCGGAAATCACCGTTGGTGGTGACCGGGTTCAGCTTGTTGCCGCCGACGTTGTTATAGGTCGAACCGACATGATCCAGGCCGAACTGGAAGTAGCCGTTGACATGAACGGCAATGGTGCCCGGAGCGACGGGCGTGACCGGCTGGGCGTTCGCGCCGCCAGCGGCGAGCAGCGCGCCCATCGAGGCCACGGAGGCCAGAAGTACCTTACGCATAAAACTTATCTCCCAGCTTGTCTGTTAATCCGGCTTCTTTAATAGGCTTATTAGCGTAAATTCCAGACCTCCCCGCAGCTGTCAATACCGTTTCAAAAAATTCCGCGGAACTACGCCCCGGCGCGGCCGCTCTGGAAAAACCGAACGCCAGCCTGCGGTAAACCGGAAACGCGCATCGGCCCGGCGCCCGGCGCGAACAGGGTGCCGCCGGTGAAGCGCAGTTCTGCCTGGTCCCCCTGGCGCAGCCCGGTTTCCAGCAGCGCATCGGCGGTCATGGCGGCTTCCAGAGTCACGTCGCCGTGGGTGAGGCTGATGCGTGCCTGCGCGCCGGTGGCGGCGATGCGCGCCACACGCCAGCTGCCCTGCGCCGCCGGCACCGGTACCAGATGGTGCGGGCGGATGAACACCTCAGCCCCGCCATCCGGCAGGCTGGCATGGCCGATCTCGAACCCAGCCTCCGCGCGGACCACGCCGTTGCGCACCTGCACGGCAAGACGGTTGCTCTCGCCCAGGAACTCATGGATGAACGGGGTGGCGGGGTTCCGATAGATGTCGATCGGCGTTCCCTCCTGGCTGATTTTCCCGTCCTTCATAATCACTACGCGGTCGGCGAGGTCGAATGCCTCTTCCTGGTCGTGCGTCACGAAAATGGTGGTGATGTGCATCTCGTCATGCAGCTGGCGCAACCAACGGCGCAGATCGCGGCGCACCACGGCGTCCAGCGCGCCGAACGGCTCGTCGAGCAGCAGCACGCGCGGCTGGCTAGCGAGCGCACGGGCCAGGGCCACACGCAGGCGCTGACCGCCGGAAAGCTGCGCCGGGTAGCGGCTGGCCAGGGTCTCCAGCTGAATGAGCTTCAGCAGCTCCTCCACCTTGGCCTTCACCACCGGCTTGGCGGTTTTGCGGATGCGCAGCGGGAAGGCGATGTTCTCGAAGACGGTCATGTGCCGGAACAGCGCGTAATGCTGGAACACGAAGCCCACGCCGCGCTCACTGGCATGGCGTTTGGTCGTGTCGTCCGCGCCGACGCGGATGCTGCCCCAGTCCGGCTGGTCCAGCCCAGCGATGAGCCGCAGCAGCGTCGTCTTGCCCGAGCCCGAGGGGCCGAGCAGCGCCAGCAACTCGCCGGGGTGGACGGTGAGGTTCACGTCAGACAGCACCACCTGGCCGCCAAAGGCGCGGGAGACGTTGGCGATCTTGATCTCGGTGGGCATCAGCTTGCTTTCCTGCGTTTGACGGCGGCGAGCTCTTCGCGCAGCGAGAATTCCAGCGCTGCCTTGAGGACAAGGGTGACAAGGGCCAGCATGGCGAGCAGCGAGGCCGCCGCGAACGCCGCCTGGATTTCATAGGATTCATAGAGGGATTCGACCGCCAGCGAGAGCGTGTCGGTGGAGCCGAACACCTTGCCCGAGACGACGGACACGGCGCCGAACTCGCCCATGGCGCGGGCGTTGCAGAGCAGCACGCCGTAGAACAGGCCCCAGCGGATTTTCGGCAAGCTGACGCGCCAGAAAATCTGCCAGCCGGACGCGCCGAGCGTCACCGCCGCTTCCTCTTCCTCATTGCCCTGCTCCTGCACAAGCGGGATCACCTCGCGCGCCACAAAGGGGAACGTGACGAAGATGGTGGCGATGATCATGCCCGGCAGGGCGAAGATGATCTGTATGTTGTGCGCCGAGAGCCAGCCGCCAAGCAGGCCGTTGAGGCCGAACAGCAGCACCTCCAGCAGGCCGGCGATGACCGGCGAGATGGAAAATGGCAGGTCGATGAGAGTGATGAGCAGGTTGCGGCCCTTGAAGTCGAACCGGCCGATGCACCAGGAAGCGCAGATGCCGAAGATGAGATTCGCCGGCACAGCCACGGCGGCGATGGTGAGTGTCATCCAGATTGCCGACTGCACATTGGGGTCGGCGATGGCGGCGACATAGGCGCCGAACCCGGCAGAGAGCGCCTGCGCGAACACGGCGATGAGGGGCAGCAGCAGAAACACCGCCATGAAAATGAGCGCGGTGCCGATGAGCAGAATTCTATTGGCCATGGCGCTTCCTCATCCAGGCTTGCAGCAGGTTGATGGTGAGCAGCAACAGGAACGACACCGCGAGCATAAGCACACCGATGGCGGTGGCGCCCTGATAGTCGAACTGGTCCAGCTCCTGGACGATGAGCAGCGGCACGATCTCGGAGATCATCGGCTTGTTGCCCGCGATGAAGATGATGGAGCCGTACTCGCCAAGGCAGCGGGCGAAGGCCAGGGCGAAGCCGGTGAGTAGCGCGGGCAGAATGGCGGGCAGGGAGATGCGCAGGAAAATCTGCACCGGGCTGGCGCCCATGAGCTGCGCCGCCTCCTCCTGCTCGGGCTCCAGATCCTCGATGACCGGCTGCACCGTGCGCACGATGAACGGCAGGGAGACGAACATCATGGCGACCACGATGCCCGCGGGTTGGAAGGCGATGGTGACGCCCAGAGGGGCGAGAATGCCGCCGATCCAGCCATTCGGCGCGTACAGCGCCGAGAGCGAGATGCCGGCAACGGCGGTGGGCAGGGCGAAGGGCAGATCCACCAGCGCATCGGCGATGCGGCGGAAGGGAAACTCGTAGCGGGTGAGCACCCAGGCCACCAGCAGCCCGAACCCGGCATTGGCCAGGCTCGCGTATAATGCCGAACGCAGGCTCACCCACAGATCAGCCAACACACGCGCCCGGGTGATCTCCGCGAGGAAGGCGCCCCAGCCCATGCCCGCGGTGAACCACAGCATCACCCCCAGCGGCCCCAGCACAATGACAAAGAGCCAGAGCAATGTGATGGCGAGGCTGGGCGCAAAACCCGGCAGCACGCTGGCGGAACGCCAGGTGAAGCCGCGCGACGCGGGGTGAACAGAGGCGCTCACGCCGGGCGCTTCAGCTGCTGATGCCGAAGAACTGTGCGCCGCTCTGGCCAAAGGCCTGGTCCAGATAGCCGCCATTGCCGAAGAACTCCGGCTGCGCCTTGGCCCAGCCGCCGAAATCTGCCACGGTAATGAGATTCACCTTTGGGAACTGGCTGGCATATTTCGCCGCCACGCCAGCATCGCGCGGGCGGTAGAAATTCTGCGCGATCACTTCCTGCGCCTCGGGCGAGTACAGATATTCCAGATAAGCCGTGGCCAGGGCGCGGGTGCCGTGCTTGTCCACGTTCTTGTCCACTACCGCGACGGGCGGCTCGGCCAGGATGGAGATCGATGGCACCACGATCTCATAGGCATCGCTGCCTGCCTGCTTGATGGACTGGAACGCATCCGACTCCCAGCCGACCAGTACGTCACCGATATTGCGCTGCGTGAAGGTGAGGGTGGAGCCGTGTGCGCCGGAATCCAGCACCGGCACGTTGGCGAAGAATTTCTGCAGATAGTTCAGCGCGGCCTTGTCGCTGCCGTAGGCCTTCTGCGCCCACGCCCAGGCGGCCAGCACGTTCCAGCGCGCTCCGCCGGAGGTCTTCGGATTCGGCGCCACGATCTGCACGCCAGGCTTCACCAAGTCACCCCAATCCTTGATGTTTTTGGGGTTGCCCTTGCGCACCAGGAACACGATGGTGGAGGTGTAGGGGGTGGAGTTGTCCGGCAAGCGGGACTGCCAGTCCGGCGCGATCAGCCCCGCCTTGACGATGGCGTTGATGTCGTAGGCCAGCCCCAGCGTTACCACGTCTGCGGGCAGGCCCTCGATGACCGCGCGAGCCTGCGCGCCTGAGCCGCCATGGGAATAATGCAGGGTGGGGGTAACGCCGGTTTTCTTCGCCCAATAGGCGGCGAACAGCTTGTCGTAGGCGGTATAGAGCTGCGCTGTGGGGTCGAAGGAAACGTTCAGCAGCGTGTTGGCATCGGCCAGCGCGGGCGCCGCGGTCAGCGCGGAGGCCGCCCCGGCGGCGGAGAGCGCCAGGGCGGCGCGGCGGGTAAGGCGGGTGGTCATGTCGAGAGTCCCTTGCTGGTTATTGGCTATGTGGTTCCCATAATCCTCAAGGATAAATATGCACACTTAGTCAACCTGATCAATAGGATTTAAAGGTATTCCATCCAGACTTACAGGCCGCGCTCAACGTTTCGGCCATTGCCAGGCTCCATGCCGGGAAAACCGGGACAAGCAAGAAGCGGAAAGGCTGGTGATTAGTAAGCGTCTGCTGAGCGGCGGCTTGCCGCCGAGGCTGTGTGGAAAGTCTGTTTGAGTGGAGCCGCCTGCGCGGGAATTTTGTGTCCGACGCGGACGATCAAGCAGATTGCCCGTGACTTTCCTGCGTTGCGGACGTTCAGAACAACATGACATTTCCAAGCCGCATTAATTGCGCGAATGGCTCCTGGCAGAAGCCGCGGGGACGGGTGTTCACGCAGCAAAGGCCAAAAACAGGCATAACGCATGTGGTTGCGCTCTAAACAATCAAGGGGCCAGAAGTCTTTCTGGCGCAGTTATCGTTGTTTTTTGGCAGTCTAGCCGCTTTAGCTGTTGTTTTTTGTGGCGCGTTAATTGCATATACCTTGCCATCAATGAGGCTAAGTGATGGTCAGCGCGAAATTTTATTACGAAGACGGTATTTCACAAGTATCGCCACAATAACTTGGGCGATGCTCGGTGGACTGGTGGCTGTTGTGCTGCCGACAACGTCAAAGCTGGTTTTTGCTCCGCTCAACCTGTTGTTGCGTCTCGATTGGCGCCGATCGCGCGTATGAGGCTGCCCGCGATAGGTTTGGTGCTGCTTTATGCGGGCTTTCCAGCGCGGCCAATGGGAAGTCCTCCAGCCTGACGCGGAGCCATCTCTGCCCCAATGCCGATCGGCTCGTCATCGCTCAGCCCATCGCGCCTCCCTTCAAACCGTAGATGCCAAGTTATACGGTGTCACTTCTTGCCCCCTGGCCATCAAGTGGCCGAGGCGACTGAACGAAAGCATAAGGAGTAAGTCATGGAACCATCCGTCAGCCCAAATGCGTCCGGCAAACTAAAACGCGAGGTCCGCTTTGTTAGCCTCCTGTTCGCCAGCACCACCAGCATCGTCGGGTCGGGCTGGCTCTTCGGCGCCTACCACGCCGCACGGATCGCGGGCCCGCTGAGCATCTGGAGCTGGGTGGTCGGTGCCGTGATCATCATGTTGATCGCGTTGTGCTTCTCCGAGCTGGCGGCGCTGTTTCCGCGCAGCGGCGCGCTGGTGCATATGAGCCACGCGAGCCACGGGGAAGGGCTTGGACGCATCTGGGGCTGGATGCTGTTCCTGGCCTATGTCCCTGTTCCGGCGGTTGAAGGCGAGGCCGTCGTCACTTACGCCAACAACTACCTGCCGTACTTCATCCAACCGCATAGCAATGGCCTGCTGACAACAACCGGCTTCATCGTTTGTGCACTACTCCTGGCTTTGTTTGCGTTCCTGAATCTTCTCGCGGTACGTCTATTGCTGCGTTTCAACGCCGCTATTACCATGTGGAAGATCGCGGTGCCGCTGCTGACCGTTATCGTGCTCATCTGCGCCAGCACGCACTGGAATGTCGGGGCCGCGGCTCCAGGCACCTACCAGTTCTCGGGCATTTTTACCGCTCTGCCGACGGCGGGCGTCATCTTCAGCTTCCTCGGTTTCCGCACGGCCATCGATCTCGGAGGTGAAACCTCCAACCCGAGCCGCAATATTCCCCTGGCGGTGATCGGCTCGGTACTGGTTGCGGCGGTCATTTATATCCTGCTGCAGGTGGCGTTCCTGATGGCGCTGCGCCCGTCTGACCTGGCAAATGGCTGGAATCATCTGAGCTTCACGGGCCAAGCCGGGCCGTTTGCCGGTCTCGCCGCGACGCTTGGCATCGGCTGGATGGCGACGCTGCTCTATGTGGACGCCTATATTTCGCCAGGCGGCACCGGGTTGATGTACCTCACCGGAGGCGCGCGGATCCTGTTCGCCCTGGGCGAGACGAAGGCCGGCCCGCGCGGATTGATGGCGCTAAATAAGGCGAAAGCGCCCTGGCTCGCGGTGCTGGTAATGTGGGGTGTCGGCGTCCTGTTCCTGCTGCCGTTCCCGGCATGGCAGCTGATGGTGGGCTATATCACGTCCGTTACGGTGCTGACCTATGGGCTGGGGCCGATTGTGCTGCTGGTTCTGCGCCGCAGCCAGCCCGCGCTGCACCGGCCATTTCGTCTGAAAGGTGCGGGCTATCTAGCGCCGCTTGCCTTTATCTGCAGCAACTGGATCATCTACTGGACCGGCTTCATGACCACCACGGTCCTGTTTGCCATCATTGCCGTGGGGTTCGTGCTGTATGCGGGCTATTACCATCTCATCACGAAACAGCCGGCGTCGGAGTTCGGTTGGTGCTACATCGCCTGGCTGCTGCCCTGGTTTGGCGGCATATGGGTGATCTCCGCGCTCGGCAATATCGGGGGCGGCTTTGGTGTGCTCGGGTTCTGGCCGGGCGTGGTCCTGGTAGCAATCTGGAGCCTGATCGTTATCGCCTTCGCCCTGCGCTCCGCGCTACCGGCGGAAGAGACCGCGGAGATGATGGTACGCATGGAAAACATCATGTGATCGTACCCCGCGCGGGAGGCAGCCTGAAAAGCGCTCTCCTGCGCGGGCAGATCCGCGCGCCTGCGCCTGTCGTTCACGGGCATCGCAAGAGAGCGTGATCGCTCGATCCGGCGAGGGCAAAATCCGGCCGGCCTGCGGCCCAGGCGCTGCCGCAGTGATCTTTTGATTCAAAAATTACGCTAAATCTATGGAACGAGAGTTAATGCCGACTACAGGATTCGATGATACCCGGAATGCGTTGGACGTTGCCCGTCACACGCCGTCAGAACCGAACCGGTTCTTGAAATGTGCGGGACTTATGCCCAAAACAGCGAGCCTTCTGACGGGTCTCTTCAGCGTTGGCCTGTGTGTTTCGGCGCACGCGCAGCAGGCCAGCGAGACATCGGTCGAGCAGCAAACTGTGAGCAACCAATGGTTCACCGGCTCGCTGGTCTCGCCCTCGCCGGCATTGCCGGTGGCTGGGCTGGTGGCGATCGAGCCTTATGACATCGTGACGCTGAATACCGGCTCCTATGACGCGCGCGGAAACCATCACGGTGGGAGCGATAACGCCAGGAGCAACACGGAGCTTTCACTGCTCGAATACAGCATCACAAAACGGCTGAGCATTGAGACGATTCCCGTGGGCACTTACGCGTGGAACAGCAAGACGACTTCGCACGGCGAGGAGATCGCCGACCTGCCCGTTGACCTGAAATACCGGGTGCTCGATCAGAACACCGTCACGGGCGCGCCGTCCGTGACCTTTGACCTCGGCATGGAGTTCCCCACCGGCCCGCATGACCAACTCGCCACCGGGCTCGACGGCGCGGGTGGCGGCAGCTTCAATTTGCGCCAGGGGATAACCCTGCAGTCGCTGTTTGACACCTGGGGCAACCATCCGCTGCGCATCCGCGTATGGGAGCAGTTCCAGCTGCCGCTAACCCATCCCTCGGTCAAGGACGTGAGCGTCTACGGCACCGGGGCTGGGTTCAATGGCACGGCGCATCCGGGGGACCAATGGGCCGCCGGCATCTCGCCCGAATATGCGATCAATCAGCGTTGGCTGCTCGCGACGGATATTGTCTACAGCTATGCGGATGGCTCCCGGGTGCGTGGAACCGATGCCTTTGGGAACAATGTGAATTTCAGCTCGGGCAGCAGCAAGAACTGGTCCTTCGCGCCGGCGGTGGAATATAACTGGTCGTGGCAATATGGCGTTATCGTCGGCGTGCAGTACACCTTGGGTGGCCACAATAGCAGTTCTTATGTGTCTCCGCAGATCGCGTTGAACATGGTCTTCTGATGCACGACGTTTGATGTAAGGCCGTTTTCATGAGCGAGACATCCGTGGCACTGCGCCGCGCCTTTGACCATGCCACCGCCTATCTCGAAGGACTCGACGATCGCCCCGTGGCATCGACGTCAACCTTAGCGGAACTTCGCAGCCGTTTGCGCATGCCGCTCGCGGCCACGCCGACACCTGCGGCGACGGTCATCGACGATCTCGTCGCGGCGACCGAAGGCGGGCAACTGGGGTCCGCCAGCGGCCGCTTCTTCGCGTGGGTCATTGGCGGTGCGCTGCCCTCCGCCTTGGCGGCCGATTGGCTGGCATCGGCCTGGGATGTAAACGCATGCCTCTATGCCTGCGGTCCAGCCGCCGCGGTCGTGGAGGAAGTGGCGGGCGAGTGGGTCAAGGATGTGCTCGATCTGCCGCGCGACGCATCTTTCGCGTTCACGACCGGGTGCCAGTTTGCGCACATGACCTGCCTCGCGGCGGCGCGGCACAGCTTGCTGGCCGCGCGCGGGTGGGATGTGGAGGCGAACGGGCTTTCCGGCGCGCCGCCGATCCGGGTGCTCGCAACCGAACAACGCCACGGATCGGTCGAAAGAGCCTTGCGCTTTCTGGGTATCGGAACGCGTGCTCTGCACCCCCTGCCGACTGACGACGATGGAAGGCTGCGGGCGGCGACATTGGCGACGGCGCTCGCAGCATCGGATAGCCCGACGATCGTCGTCCTGGATGCGGCCGATCTCAATGTCGGTGCCTGTGACCCCTTTGCCGAGCTTATCCCGCTGGCGCGGGAGGCTGGCGCATGGGTGCATGTCGATGGGGCATTCGGCCTATGGGCGCGCGCCAGTCGGCACCACCGGCATCTCGTCGCCGGCGTCGAACTCGCCGACTCGTGGGCGACTGATGCGCATAAATGGCTGAATACGCCCATGGATAACGGCATCGCGATCGTGCGCGACCGGGCGGCTCATCGGGCGGCGATGACGCTCAGCGCCCATTATCTCGTCGCTGGCGGGGATGCGCGTGATGCGATCGACTGGACCCCGGAGTGGACGCGGCGCGCACGCGGATATGCTGTCTATGCGGCGTTGCGGGAGTTGGGTCGCGATGGTGTCGCGGCGCTGGTCGACCGCTGCTGCGAACATGCCAAGGCGCTGGCGCATGGCATTGGGGCGCTGGCTGGAGCCGAGCTGGTCGCCGCCCCGACCATCAATCAAGGACTGGTGCGCTTCCTCGATCCGGACGGCGACCATGACCGGTACACCGATGCGATGATCGCGGCCATCAATGCCGAGGGGACAGCCTTCTTCAGCGGCACGACGTTTCGGGGACGCCGCGCAATGCGCATCAGCGTGGTCAATTGGCGCACCAACGAGATGGACGTGCGCCGCACGATAGAGGCCATAGGGCGTGTGCTGGCGAACGGCCGCGTTCGGGCAACATGACACATCAAGATGTAGTGTCAGAGGGGCGGCTGAAAGTCCCTGCAGAGCTGGTCCTGGCGTTTATCACCCTGATCTGGGGCTTCACGTTTCTCGTCATCAAAATCGGCCTTGCGCATGGTGGGGCTTTGGCGCTCGTGGGGCTCCGCTTCGCGATGGGGGCTGCGCTGCTCACGCTGATTACCCGCCCGTCATGGCCAACGGCCCGGGAATGGCGCGCCGGCTTCCTGATCGGCGCTTCGATTTTCGCCTGCTACGGCTTGCAGGCACAGGGGCTTACGTCGATCGCGTCGAGCCGATCGGCCTTTTTCACCGCGCTGTACGTCCCGATGGTGCCGCTGTTGCAGTTCGTGTTTTTCCGCAAGCGGCCGGGCCGGATTGCTCTTGCCGGCATCCTGCTGGCTTTTGGAGGGCTCGTTCTGCTCTCCCACCCCAAGGGGCTCAGCCTGCACCTGTCATTGGGCGACC
Source organism: Acidocella sp. (assembly GCF_052326845.1). Classification (GTDB taxonomy): domain Bacteria; phylum Pseudomonadota; class Alphaproteobacteria; order Acetobacterales; family Acetobacteraceae; genus Acidocella. The sequence goes on along the minus strand of NZ_JBKQJR010000029.1, from coordinate 2,658 downwards.
TGCTCACAATTGCCTGCGCGCTCGCCTGCGCCATCGAGATACTTCTGCTCGGCCGTTATGCACCGCGCTGTAATCCGTCGCGTCTGGCGGTGGTGCAGATGAGCATGGTCGCCGTGTTCAGTCTGAGCGCCAGCCTGATCACCGGCGCGGAACCGCCCTGGGCCTATCCTCCTTTTTGGTTCGCCACCGGGGCGCTGGGCGCCGCGACCGGCCTGATCATCTTCGGCCAAGCCTGGGGCCAGGCGCGCGTTCCGGCGCTTCGGGCGACCGTGATATACGCCATGGAGCCCGTCTGGGCTGGCGCCGTGGGGGCGGTGGCCGGTGACCCGATGGATACGGCTACGCTCGCCGGTGCGGGGATGATTCTGGCCGGCATCCTGGCTGAGACCCTGAAACGGTTCACGCGTGAGGACTGATTGGGCGCCGATTCACGTAAAGGGGGGATGATGAGGGGCGGTGATGGACGGATCCGGTTCGACGGGATGCAGCAAGGCAACTCACGCCACCGCAGCTCATACTCCCCAGGCAAATCCAGCCTTGAAGTGTAATGTATAGTACGGTACATAAGGCGGCGCAAACTAGATTTATGAGGTTTTCATGTCCGTCACCGTACCCCGGCTGCTGGGTATTTCCGGCAGCATCCGCAAGGAATCGACCAACACAGCGATCCTCAACACCCTGGCCGACACGCTGGGGGCGAAGGCGTCACTCACAGTGTTTTCGCTGAACGACATCCCGCTCTACAACAGCGACCTCGAAGGCGATGCGCTGCCGCAGCCGGTGCGCGCGCTCAAGGCGGCCATCGCCGCCTGCGACGGTCTCATCCTCGCCACGCCGGAGTACAATCACGGCATGTCTGGCGTGCTGAAGAACGCGCTCGACTGGGCCTCGCGGCCTGCTTTTGCCTCGCCGCTCAAGCACAAGCCGGCGCTGCTGATGACCTCGTCGCCGGGTTATGTCGGTGGTGCCCGCGCCCATGCGCAGATGCAGGAAACCCTCGCCTCCACGCTCTCGCGCGTCGTCGCCCGGCCGCAAATCGTCATCGCCGGCGTGGCGCAGAAGATCGTCGATGGGCGGCTCGTGGACGAGGCGACTCTGAAATTCTGTGGAGAGGCGATCGACGACCTGCTGACGGAGATCCGTCTCCTGCAACGGGCCGCAGCCACAGTCCGATGAACACCGAGCCGGGGGACGAGCGGCCGGAAGCACGGCGGACGCGGCGGGGCGAGGCGCGCGACGCGCTGCTGCGCGCCCGCGCCGCAGATCTGTTTCTCGAGCGCGGCTATGACAGCGTCACCATCGACGATGTGGTGCGCGATGTCGGCGGTTCGAAGGGCAGTGTCTACAGCTTCTACGGCGGCAAGGACGGTCTGTTCCTTGCCGCCATGGACGACACGCTCAACGACCTGACCCTGCCGCTCAAGCGCCTGGAGCTGAAAAGCTTGTCGTTGGAACGGGGGCTCAGCGAGTTCGCGGGCACGCTGCTCTCCGTGCTGCTGCAAGAGCGCCATCTGGCGTTCCAGCGCTTGGTGATCGCGGAGGCCATGCGGCACCCGCAGGTCGGCCTGAACTGGCACCAGCATGGGCCTGCCGCGACCCGCGCCATCCTGGCGGGATTCCTTGCCAATCAGCAGGCGCTCGGCCGGGTGCGCCCGGATGCCGATCCGGCGCGGGCCGCCACCCTGTTCCACGACATGATCACCTTCGATCTCCTGAACCGGGCCATGATGAGGATTGGCGGCGGCCCCGGCCCGGAGGAGGTTGCCGAGACGATCCGCGATGCCGTTGCCGTGTTCACGCGCGGCATCGGCCAACCGAAGGAGGCGGAACCGGCATGAAGCTCTCTCCCGGGAGCCTCGTCTTCACCATTTTCCTGGGCGCGCTCGCGGCCATGCCGCCATTGTCGATCGACATGTCGTTGCCCGCCCTGGTGCCCATCGCCAAAGCCATGGGTGTGACAGCCAACCTTATGGGGCTGACATTGAGCCTGTTCATGGCGGGCTTCGCCCTCGGCCCCCTCATCTATGGCCCCGCCGCGGACAGGTTGGGGCGGCGGCCCGTGTTGCTGGCCGGGCTGGTGCTGTTCACCATTGGCGGGCTGGGCGCGACGCTAGGCGGCTCGATCGGCGTGCTGCTCGGCGCGCGTTTTTTCCAGGGCCTTGGCGCTGGTGCGGGCATGAGCCTCGCCTTCGCCATGGTCCGCGATCTGTTCGAGGGGAAGGCGGCGCAGCGGCGCCTTGCTGTCATCACCATCATCGCCAACACCGCCCCCATCGTGGCGCCGACGCTGGGAGCGGGGGTACTCAGCCTGGCGGGGTGGCGGAGCACGTATGGCGTGACGGGGTTAGCCGGCCTGCTGCTGCTCGCTGTCACCTGGCTCAGCCTCGCCGAAACGCGACCGGACTGGGCGCCGCTGCCAGGCCCGTTCCTGCCGCAGCTTCTGCGCGGCTATCGCCGCGTGCTCACACATGCTGACGCCGTGCGCCATATCATCGTCAACGGTCTGGGCTTCGCTTGGCTGTTCGCCTACGTATCGTAACCGATGCGAGGACACCCACGGTGTGTGATGTTGATCTACGGTGATATCTCTGCGACGCGTTGGGGCATCCAGAAGTCTCTGATTGATGGCACGACGACGGGTATGTCGTGATAGGCGAC
>NZ_JBKQJR010000028.1:0-5379 GCF_052326845.1 Acidocella sp. | reverse complement strand
GCTTCGCCAAGATTACGCGCGACATCACCGAACGCCTCCGCGCGGCGCGGGAGCTGGAAGAGGCGCGCCTCAAGATACTGCAGTTGGACCCGATCCGCCAGAACGGCAGGCAGGCCGCTTGCGAGACCGCTTTGCAGCTTGATGCCATGGCTATCCAAATCGCGCTGGACCACGGCGAGGGCTTCGAGAATGACATCGTTGACGTTCAGGCGATCCCTGCGCGGCGGCTCGTTCCTGACGAGCGCACTGATGCGGTTGATGATCCCGCCCGCTCGCTCGCCGTCCCTGGCAATGCGTTCAAGAGATTGGCGGGCGCTCTCAACGTCGGGCGGCTTTGCCGCGAGCCAGCGCAAAGCGGCGCCAGCACTGGCGACGACCGCCGCGATCGGTTGATTCACCTCATGGGCAATCGCGGCCGTCAACTCGCCCATCTGCATCAGCCGATTGGCGCGCGCGAACTCCTCCTGCAGTATCTTGAGGCGCGCCTCTTCCAGCTCCCGCGCCGCGCGGAGGCGTTCGGTGATGTCGCGCGTAATCTTGGCGAAGCCAATCAGCCGGCCATCCTCGTCCCTCAGCGCGTCTATCACCACGTCGGCCCAGAATTGGCTGCCATCCTTGCGTACGCGCAAGGCTTCGGCCTCGAACCTGCCGTCGCGGGCGGCGATCTCGAGCGCGCGCTGCGGCACGTTCGCAGCGCGGTCCTCTTCAGTGTAGAAACACGCGAAGTTGCGGCCGATGATCTCCTCGGCGGTGTAGCCCTTGATGCGCTCCGCGCCCCGGTTCCAGTTGGTGACGATGCCATTGGGATCAATCATGTAGATCGCGTAGTCAGTCACGCCGTCGATCAGCACGCCATAGCGCAGCTCGCTGTCGCGCAGCGCCAGCTCCGCTGCTTTGCGCTGCGTGATATCGACAATCGCCGACAGCACCATGATTCCTTCATCGGTCTCGATCGGATTCAAGCCGATCTCGACCGGAAACTCGCTGCCATCCTTCTTGACGGCGTAGAGATCGCGCCCCACCCCCATTATCCGCGGCTTCGGATCAGCAAAAAATGTCTGCCGCAGCCCTGGATGATGGCCGCGGAAACGTTCGGGCACGAGCAGTTCCACCGGCTGGCCCACAAGCTCGTCTCGTGTGTAACCGAAGGTCCGCTCGGCCTGCGTATTGACCATGGTGATTTTGCCGGCGTGGTCGACCATCACCATGGCGTTTGGCGCGGCCTCGACGACCTGCCGGAAACGCTTCTCGCTCTCGCGCAATTCGCGTTCCGCCTCACGGCGCAGAGAAACCAAAGTGGCGATGAGATTTTGGTAGAGACTCTGAATGACGCCCATGCCGGCACCCCCCTTGGCGTGCAGCAGTCGACCGGGACAAAGGCTATTCTCCACTGAGCCTGATGACAACGATTATTTAGGCCAGCCGCGGGCGACGCAGCGCAAGGCGCCCCGGACAGCGGATGATGAGGCCACGCTGACGCGGGATATCATCGCCCTGGCCCCACCCAAATAATGGATCAAGCCAGACGGAGAGTGTTCCCTAGCCTTCGGAGCTCCTTCTCCGAACCTGTCTTATGGGGTACATCTACCGCTAGATAGGCGGACCGACGCCCACTGGACACTGGTTACCCACCGGCCAGCCCTATCAACGCAGGCGCGAAAGGTTCGATAAGGCCGCATTGAACGGGAGCGAATGAACATGCGACAGCTATCTCCGTCGGGCGAGAAAGCGATATCAGATCTGGCCCGAAGACATGGTTTCAGTAACGAAGCCACGCTCAACATGCTTGACGCTGTCATCAATGGCAACGGCAGCATGGCGCAGTTCAACCACCCCGAATTCAGCGGATCCGGCCAATGGATGCGCGGCGGCATGATCATGATTTCCGATATGTTCAATAACAACCTCAAGGGACGGATCGACAGCCTCTGTTATGACTTATCGGGCTTGGTCGCGAGCCAACCGGGTTTGGTCCGTAGCGGAGGTTTTCAATCGCAAAGCCAGGGCAATCAATCCCAGGGCAACTATCAGCAGGCGCCGTCTGGTAGCAGCCAGCAACAGAATTCGGCCGGGCCGTCGGGACCGGTGAGCCTGTTCGTACCGCCGCCAGCGGGAACCTCGGGGGAGTGGTGGCCGGCGGAGATCGGTTGGCCAAATAGTACGGGCGCCCAAAACAATGTTCGCTATGCCTATTTCCAGCAAGCCCGGCGCCTCGCCATTGAGGTTAACGGCACGGTCACCGTCTATGACACGCTGGATCATCAGATAGGCGGGTTCTCGCAGCAGCAGTCCTATGGCGGTTCAATTACGTTCTCCAGCCAGCATGGCCTGGTGAGCGTCGCCGACTTACCCGTCATCTCGGTCAACGGCATACCGCAATCCCCCAGCCAAACGACCAATGCCGGCGGTGGCAATGTTCTCGCGACGATCGATAAACTCGCCGAACTTCACGCCAAAGGAATCCTCTCCGACGATGAATTCGCCTCTAAGAAGGCGGAATTGCTCGCCCGTCTGTAGAGAGCGGACCGGCCGCTTTCGACCCTTCGGACGCGACAAACCTATGGCGAGGAAGAACCAGGAGCGGGGACACTACCATCGCTGGCGATCGAGCTGCAGGGAGGATCCAGAAGCCGCCATTCTGGTGCAACTCTTCGCCGAGGTTCGGCGGGTCCGTTATGGTGACCCACCCGAGCAGGTCGTCAGACTGCGGGCCTATCAGTAGGCCGTGGGTGATCGAGGAAGAAGCGCAGCATCTCTTTGGTGGCATCGGGACCGCGTGGATCGGTGTAGGACCCGGCCAGGCTGCCGCCGGACCAGGCATGGCCGGCGCCATGGATGAGCCACTGCTCAACCAGCGTTTCCCCGCTCGTGCCGATGTGCAGAGAGCGGATGTAGCTATGACCGCCGATCACGCACCCTTCTTCTACCCTGGTCTCGAGTGGCGTTGCCAGCGTCGACTGTGCGACGACGTCATCACCGTTGCATGGGTGCACAGTGGTGTCGCGGTCGCCATGGAACACAATCGCGGGGACAACGCGCCGCCCTTCGTCCGCATCCGGCCGAACAGGCGTTCGCTGAACGGACCCGTTCTTGCCCTTCCGCATCGCCGCGAAAGCCGATGGCAGATCGCCAGCCACGCCGCAGGCTAGCCCCGAGTGCACGCCAATCGCAGCAAACAAGTCAGGGTAGGCAGCACCCATAATCGCCGCGGCCGCGCCCCCGGCGGAGAGACCGGCAACATAGACGCGCCCCGGGTCGACCTCATACTGGCGCATGACCTCGCGGGTGATGCCTGCGATCAGCGACGGCTCACCTTGGTCACGCCGCTGGTCGCCCGCGCTGAACCAATTCCAGCATTTCGAGATGTTGGCGGCACTGGTCTGCGCCGGATAGACGACGAGGCAGCCATGCTCTTCAGCAACCGCGTTCATGCGCGTGCCGGCGGCGAAGTCGTCCGGCGATTGGGTACAGCCATGCAGCATGACAATCAGGGGGACCGGCTGCCCCTGATAGCCGCTGGGGACATAAAGCTTGTAGGGACGGGTGCCGGCCGGATTGCTGAAAGTCGCTGAGAGGAATTTTGCGCCGTCGGGCAGCTCGGGCGCTTTTTCGGCAGGGTCCGGAAAAACGAGGCCGCCCGGCGGGAGCGGAAATCCAATGCGGTTGTCCCGTTCGAGAAAGCTGCGCAACGCGGACATTGCCGGCATCGCACTGGCGCCGGCTGTAGCTCCCAAGCCCCCTCGGCGGACGCCGATCCCGCGCACCGGCGCGGCGTGCGGTGCAGCGACGTCGGCAGTTCCGATTGTCTCGGCGACACCGTCGATAATGTCGATGATCCGGGACGTGGATTCAGCCGGGGCCGGCGCGTCACCCGATACTGCCCGGCCCTGAAGCATCTGTTGCAGGAGCGCTGTGGCCTCCGTGAGCCGGCCTGCGCGGGTAAGGCGGGTTGCCTCGAACATACCTCTTAAGGACGTGGTGTTCATGTTGAGAACCTTTCTGTGCTTGCAATGGGCAAAAGTCCTGGCTCGCCCCCCTGAATGGCTTGCGTCGAAAGTGATTGTGGGCGGGGTTTCGTGTGCGAGGCCCCGCGGGCTGACGTCAGCGCATCCGGTCGCTTAGGGCGGCCCTGACCTCTGGGCTCGCATGCAGCGCGCCCAGCACGGTAACGGAGGCGATGGTCGCGCGGACCAATTCAGGCGTGACGTCTTGGGCGATGGTGATCAGCCCGAGCACATTGATTTGCAGCCTCTCTCCCGCGGCCTGCACGGCCTCCAGATCGGCACGGCTGTAGTGCCTGAGACCAAGATCCAAGGTTTTGCGCGCGACCGATTGCCGGACTACGTCGCTATGCCGGTCGAGCTGGTTGCGAATTGCGGTCCGGATGAAGTCCGTTCGGTTGGCGTAAAAGCCATCCTGCACCATCAGGTCGATCTGACCCAGGTCGACGTAGCCAAGATTGATCGTGATCTTTTCACTGTCGCTGACCTTCGGTCGCAATTCTCGCACATTGGTGGCCATTGAAATCACCATCCAGAAACCATCTAATTGGATGGTATATGGAACTTAGGCTGAAATGTCAAGCCAGCAAACAATCCAGGACAAGCCCGGCCCATTGCGGTCGTGCGGCACGTGCTGGCGGGCTCAAGCGTCGCCAGTGGATGAGTGAGTGCTCAGCGGAATCGGGATTGATCGTCCGGCGATGACCGTCTTCGGTGGTAAAACGTATCGGCGAATGGCAACTTCTGGTCGCTACCTGCGGTAGACGATTTCCATGAACAAACGTCTTCTGTGGATGGCCCCCGCGTTGCAAGTTAAATTTGATGATCTGGCGCCTTTGTCGGGTGCAGTCTTCTGTTCGGCCTGTTGATGCAGTCGGTAGGGACTGCTGGCCTTGATGGAGTCCGCGAACTGGGTCCCATTCTGCTTATCAGGCTATGACGCCTTCGACTGTCGCTGGGTTGTCCCTGTTCCCGGCCTGACCGGTCTCGCCATCACATCGCATCGCTCTCACAACCTCCTGAAGCTGATCTCCTCAGCTAAACTTTTAAAAGTCTATTATGCCAGCGCTGGCATGTGGGACGTCTGGTAGATCTCACCACGCGTCATAATCGCCCAGACGATCCTCGCCATCTTGTTCGCCATGGCGACCGTCGCTACCCGGACGGGCTTGCGCGCGAGCAGGTCGGCGAGGCGCGGGTCCACGGTCTCAGGCTTGTGCCTGGCAGCCCGGACCAGCGATGTTGCGCCGATGACAAGGAGCTTGCGCAGGTACTTGTCGCCCATCTTGGAGATGCGACCGAGCCTTTCTTTGCCGCCACTGGAGTTCTGCAGCGGTGTCAGCCCGAGCCAGGCCGCGAACTGCCGGCCGGAGCGGAA
>NZ_JBKQJR010000027.1:0-2707 GCF_052326845.1 Acidocella sp. | reverse complement strand
CCGTCGCCAGTCATGCCGACGATGTGGCCGCTATGTACGTGGTCACCAACGCCGACGGCTACCGCTACGTGGTGGCGCCCATGGTCGACGGCTTCACGCCCACCTCGATGTTTGTGGTCCGCCCCCTAGGGTTGGGGTTGGATGAAAAGGCACTCGAGGCGGTGGCCCAGTGGCGGTTCAAGCCAGGAGAGAAAGGCGGAAAAACGGTGGCAGTTCAGGCAGCAGATGCACGCAGGTGCACGTAAATTGAAATTATCAGGCCCCCGGCGATTATCTGCAAGCCTATCTGTATCAATCGGTTAGCTGGCTTTAGCGCGTTCGACCGTATTTAATGGCCTTGCATCTGCGCGGCACCACGCTTACCCTCTCTCGACCGCGGTTACCACCCTCCCTCGAAACCCGACAAACCTGACAAACCCGACAACTGATGCTCTCCGGCCAAGTTGACTGTCCGGCCCTTCCTGAGCCATGCATGTCTCAGCGCGCACCATAATGCCGGTTCCGTCAGGCGAACGCTGCTGCGCACAGGAGACGTGATGAAATTCAGAATGATCTTTTTGGGCGCCGAGCAGGATCCAGATGGCGGGACGGTGCCAGAGTTGGACGCTGACATACCCGTCGACGAATCATCGTTGCGCTGCTACGAGTACAGCGGGACGCACATGGTCCGCCGGGATCAGTTGGCCAACGGCCAGGTGAGGCGCACTCCGGTGGCTAACTTCAGGGCCCGGATCGTCAGTGATATCATCCGCGACGATGGCGCCCAACAGCAACGCGAATTTGGCGTGGAAGCCGAATTGGGGGGGAGCCGCCAAGTCTTTGCCCTGCCGGCAGCGGAGTTCGGCCGGATGGGCTGGGTGCTCGAAAGGCTGGGACCACGGGCCATCATCTATCCGGGACAGCAACAGCATGTGCGCGCTGCCATGCAGTCCTTATCCGGGGCGATTCATCAGGAACACATCTACGCGCATCTGGGCTGGCGCCGACACGGCTCACAATGGGTGTACCTGCATGCCGGAGGCGCGCTGGGAGTCGGCGGACCGGTCAATGGATTGCAAGTACAACCGCCGGCCGCTCTGCAGCATTACCAGTTGCGTGTGCCCGCCAATCATGGGCAGTTGACGACAGCCGTGCGAGCCAGCTTGCAGATACTCTTGGCCGCGCCCGACCGGATCAGCTTTCCCCTGCTGGCGAGCGTGTATCGGGCAGCCCTGGGCGCGTCACGTTTCAGTCTGTTCTTAAGCGGTCCCAGCGGGGTCTTTAAGACCGCCCTCGCGGCGCTGGCACAGCAACACTTCGGCGCAGCCATGGATGCCAGCGGTCTGCCAGCCAACTTCGCCTCCACGGCGAATGCCTTGGAACGGCTGGCTTACGCCGCCAAAGATGCGTTGCTGGTGGTGGACGACTTCGCTCCCGCCGGCGGCGTGGGTGACGGACTGTTAGAGAGCGTTACGGAACGCTTGTTCCGCGGCGTGGGAAATGCACAGGCACGCAGCCGTCTGGGAGGAGACGGACGACTCCAGACGCAGCAATCCCCGCGCGGGCTGGTGCTGGGAACCGGAGAAGCGGTGCCGCCGGGACAAAGTATCCGCGCCCGGCTGCTGATTGTTGAGATCGACGCCGGCGCGGTTCGACGGACGGCATTGAACGCCGGCCAGAGTGCCGGGCGTGAAGGTCTCCTGGCAGCAGCGATGGGCGCCTTCGTGGTGTGGCTGGCGGGCACCTATGAGGCCATGCAGAACCGCCTGCAGCAGCGCGTGCAGGTCCTGCGCAGTCAGGAGCACGGGATGGCGGGACATGCGCGGACACCGGCAGCGATAGCGGAACTGCGGGCTGGCTGGGAGATCTTCCTGGACTTCGCCGCGGAAAAGGGGGCCATCGGGGGGCTTGAAAGAGCGGAGTTGGAGGAGCGCGCCAGACAGGCGCTGGTCGAACTTGCCGAGCGGCAAGCAAAATATCAGACGGCTGGCGATCCGACAGTGCGGTTTACGGGCCTGTTGAAGACCGCCCTGGCAACCGGCCAGGCGTATGTGGCGGACCGGCAAGGCAAGGCGCCAACCGAGGCCGCCGGCTGGGGCTGGCAGCGAACCGGTTCTGGCCGTGGGTGGAAGCCACGGGGCCGCTGCATCGGTTGGGTGGTGAACGGTGACTTATACCTGGAGCCCAGCGCCAGCTATCAAGTCGTGCAGGAGATAGCTGGTACGGAGAGCCTAGCGGTGAGCGAGGCGGCCCTGCGGCGCAGGCTGTGGGAACGAGGGCTATTGGCGAGCAGAGATACAGCACGCCAGGTGCTGCTGGTGCGGCGGATCTTGGCTGGCGCTGCCAGGAAAGTGCTGCATTTGCGCGCGAGCCATCTGCTAGCAAGGTCGGCATAGAGTTGGCGGAAACGGGCTGACAGCCCGGTTCGCGAAATAGGGCATTTTCGGAGAATCGAGTCTACATGTCCACCGCCTGATCGCTGCCGGCGACGGGGATCTCCGGGATTCCCGCGCCGGCGTGGGGACCAAGCAAGCAGCAGCGAATCAATTCAACTAGTCGGCCCCCGTCCGGCTGAATCGCACTGGTGGATCGCCGAATCAGGTCCAACTGCACCGCTTGCTCGGAACTGATGTTTGCGGCGCCGGCTGCCGCCACCAGAAGCTGGAGCAGGGCATCGCTGTTGGCGGTGATTCTGACAATCTTGTCGTCTGCCATGATGAGCAGCGTC
>NZ_JBKQJR010000026.1:0-6489 GCF_052326845.1 Acidocella sp. | reverse complement strand
GTCCGGGCGGTGGTTGCGGATGGCCCCGGAGGAGAGCTCGATGCCGTTGCAAACGATATCGTACTGGAACGCCTTGATGGTGAGCGGGTCCTGGCCTTCAAGCGCTTCCATCCCGCCCTGCGGCATGGAGAACGGGTTGTGGCTGAACACGACCTGCTTCAGGTCCTCGTCGTACTCGTACATCGGGAAATCGATGATCCAGCAGAACTTGAACTCGCCGGCCTTGATCAGCCCAAGGTCGCTGCCGAGCTTGGTGCGCACGGTGCCCGCGAACTTGGCGGCGTCCAGCTCCTTGCCTGCGGCAAAGAACACGGCATCGCCCGGTTGCAGCCCGCAAGCCGCGCGGATGGCCTCGGCGCGCTCGGGCGAGAGGTTCTTGGCGATGGGGCCCTGCGGACCGGCCTCGGAGAAGGTGATGTAGCCAAGCCCGCCCGCGCCCTCGGCGCGTGCCCATTCGTTCAGCTTGTCGAAGAAGGAGCGCGGATTGCCGCCAGCGCCCGGCGCCGGGATGGCGCGGACGATGCCGCCGCCTTCGATGATCCGGGCGAACAGGCCGAAGCTGGAGTCGCGGAAGGCGTCGGTGACGTCTGAGATGACGATCGGGTTGCGCAGATCCGGCTTGTCCGAGCCGTATTTCAGCATGGATTCGTCATAGGGGATGCGCACGAAGGGCGGCTCGCCGACTTCGCGGCCGTTGGCGAACTCGTCGAACACGCCATGCAGGATCGGCTCGATGGTGTTGAACACGTCCTCCTGCGTCACGAAGCTCATCTCGAAGTCGAGCTGGTAGAACTCGCCGGGTGAGCGGTCGGCGCGGGAGGCTTCGTCGCGGAAGCAGGGGGCGATCTGGAAGTAGCGGTCGAACCCGGCGACCATGAGCAGCTGCTTGAACTGCTGCGGGGCCTGCGGCAGGGCGTAGAACTTGCCCGGATGGTTGCGGGCGGGAACCAGGAAGTCGCGCGCGCCCTCAGGGCTGGAGGCGGTGAGGATGGGCGTCTGGAACTCGGTGAAACTGGCATCGATCATGCGGCGGCGGAAGGAGGCGATGACCCCGGCGCGCAGCATGATGTTCTTGTGCACCTGCTCGCGGCGCAGGTCGAGGAAGCGGTATTTCAGGCGCAGCTCGTCGGGGTAATTCTCGTTGCCGGCCACCTGGATGGGCAGCACGTCGGCGCCGGACTGGAGCTCCAGCACCTCAACCCGCAGCTCGATCTCACCCGTGGGGAGTTTCGGGTTGGTTGTGCCGGGGGCACGCTCCACCACGCTGCCGGTGACGGTGATGACCGACTCGACGCGCAGATGCTCGGCTGCGGCGAAAGCCGGGGTGCCGGCGGCGAATACGCATTGGGTCAGACCGAAATGGTCGCGCAAATCGATGAACAGCAGGCCGCCGTGGTCGCGCTTGGCGTGGACCCAGCCGGAAAGGCGCGCGGTTTTGCCGATGTCGGAGCTGCGCAGGGCGGCGCAATCATGAGAGCGATAGGCGTGAATCTGTTCCATGGCGGGCAAAGAAACCGGGGGCTGCTTCCTGTCAAGCCGGTAGGGAGTTAAGGGATGGGTATGACCGAAACACAAACCCAGTTCATCACCACCACCGAGGCTCTGGCCAGCCTTTGCGCGCGTCTGGCCGAGGAAGAGTTCATCACGGTGGACACCGAGTTCATGCGCGAGAAGACCTATTACCCGGAGCTGTGCCTGGTGCAGCTGGCGGGGACTGGGGATGTCGCGGTGGTGGACGCGATGGCCAAAGGCATCGACCTGGCACCGCTGGGCGAATTGCTGGCCAGCGCGGCGCCGGTGAAGGTGTTCCATGCCTGCCGCCAGGATGTGGAGATTTTCCTGCTGCTGTTCGGGGCGGTGCCGCTGAACCTGTTCGACACCCAGGTGGCGGCGATGGTGGCCGGGTTCGGCGATCAGGTGGGGTATGATTCGCTCGTGCAGTCGCTGACCGGGGGACATATAGATAAGACGCACCGCTTCTCCGATTGGTCGGCAAGGCCGCTGACCAAGGCGCAGATTGACTACGCCGCCGCCGATGTGACGCATCTGCGCACCGTGTACGAGAAGCTCTCCGCCAGGCTGCTTGTCGAGGGGCGGATGGACTGGGTGGGCCAGGAGATGGAAGTGCTGGCGGACCCCAACACCTACCGGGTGGACCCGGTGAAAGCCTGGGAGCGCCTCAAGCTGCGCACCAATAACCGCCGTCAGCTGGCGTTGGTGCAGGCCATCGCCACCTGGCGCGAGCGCGAGGCGCAGCGGATCAACATTCCGCGTGGCCGGTTGCTGAAGGATGAGCAGATCCCCGAGGTCGCCGCTCTGGCGCCGGAGAACGCCGAGGCGTTGACCCGGGCGCGCGGGATTTCCGCCGGGTTCGCCAATGGCAAATCCGGTGCGTCCCTGCTGGCGGCGATTGCCGAGGCCAAGGCGCTGGGCGAGGCGGATCTGCCGAAGGTGGAGCGCCCGCGCGATACGCCCCGCGCCTCGCCCGCGCTGGTGGCGCTGCTGAAAGTGCTGCTGAACGCGGCGGCCGAGCAGAACAATGTGGCGGCCAGGCTGGTGGCAAGCAGCGAGGAGATCGAGGCGCTGGCTCTGGACGAGAATGCGCCGAACCCGATTCTGGAAGGCTGGCGGCGGGAGATGTTCGGCGAGGACGCGCTGCGGCTGATCCGGGGTGAGATTGCCCTCTCGACCCAGGGCAAGCGGATCAAGATCGTCGAGCTGAGCAGGTGAAGCCAGCCATCCGCCCGGCGCGGGCGGGCGAGGGGCAGGCGCTCTACGACCTGACAGCGGCGGCGATACGCGCCCTGGCGGCGGGGCATTACTCGCCTGCGCAGATCGCCGCCTGGATGGATGGGCGGGATGCCGCGCATTACGAGGCGGTGATTGCCGCTGGCAATGTGCGGGTGGCCGAGGCGGGCGGGATTATTCTCGGCTTTGTTGATACCGCGCCCGGCATGCTGACGCGGTTGTTCGTGCTGCCGGAGGCGGCGGGGCAGGGGCTGGGAAGGCGGCTGCTAGAGATTGGCGTGGCGGCGGCGCGGCTGGACGGGCTGGTGCGGCTGGAGGCAACGCTGAACGCCGCGCCGTTCTATGCGCGCTGCGGCTTCGTGGAGACCGGAAGGGTGCTGTACACCCACCCGCTCGGCGGGCTGCCGGCGGAGGTGGTGAACATGGAACGGCGAGGTTAGGTCTCGAGTTGCGTCAGCGTTGCCTCGTCCCACTCGCCGCCGAAAAAATGTTCCAGCGCCTGGACGAAGAGCGGGTTCTTCCCGGCCGAGGCGAACAGGGTGAGGCTGGAATGGAGCTTCTGCGCGTCGGTGGGACCGAAAATGTCCAGCGCCGTATGGCCGGAGGCCGTGGCGAGGCTGACGCATTCTTTTAGGCGCGGTCTCAGCACGGGGTGGGCGAGATAGGCCCGGGCCTCGTCCAGCCCGGAAATGGCGTAACGCTGCGACATGGCGGAGAAGCCAAGCCCTGCGATCTGCGGGAAGATGAACCACATCCAGTGCGTGCGCTTATGCCCGGCAGCAAGCTCTTGCTCCACGGCGGCATAGACCGGATCCTGGGCAGAGACGAAACGCTCCAGATTGAACTCGTCCATGCCCAGGAATGTGGGGTGGTTAAGAGCACCTTTCAAACCCCTACTATGCCGGCCGTCTGGTGCCGCATTTCTGCGCGCCGGTGCTCACGTACTTCAATGTACGCTCCGCTCCGGTGCTCAAAAAACGGCACCATCCAGCTCGGCCTAGCGGGTTTTGAAAGGTGCTCTAAGCCACCCGTTCAATCCTCGCGCCACAGGCGGCGAGCTTCTGCTCCACCGCCTCGTAGCCGCGGTCCAGGTGATAGACGCGGGAGATGGTGGTTTCGCCCCGCGCCGCCAGCCCGGCCAGCACCAGGGAGAAGGAGGCGCGCAGATCGGTGGCCATGACCGGGGCGCCGGAGAGATGCTTCACGCCCCGGATGATGGCGGAGGAGCCGTGCACGTTGATGCGCGCCCCCATGCGGTTGAGTTCCGGCACATGCATGAAGCGATTTTCGAAGATCGTCTCAGTGACCATGGAGGCGCCTTCCGCCACCGCCATGAGGGCCATGAACTGGGCCTGCATGTCCGTGGGGAAGCCGGGGAAGGGCTCGGTCATCACGTCCACGCCGTGCAGCCCGTTGGCGCGGGCGACGCGGAAGCCGTTGGCCTCCTCGGTGATGACGATACCGGCCTCGCGCAGCGAGGTGAGCACCGCGCCGAGATCTGCCGCCCGGGCGTTCTCCAGGAACAGATTGCCGCCGGTGATGGCCGCGGCGCAGGCATAGGTGCCGGTTTCAATGCGGTCCGGCAGGATGGCGTGCTCCGCCCCGTGCAGGGATTTCACGCCCTCGATCACCAGGGTGTCGGTGCCGACGCCATTGATCTTCGCGCCCATGGCGATGAGGCAATGCGCGAGATCCGAGATTTCCGGCTCGCGCGCGGCGTTCTTCAGCGTGGTCACGCCATCAGCCAGGGAGGCGGCCATGAGCAGGTTCTCGGTGGCGCCGACGGAGACGAAGGGGAACACGATGGTCGCGCCCTTCAGCCCCTGCGGGGCAGCGGCGTCGATATAGCCGCCGTCCAGGGTGATCTTGGCGCCCATGGCCTCCAGCCCCTTCAGGTGCAGATCCACCGGACGGGTGCCGATGGCGCAGCCGCCGGGCAGGGAGACCCGGGCCTCGCCGACTCGGGCGAGCAGCGGGCCGAGCACGAGGATCGAGGCGCGCATCTTGCGCACGATGTCGTACGGGGCCTCGGTATTGGTGATGCGCCCGCCGAGCGAGATGTTGCGCCCGCTCCATTCCACAGCGATGCCGTGCTGGCTCAGCAGCTCGGCCATGGTCGCGAGGTCGGCCAGCCGGGCTGCGTTGGTGAGGGTGAGGCGCTCATCGGTGAGCAGGCCGCAGGCCATCAGCGGCAGGGCGGCGTTCTTGGCCCCCGAGATGGCGATGGTGCCGGAAAGCGGCACGCCGCCCGTGATGCGAATCGAGTCCATAATTACATCCTTGGCAGCGAGACGCCGCGCTGACCCATATATTTGCCGGATTTGTCGGCATAGGAGATCTCGCAAGGGCTATCGCCCTTGAGGAACAGGAACTGGCAGATGCCCTCGCCGGCGTAGATCTTGGCCGGCAGCGGCGTGGTGTTGGAAATTTCGATCGTCACCTGGCCCTCCCATTCGGGCTCCAGCGGGGTGACGTTCACGATGATGCCGCAGCGCGCATAGGTGGACTTGCCCAGGCAGATGACCAGCACGTCCCGCGGGATGCGGAAGTATTCAACCGTATGGGTGAGGGCGAAGCTGTTCGGCGGGATGATGCAGACGGGGCCGGTGCGGTCCACGAAGCTGGCCGGGTTGAAGGCCTTGGGGTCCACCACCGCCGAGTCGACATTGGTGAAGATCTTGAAATGGTCGGCGCAGCGGGCGTCGTAGCCATAAGAGGAGAGGCCATAGGAGACCACGCCGTCGCGCTTCTGCGCCTCGACGAAGGGGGAGATCATGCCGGCCTCAAGGGCTCGGGCACGGATCCAGTGGTCGGGCATTACCGGCATTTGTCGTTTTCCTTCTCCGGTGCGGGGGTGTCGGCGGCGCGCGCCTGGGCCTTGCGGCGCAGCAGATTCGCGCGCAGGGCGGCGGCCTCGGCAGCCGCGCGCGCGGCCCGGGCGGCCTCGGCCGGGCTTGGTTTGGGAGGATTTTGCGGGGCCTTCATGCGGGATGTTCAAGCCTCGGACACGGTATTGCGTCAAGGCCTGTTGCATCCGGGCGCGTGGTTGGATATACGGCCCGAACCGCGCGCTGTCATAGCTCAGGGGTAGAGCACTTCATTGGTAATGAAGAGGTCCTGGGTTCAATTCCCAGTGACAGCACCAGCGGGCTTGCAACAGGGGACAGCCTAGTTTAGGCACCCTGCTACCCAAGTGCCCAGGTAGCTCAGTTGGTAGAGCATGCGACTGAAAATCGCAGTGTCGGTGGTTCGATTCCGCCCCTGGGCACCATTTCTTCTTCCAGAACGCTAATATTTTTAACGCGGTGGCGCGCAATGCTCTGGTGTTTTTGCTAGGTGCAGGCTAGACCTTTAGCCAACGCGCCCGGCTGTTCGCAGTCGCGCCTGGAGCGTTTTGACTGGTAGGAACAGCGGTTTGGCGAAAACAGCCCAGCCAGGCCGCGTAACAGGAAAGAGGCTATAAAATATGTCTAAGGCATTTATTGCTGAAGTTATCCAGAACTCCGCCGAGATTACCGGTGTTGCCGCGAATCGCACGGCGACTGACCTGATCGAGGCGATCGTCAAGGAGATGAAGAAGAACGGTAAGTTTACGCTGCCGAGCTTTGGCACCTTCACCGTGCGCAAGACCAAGGCCCGCAAGGGACTGAACCCGCGCACCGGCGAGGCAATCAGGGTCAAAGCCGGTAAGACGGTTCGCTTCAAGGCTTCCCCGGTGTTGAAAAAGTCCGTGTGAGCCCG
>NZ_JBKQJR010000025.1:0-42221 GCF_052326845.1 Acidocella sp. | reverse complement strand
TGCGGATAGGCGGCTGCGAACAGCGTCTCGCCGTTGCGGTCATAGATTTGCAGTCCGGTGCGCAACTTGGGGGTGTAAAGCGCGTAACCGCCATTATCGACGAACCAGTCAAGCCGGGGGGACCACTGTGCTTGGTGCACGATCTGGAATTGATGCGCCTCCAGTGAGGGGGTGATGGCGGCAAGCTCTACATAGCCCAGCCTTATGTCGCGAGGGCCGGATTGGGGAAAGCGGATCGAAGGGCTTGCACCGGGGGCTGCCCAGTATCGTATGCCGCTGTCGAACCAGGTGAAGAAACGCGACTGCATATACGAGGTGCGTGCCTCGATGCTTGCCCCCCATCCCAGCAAAAACAGTGCGGCAGCCCATGCGGCCCAGCCCAGAACCCGAATCGTGCCATGCAAAATCCTGCTCCAACGGCTAGGCTTTCTCTTTGCCTTATGACTGTCGTGGAACAGTTGTTCCCACGCCTCCTCGACCATGGATTACCTCCTGGTTTTTTGGTCCGCCACGCTCAAGGTTTCGGCAGAAGCCGGCGGGCAGGTAGGATTTACGCTTTTTGTTACTTCTGTTCCGTCGAGGCCGCTTCCGGCTACCCGCCTCTGCGGAGCCACGCTGACTGCCAATGAGTTGGGGGCGGGGGGGACGGCTTTCCAGGCATAGGGCTAAGAAATTTATTGTCCCGTCAGGATGTTTGAGACAAAACCCAAAACGGAATCTTGACTTGGAGTGGTTCCGTTTTGATGAACCCTTTTAGGCCCGGTCACTCATCGGACATTGGGTCTAGAGCAATATGCGTTTGGCTTGAACCGGCATGGTCAAGCTAAACGCGTGAAATTGCTCGCTAAAACTAAAAGCTGAAGGCTCTGAGTGGTAAATGTGTCACCGAGGCTTACGTAACGAATGACGGCGGCGGGAAACCGCCGCCCAAAGGGCGCTTGCCTGGAGTGGCCCTGTTTTGCGTTTGGCTGGCGGCCGTCAATGCGGTGGAAATCGCAATGTATCCGCGCCGAGCGTTGGCGCCATGAGTTCGGCCATTGGCTCTGTCTGGCCGGAGCTCACTCCTCCAGCCGGTAGCCCACGCCTGGTTCGGTCTTGAGCTTGGCCGAGAGTTCCGGGCCGAGCTTCTTGCGCAGCTGGCCGATATAGACGCGCAGATACGCCAGATCCTCGGTATGCGCCGGGCCCCAGATGGCGGTGAGGATCTGCCGGTGTGTGAGAACCCGGCCGTGGTTGCGCGCCAGCAGCAGCAGCAGCGCGTGTTCGCGCTTGGTCAGCACCAGCTTTTCGCCATTCAGCGTGGCGCCTTGCGGGTTGATGACCAGGCCGTTGAGGACCAGTTCCGCTTCCGCGGGTTCCTGCTGCCCCTTATGGCGCAGCGCCGTGCGGATGCGCGCCATCAGCTCGCCCAGGCCGAAGGGCTTTTCCACGTAGTCATCCGCCCCGGAATCCAGTGCCGCGATCTTCTCCGCCTCGCGGTCCCGCGCCGAGAGGATGATCACCGGCACGGCCGAGAATTCGCGCAGGCGGCGCAGCACCTCCTGGCCGTCCATGTCCGGCAGGCCGAGATCCAGCAGCACGAGGTCCGGCGCATGCGCGGCCACCAAGCGCAGCGCCGCTTCGCCCCGTTCGGCCCGTAGAGGCTCGAATCCGGCGGCATTGAGCGCGGGGGTAAGGAAGCGGTGGATCTGGGGCTCGTCATCCACCACCAGAATGCGGCCCGAGAAGACGGTCATGCGGCGGGCAACTCCACGGTGATGATGGTGCCCGGCAGCCCATCGGCCGGCAGGTCGAGCCGCGGGCTTTGCGCCGAGATACGCCCGCCCATCGCCTCTGTGAAGGCCTTGGCGATGGCGAGGCCCAGCCCCGTGCCAGGGGCGACGCGGTCCCCCCTGGTGGCGCGGAAGAAACTGTCGAACACTGCGGCCAGCTCGCCGGGCGGTATGCCCACGCCTTCATCGGCCACTGCCAGACGCACCTTGTCGCGCTGCCGTATCACCGTCACGGCGATGCGGCTGCCGGGCGGGGCGTATTTCACGGCGTTGTCGAGAATGTTCACCAGGACCTGCTCCAGCAGCGCGGGGTCGGCCAAAGCGTGGCTGGCATCCGGCGCGATGTTCACGCCGGTGTACTCCGCGCCGGGCACGCGGCAAATCGCCGACTCCACCAGTTCGGCCAGCCGCAGGCGCTCGCGCCGCACTTTCAGGCCGCCAGCCTCCACCCGGGCCATGTCCATGATGTTCGAGAGGAACTTCGCCATGAGCGCGGTGTTCTGGCTGATGCTGGCGAGCAGATCGGCGCGGATGGCCGGGTCCAGCGCCGTGCCGGATTGCTCCAGCGTCTCCGCGGCGCCGCGTATGGCGGTGAGCGGGGTGCGCAGATCGTGGCTCAACGAGGAGAGCAGGGCGTTGCGCAGCTTCTGGCTGTCCTCCTGGGCCTGGGCGCGGGCGGTTTGCATCGCCATCTGGGCGCGCTCGATGGCCATGGAGGTCTGCCCCGCCAGCGTGTCCAGGGTTTGCGCCAGCGGCGGTGGCACGGCTTGCGGCCGCGCTCCCAGCACGCCGGCAACCTTGCCATTGGCGTGCAGGGGCACAAACCGCCAGGACACGGAGGGCAGGGTGGAGGTGCCGATGCCGGTTTCTATGTCGTGATTGGCGCACCATTCCGCCGCGGCTTCCGCCGCCTCGTCCAGCACGGCCTCTGCCGGCACGCGCGCCTCAGGCTCCAGCCCGCTCGTACCCTGCATCAGCACAATGCCCGCTCCGGTAATCGCCGCAGCTTCCTCCGCCGCACCGCGCAGAACATCGGACAGCGTGGCGGCGCGGGAGAAGCGCTGGCTGAACGCCGAAATTCGCCGCAGCGCCTCCACACGCGCGGAGGCCGTGGCGGCTTCCAGGCGCACCCGCCCGGCCAGAGTACCTGTGAGCAGCCCCACCAGCAGGAACACCAGCAGCGCCACCACGTCCCGCGGGTCGGAGACGGAGAAGGTGTAGATCGGCGGCAGGAAGAAGAAATTCCACAGGAGGAAACCGATGACGGCGGTGAACATCCCCGCATTGCGCCCGGAGCGGCTGGCCATGGCGGCGATCAGGCCGGTGAAGATCAGCCCCATCGCCTCTTGCGGGATGTAGTCATGGGCCATAAGGCCGATGAGCGTGACCGCGCCCAGCAGCGCGCTGGCGAGGAGATAGGGCTCCCATGCACCTTTGCGCACCGGGGCCGGGGGGCGCGGCGGCGGTGCGGCGGGCAGGGGCACCAGATGCAGGGTGAAGGCTGTCGCCTGACGTGTCAGTGTCTCGGTCAGCCGCTGCCTTGGCCGCCAGCGCGCCATGGTGCGGCCCATGACGATATGCGTGATGTTGTTGGCGGCGGCGTAGTCCAGCACCGCCTGAGCGAGATCCCGCGTGTTCACGGTGACGACCGTGCCGCCGAGTTGCACGGCCAGATCCAGCGCCGCCTGCACCTGGGTGTTGTCATCCCCCCGCTCGGCATGGAACGCCACCAGCGGCGCGCGCAGCGCATCGGCCAGCCGGGCGGCGTGGCGCACCACGTTTTGAGCCGACACATCCGGCCCCACCAGCGCCAGCACCCGCTCGGCCACCGGCCAGGGGCCGGGAATGGCGGAGAGGCGCATATAACTGGCCACGTCCTTGTCGATGCGCTGGGCGGCGCGGCGCAGCGCGATTTCGCGCAGCGCGCCGAGATTGCCCTCGCGGAAGAAGCCTTCCAGCGCGCGCCGGGCGACATCCGGCCGGTAGATATGCCCTTCCTGCAGCCGGGTCCGCAGCTCGCCCGGCGGGAGGTCGATCAGCTCGATCTCATCCGCCATGTCCAGCACGGTGTCCGGAATCGTTTCCGCCACGCGCACGCCGGTGATTCGCGCGACCTGGTCGTTCAGGCTTTCCAGGTGCTGGACATTGACCGTGGTCCAGACATTGATGCCGGCTTCCAGCAGTTCCTGCACATCCTGCCAGCGCTTGGCGTGGCGCAGGCCCGGGGCGTTGGTGTGCGCCAGCTCGTCCACCAGCAGCAGTTTCGGGCGGCGGGCCAGCGCGGCGTCGAGGTCGAATTCCTCAAGCGCCTGACCGCGATAGGGAACGGCGAGCCGGGGGAGTACCTCCAGCTCGCCGAGTTTTTCCGCCGTGCCGGCGCGGCCATGGGTCTCGATAATCCCCGCCACCACGTCCAGACCCTTGTGGTTCTGGGCTTGGGCGGCGGCCAGCATCTCCCAGGTCTTGCCCACGCCCGGGGCGGCGCCAAGAAAAATCTTCAGATGTCCGCGCCCGGTTTGGCGCAGGCTGGCCAATAGCGCGTCGGGGTCCGGACGTGCTTCTTCCGGGCGGGGTTTTTCCATGAGCTGTTATGTTGCCGGGAGCTGGTCCAATGCAAGGTTCAACTGCAGCACATTGACATGATCCGTGCCGACAATGCCGAACGCTGCGTGGTGGGTCATCTGGTTCACCAGATTGACGACCGTGGGCGTGGACAGATGCCGCGCGGCGGCAACCGCGGGTGCCTGACGCAGCGCGTTGGCCAGCGAGATATCCGGGTCCAGTCCAGAACCGGAGGCGGTGACGGCATCGGCCGGCACCGGCCCGGGGCCAAAGGCTTTGACATAGGCAGCGACGCGCTGCTGCACGCTGGTGAGCAGAGCCGCGCTGGTGGGGGCGAGGTTGGAGGCGCCGGATTCGCTCGCGTCATAAGGCGTGGCGATCGTGTTGCCTTTGGCGTCAGTGCCCGTCAGCGCCGAAGGGCGCGGGGCGAAATATTTCGGCGAGGAGAAGTTCTGCCCGATGATGGCGGAGCCGACGACCTGGCCGTTTTGTGTGAGCAGCGAGCCGTTGGCCTGGAAGGGCAGGGCCAGCTGCACCGCGCCAGTGAAGGCCTCGGGCAGCAAAAACCCGGTGAAGACGGTGAAGAGCACGACCAGCGAGAAAGCCGGGCGGAGTTCGCGGAGTATCAGCATTGTCCTGATCCGTTACGAAAAGATGTTGAAGACGCCGAGCGCCATGTCGATGAGCTTGATGCCGGCGAAGGGCGCGATGATACCGCCGAGCCCGTAGACGAGCAGGTTGCGCTTGAGCAGCGCCGCCGCGCCGATGGGCCGGAACTTCACGCCACGCAGAGCCAGCGGCACCAATGCCACGATGATCAGCGCGTTGAAGATCACGGCGGAGAGGATGGCACTCTCCGGCGTGCGCAGATGCATCACGTTAAGGGCGCCGAGCTGCGGATAGGTGGCGACGAAGATCGCCGGCAGGATCGCGAAGTATTTCGAGATGTCGTTAGCGATGGAAAACGTGGTGAGCGCGCCGCGGGTGATAAGCAACTGCTTGCCGATCTCCACGATCTCGATGAGCTTCGTCGGGTCGCTGTCGAGATCCACCATGTTGCCGGCCTCGCGCGCCGCCTGCGTGCCGGTCTGCATGGCGACACCCACATCCGCCTGGGCCAGGGCCGGGGCGTCGTTGGTGCCGTCGCCGCACATCGCCACCAGCCGGCCTTCGGCCTGAACCTTCCTGATGTAATCAAGCTTGTTCTGTGGCGTGGCTTCCGCGATGTAGTCGTCCACACCGGCTTCGGCGGCAATCGCCGCGGCGGTGACGCGGTTATCGCCGGTGACCATGACGGTGCGGATGCCCATGGCGCGCAGTGCGGAGAACCGCTCCTTGATGCCAGGCTTGACGATGTCCTTCAGCTCGATCAGCCCCAGCAGCCGGCCATTGGCGGAAACCGCCAGCGGGGTGGACCCGGCGCGGCCGATGCGGGCCACGGCCTCCGAGAACACCGCGTCAGCTTCCGTACCGAGCGCCTTCAACACGGAGTCCACCGCGCCCTTGCGGTAGCTATTGTGCTGGACGCGATACTTCGTTCCTGTGGAATCGACGGTCGATGGCGACAGTACCCCAAACCCAGAGGAATCACCTGTCTCGGTCAGAGCACTATTTCCGCCGAAATCCACGCCGGACATGCGGGTGTTGGCGCTGAACGGGATGATGGTGGCACCTTCAGGCTTTAGCGGCACGATGCTGTAGCGGTCGCGCGCCAGGGCCAGGATCGAGCGGCCTTCCGGCGTGTCATCGCCCAGGCTGGCCAGGGCGCAGGCTTCCGCTAGATCGCGCTCGGCCACGCCGGAGGCCGGGTAGAAGCCCGAGGCCATGCGGTTGCCGAAGGTGATGGTGCCGGTCTTGTCCAGCAGCAGCGCGTCCACATCGCCTGCCGCCTCCACGGCGCGGCCCGAGGTGGCGACGACGTTGAAGCGCACCAAACGGTCCATGCCCGCGATGCCGATGGCCGAGAGCAGTCCGCCGATGGTGGTGGGGATGAGGCAGACCAGCAGCGCCGCGAGCACGGGGATGGCGAACTTCGTGCCCGAATAGCTGCCGAAGCCCACCAGCGTAACCACGGCGATGAGGAAGATCAGCGTCAGCCCCGCGAGAAGGATGTTCAGTGCGATCTCGTTGGGCGTCTTGCGGCGTTCAGCGCCTTCCACCAGCGCGATCATGCGGTCGAGGAAGGTGGACCCGGCATCGGCGGTGATGCGCACCACCAGCCAGTCCGAGACCACATGCGTGCCGCCGGTCACGGCCGAGCGGTCGCCGCCGGCCTCGCGCACCACGGGGGCGGATTCGCCCGTCACCGCACTCTCGTTCACGCTCGCCACGCCTTCAATGACCTCGCCGTCGGAGGGCATGATATCCCCCGCCTCGACCAGCACGATGTCGCCCTGGCGCAGATCCGGTGCCGGGGTGGGCTTAAAAATGGCGCGGTCGCGCGGGTCGAGCAGCAGCTTGGCCATGGTGTCGGAACGCGCGCGCTTCAGGCTCTCGGCGCGGGCGCGGCCCCGGCCCTCCGCCACCGCTTCCGCAAAGGTGGCGAACAGCACCGTCAGCCACAGCCAGATGGCGATGACCAGCGGGAAGCCGTAGGGCTGGTGTTTGAGCGCATCCTCGACGGCGACGATGCTCGTCAGCGCCGAGATGACCTCGGTGAAAAAGATCACCGGATTGCGCATCAGCGTTACGGGGTTGAGCTTGGCGATGGAATCCAGCGCCGCGCGGCGGATGATCGCGCCGTCGAACAGCGAAATGGTTTCAGCTTTTGACATGTTAGAAAGTCTTTCCAGCATGGAGGAGGTAATGCTCAGCGAGCGGCCCCAGCGTGTCAGCCGGCATGAACTGCAGGCCGCCGAGGATGATGATGACGCCGATGAGCAGACCGATGAAAAGTGGGCCGGTGGTGGGGAAGGTGCCGGCGCTGGCGGGCAGTTTCGGTTTGGCCGCGAGCGACCCGGCGATGGCCAGGATCGGGATCATGAAGGCGAAGCGCCCGAACAGCATGGCGGAACCGAGGCCAAAATCGAGCAGCGGCGTGTCGGCGGAGAGGCCGGCCATGGCGCTGCCGTTATTCTCGGTGGCCGAACTCCAGGCGTAGAGCATCTCCGAGAGCCCGTGCGGCCCGGCATTGGCAAGCGAGCCAAGGCCCGATGCCGTCATCAGCGAGAACCCGGCGCCGGCGAGAATGAACAGCGTGAGAATGAGCACGCCGAGCATGGCGAGCTTGATCTCCTTGGACTGCACCTTCTTGCCCAGATATTCCGGGGTTCGTCCCACCATCAGCCCCGCGACGAACACGGAGAGCAAGGCGAAGACGATGATGGTGTAGAAGCCGGAGCCGACACCGCCAGGAGTTACTTCGCCAAGCTGCATCAGGAAGATGGGAATGGCGCCGCCGAGCGGCATGTAGCTGTCGGTGAAGCTATCCACGGCGCCGGTGGAGGTGCCGGTGGCGGAGACGTTGAAGGTAGCGGAGGCAGGAATGCCGAAGCGAAACTCCTTGCCTTCCCAGTTGCCGCCGCTCTGTGCGACGCCGGCGGCGATGTGCAGCGGATTGCCAGCAGCCTCCGCCGCGTAGGCGCCGACGCAGCCCAGCGCCAGGATGATCGCCATGGCGGCCATCAGCGCGCGGCCCTGGGCCTTGTCCTTCACCATGTGGCCGAAGGCGATGGGCAGGGCGAAGCCGATGACCAGCAGCAGCCAGTTTTCCAGCAGGTTGGTCCAGGCGTTCGGGTTCTCGAACGGGTGCGCGGAATTGGCGTTAAACCAGCCGCCACCATTGGTGCCGAGCTCCTTGATCGCCTCCTGGAACGCGACCGGGCCCATCGCGATGGTCTGCGAGCCGCCCTGCAGCGTATGCGCCGTGGCGAAGGCCGCGCTGGGGAAGGTCTGCGGCGAACCGGCGATAACCAGCAGCACGGCGGCAACGATGGTGACCGGCAGCAGCAGGTAGAGCGTGATGCGCGTGAGATCGACGTAGAAATTGCCGATGGATTTCAGCGCGCTGCCGGTAAACGCGCGCATGACCGCGGCGGCGGCGGCAATGCCGGCGGCGGCGGAGATGAACATATGAACGGCAAGGCCGAACATCTGCGCACCGTTGGAAATCTGCGATTCCGGCGCATAGGCCTGCCAGTTGGTGTTGGTGGTGAAGCTCGCCGCCGTGTTAAAGGCCAGGCGCGGGGACATGCCGGCGATATGCTGCGGATTGAACGGCAGGTAATATTGCAGGCGCAGAATGGCGTAGAGCAGCAGGAAATGGATCACGCTGAGCAGCAGCAGCGCCACCGCGTAGCCCTGCCAGCCCATGGGGCGGGTTTCATCCACACCGGCGAGGCGGTAGAAGCCCAGTTCCAGCGGGCGCAGCCAGGTAATCCGGCCCTCGAAAATTGCCGCCATGTAGCGGCCGAGTGGAAATGCAGCGCCCAGCACAAGCGCGAACATCAGCGCAATATAAAGTAGTCCCTGAATTGTCATGGGAACAAAAACCTTCAAAAATCTTCGGGGCGCAGCATCGCCCAGACAAGATAAACCAGCAGCCCGGCGGAAATGACGCCACCCAATGTGAGGTCCAGCATCACACGCGCTCCGCCAGGGGCACGTAGAGGAAGAGCAGGGTAAAGATGGCGCAGCCAAATAAAACGGCGATAAGGTCGCTCATCGAGGGTCTCCTTTCAAGCATTTTGAGATGCGCTCAGAGGCGTAAACTTCACATGTGAAAATGCGGTGTCGCGCATAAAGGGCGTATAAAGTTAGGCGATTTGGTTAAGATATTCCCTGGTTCGTTTTACGCCGCCAGGTTATTGTTTCGAGGCCATAATACGTCTCATCCGGGGGGCGTCAAGCGCGCTACCTGGCGTTGTAGATGCCGGTTGACGTGGTTAACCCTGCCCGCAAGGCTGATCTGGTCTCGAAGACGTGGATATAGGCGCACTCAAGCAGCGCGCATTGCCGGACCACCGAGAGGCTGGGATGCCCAGGCTCGATTAACGCCGGTGCCCTCGATTGCTTTCTTCTTCCAGTCCGCGACCATCGTCGTCAGGACTGGGATTTCTGACCCTTGGGCCGTGGCTTCGAATTCCGCCGGGGACACCTTTTTATCAAACGCATGACAAAATCATGCTTCGCTTGGTGTCGCCCGGCTGATGCAGCGCAGATTTTTGCCGCGCTTGGCTTCGTGGTCACATCGGGGGAACGCTGTTGCCCCGGATCTTCATGCATTGCGCATATGCGATATCATAGCGTTGTTGCATGGTCTCCTGTTGCTGGTTGCTCTGGTTGGCCCCCAGCGCGGCGCCGCCCAGAAGCCCGGCGCCAGCACCGATGGCAGCACCCATGCCGGCATTGCCGGCCGCCGCGCCAAGCAATGCGCCAGCGGCTGTGCCGCCAACGGTGGTCACCGCCGTTGTGCCAACAGGGCTGTTGATCCCCGTTTGCGCCGGCTGGCTGCTCTGGTTCTGCGCGAAACCGCGGCACGTGTAATCGTCGCTCTGGAACTGGCTGAGTGTCTTGTGCGGCCCCGGCATGACGGCAATCGTCGGCCCAGTGGGCGGAGCAGGCTGACAGCCGGTGAGCACGAGCAGGGCGACCGCGGCGGCGGTTAACCGGTGAGAGTGCAGGGGCATGATGATCTCCTGTTGAAATGGCTTCCAGGGTATTGCAACCGGTGAAAGCAATGCCTTGATCTCGATCATGATGTTAACGGAGAATCGGCCAGAGTGAAATGCCCGGCATGTCAGGGCGGGGCGCTGGAAGCCATGTCCGCTAATGGGCGGGTGCTCTTGCTTTCCGGGCCATGCGAGGGTTTGAGCCAGACACGCCACAATGGCCGCGTTATTGTCGATTAATCTCGCCTTAAGGCCGCTTCCCCTAGGCTTCCGGTGTATTGTCCAGACAACAGGAAGCAAGCGGTATGGCCTCCGATTCCCGGAAAGTGATTTTTGGTTCCCTGTCCACGAAGCTGATCGGCGTTGCCGGCGCGGCGTTCGCCATCATCTTGGGGGGCGCAATTCTTCTTGCGACCTGGGCGACCCGGGATCGTGTGGAGAGTTCCGTTTATGCCCAGGCCAACACCCAGGCGGAAAGCGTGGCCAACGCCATCTCCACCAAGCTAACGGAACAGGCGTCGGGGGTGAACGCCTTGACCGGCGCAATCACCGCCGCGTTCAACGCGGGCGTTCGGGACCGGGCCATGGTGGTAGCCATGCTGCGGATGAATGAAACCCGCTACCCCGATATTTTCGGCTCATGGATGCAGGAGGCGCCGGGCGGTTTCGACGGCACGCGCGACCCCAAGGCGCCCGGCGATAATGCGGATGGAGACTTCAATCCCTACTGGACGAAGGCCGATGACGGCAGCATCCAATACTCCGCGACCCCCGTGGATTACACGCAGTCCTGGTACACGCTCGCGGCATCTTCCGGCGAGGGCGCCATTACCGAACCCTACGCGGATGAAGGTAACGGCAAGATGATGGTCTCCATCGCCTATCCGGTGATTGTGGGCGGCAAGACGATTGGCGTCACCGGGGTCGATGTGCGTCTCGACGGGCTTTCCCGCATGCTGGCGGCGATGAAGCCCTTTGGGCAAGGCCGTGTCATGCTGGTCTCCAGCAGTGGCGCCTGGATAGCCACTCCGGACCGGGCATTGTTGATGAAGCCTTATGCCGGGGAAGGCGCCGTCGCGCTCAAGGCCGCCATTGCCGATGGTCAACCGTGCGTCTTGAACAAGTTCGATCATGGCCGGATCGAGCGTATCATCTATCCGTTCGCGGTGCCGAATCTCAACGCCACCTGGGCGGTTGTTATCGACGTGCCGGAGGACGTGGTGGACGCGCCCGTGCGCCATGCCGTCTGGGCGATGGTCGCCGGCGGTGCCTTGACCCTGCTGCTGGTGATGGGTGCGCTTTACTTCACGGTGCTGTTGTTGGTCCGCCGGCCGATGGCGGGGCTGCTGAACGCGGTGGAGACGCTGCGCCGCGGCGATTACAACAGCGAAGTCCGAGGGCAGGAGCGGCGTGACGAGACCGGCACTATTGCCATGGCGCTGGAGGGTTTCCGCCACACCCTGGCGGAAGGGCAGCTTCATGAGGCGGCGGCAGAGGCGGAACGCCGCCATGCCGAGCAGGCCCGGGCCGAGGCGGAAGCCGCGCGCATGGCGGTAGCGGCGGAGCAGGGCAAGGTTGTCGAAGCGCTGGGCAGCGGGCTTTCCCGTTTGTCTTCGGGCGACCTGGCGTTCCGTCTGAACGAGACATTCGCGCCGGAATACGAGGTGCTGCGCGCGGATTTCAATATTGCCATGACCAAGCTGCAGGAGGCGATGAAGGCGATTGCCGTCAATACGCAAGGCGTGCGCGCGGGCTCGGCGGAGATGACACAGGCTTCCGACGATCTTGCCCGCCGGACCGAGCAGCAGGCCGCCAGCCTGGAGGAAACCGCCGCGGCGCTGAGCGAGATCACCGCAACAGTGAAGACGACGTCGGACGGCGCGAGCGAGGCGCGCAAGCTGGCCCAGGATGCCAAGGGCGACGCCGAGACATCCGGCAAGGTGGTGGGCGATACCGTGAAGGCAATGGACGGGATCGAGAGCGTCTCCAAGGAGATCGGCAAAATTCTGGGCGTCATCGACGAGATCGCCTTCCAAACCAATCTTCTGGCGTTGAATGCCGGTGTGGAGGCAGCGCGCGCGGGCGATGCCGGACGCGGCTTTGCCGTGGTGGCAACCGAGGTGCGCGCGCTCGCGCAACGCTCGGCCGATGCGGCGAAGGAGATCAAAGCCCTCATCACCGCCTCCGGGACGGAGGTGGAGAACGGCGTGAAGCTGGTGGGCGAGACCGGAAAGGCGCTGGAGCGCATTGTCGGCCAGGTGGCGCGCTTGAACGAGCTTATTTCCGAGATCGCCGCCTCCGCGCAGGAACAGGCAGTCCGGCTGAATGAGGTGAACGAGGCCGTGAGCCAGATGGACGTCGTGACGCAGCAGAACGCCGCCATGGTGGAGCAGGCGAATGCTTCCTGCCATTCTTTGACCGAGGAGGCCGAGGAGCTTGTCAGCCTGGTCGGGCAATTCCAGATTGGCTATGTGGAGCCCGCCCGTCGGGCGCCGCAGCCCGCCCCGGCCAGGAGCCGCTCCCCCACGCGTGCCCCGAAGCTGCCCGTTGCGCCGAGGGCCCCTCGCGCGCTGGCGCCCGTAGGCACTGAAGATTGGGATGAATTCTGATCCCTGGTTGATATAGGTTATGAAAAAATCCCGCCGGCGAGAATCCGGCGGGATTTTATGTGCCAGGTTAGTGCAAGCTGCGCCGGGTGTCCTCGCTGGATGGTGAAGCGTGTGGCAATCATGCCCGGAGCAGCGCGGCGATGATGTCCTACCGGCGGGCGAGGACCTGTTGGGCTGGTTCAGGCATGCGTGTCACTTGACGCCTCCAGCGCCCGGGATCACCCGCTACCAGTAAATTGAGGCAAAGCCGCCAGCAAGGCTGTCGTGGCATCCCGTTTTCCGGCATTGGAGGCAATGCCCTCTTCCTGGAAAGAATTTGAGTTGCTTTTTGGTAAAATCATGTGATTTTATGAGCCATGGTGAACTTTGCTCATGCCTTCCGTGGCGAAACCTACCGCTTCGATGACCTGAAAATGCTGCTCGCCTGCGCCTCGGCGCGGCGCTCTGGCGATGAGCTGGCCGGGCTGGCGGCGGAAAGCGATGCCCAGCGCGTGGCCGCCAGGGCTGTGCTGGCTGATCTGCCGCTGAAGATTTTTCTCGAAGAGCCGCTGATTCCGTATGAGACGGATGAGGTGACGCGGCTGATCTTCGACCGGCACGATGCCGAGGCGTTCAAGCCGGTCTCGCATCTCACCGTGGGGGGCTTCCGCGACTGGCTGCTCTCCTACGAGGCGGACACGGCGGCGCTGACCGCGCTCGCCCCGGGGCTGACGCCGGAGATGGTGGCGGCGGTGAGCAAGCTGATGCGCAACCAGGACCTTATCTCGGTCGCGCGCAAATGCGTGGTGGTGAAGAAATTCCGCAACACGATCGGGCTGCCTGGGCGGCTGTCCTGCCGCCTGCAGCCCAATCACCCGACGGACGATTTGCGCGGCATCGCCGCCGCCACGCTGGACGGGCTGCTCTATGGCACGGGCGATGCCGTGATCGGCATCAACCCCGCCACCGACAGCGTGCAGAACTGCATTTCGCTCCTCGACATGCTGGATGGTCTGCGCACGCGTTACGATATTCCCACCCAGACCTGCGTGCTGACGCATGTGACCAACGCCATCGAGGTAATGAATGCGGGGGGCGCGATGGACCTCGTGTTCCAGTCAATCGCCGGGAGCGAGGCGGCGAATGCCGGGTTCGGCATCAATCTTTCCATTCTGCGCGAGGCGCGGGAGGCGGCGCTGTCGCTCAATCGCGGCACGATCGGCAATGACGTGATGTATTTCGAGACCGGGCAGGGCGCTGCCCTCTCGGCGGATGCGCATTTCGGGCTGGACCAGCAGACGATCGAGGCACGGGCCTATGCCGTGGCGCGGGAATTCTCGCCGCTGCTGGTGAACACGGTGGTCGGCTTCATCGGCCCGGAATATCTGTACGATGGCAAGCAGATCATCCGCGCCGGGCTGGAGGACCATTTCTGCGCCAAGCTGATGGGCGTGCCGATGGGCTGCGACGTTTGCTACACCAACCATGCGGAAGCCGACCAGGACGACATGGACACGCTGATGACGCTGCTTACCGCCGCGGGCGTGTCCTTCGTCATTGCCGTGCCGGGGGCGGACGACGTGATGCTGAATTACCAGAGCCTTGCCTATCACGATATTCTGTACCTGCGCTCCACCTTCGGCGCCCGCCCGGCGCCGGAATTCGAGGCCTGGCTGGAGAAGATGGACATGCTGGACCATGCCGGGCGCATGCGCCTCGCCACGCCGCAGAACCCGACGCTGCGGCGCCTCATCGCGGAGCATCGCGATGCCGCCTGAAGACCCGTGGGAACAGCTGCGCCTGGCCACGCGCGCGCGCATTGGGCTGGGCCGCGCTGGCGATGCCATGAAAATCGCCGACGTGCTTGAATTCCAATTCGCCCACGCCACGGCGCGGGACGCCGTGCACACCAAGCTGGATCTGGCCCGGCTGAAGACGGCGCTGCCCGGAGCGATTTGCGTGCACAGCGAGGCGGAAAACCGCGAGCAGTATCTGCGCCGCCCCGACCTTGGCCGGCGCCTGCACCCTGATTGCCTGCCGCTTCTGCCGCGCGGCGAATACGACGCCGTGCTGGTGATTGCCGATGGCCTTTCGGCCACCGCCGTGATGCACAACGCCGTGCCGATGTTCGAGGCCGCGGTGGAACGCCTTGGCGGTTTCCGGATCGCGCCGCCCGTCATCGCCACCCAGGCCCGCGTGGCGCTGGGCGATGATATCGGCGAGGCGATGGGGGCGAAGCTCTGCGCCGTCCTGATCGGCGAGCGCCCGGGGCTGACGGTTTCCGACAGCCTGGGGATCTACCTTACCTACACCCCCAAGCGCGGGACGATGGATTCGGGGCGCAACTGCATCTCCAACATCCACACCCATGGCGGGCTCTCTTACGGCACGGCGGGGGACATGCTGGCCTGGCTGATGCGCGAGGCGCTGCGCCGTGGCCTTACCGGCGTGGGGCTGAAAGAGGCGAGCGGGTTGATCGGCGGCGGGGAAGGGCAGGCGGTCCTGGCCGGATAAGCTCCGGCAGCAACGCCGTCGTTATTGAGCAAGGGGCATGGCAGCGTCATGCCCCTTTTTGCATGCCGCGCCGCAACAGCCGCAACAGGTGTGGCGCTCCATTTTGGCGCGCTGTCATGTTTCGTGACGCCTCGCTTGGCCGCGCTCTGGCATAAACCCAAGGCGCGGCCTGATTTTTTAATGTGGCATGGGTCTTGCTTACCAGTGAAGCACGACAAACAAGAGCCGCCATGCGCGGTAATCAGGAGGATTGTTCATGCCGATCAAAGCAGGGCGGAGCGCATCCGGAAGGCGAGATCTCGGGCAGGCTGACATGGCGGTGTGCCCAATAGATTGTTAATTACGATATTGCACCAAGACATTTAGGGCTAATCGTGCCAACATGCGGCGGCTCGAATCTGCTGGCCTTCCCGGGGCGCGCTGAAGCAGGGCGCACTAAAGGAAGAAGAAAGGGGAGAGAATTGTTCCCCGCCAGGCGGAGCCGGCACAGGCAACGCGACCAAGCGTGTATCAACAAGGGAGTGAAATAATGCCGAAAATAAGTCTCCAAGACCGTCTTAAGGGCGCCTCGGCGCTCGGCTGTGCCGGGCTGGCCTTGGCGGCCTGCGTGGCGCTGATAGTGCCGTCCGCGGCGTGCGCCCAAACCACAGCCCCGATGGCCTCTCCGATGGCTTCTCCGATGGCCTCTCCGATGGCCGCCCCGGCCTACACGCCGGTGAGCCAGGCCGACCTTGTTGGCGCCTCCACCTCCGATGGCTGGCTGATGTTCAACCGCGACTATTCCGGCCAGGACTACGCGCCGTTCGACCAGATCAACACCAGCAATGTCGCCAGCCTCACCACCGCCTGGACCTCCGGCAAGATCGCCATCCCCGACGGCTTCGAAGGCACGCCGGTCGTGGTCGGCACCTATATGTTCGTGACGACGCCGAGGGACCACGTCATTGCCTACAACGCCAAGACTGGCGAGAAGCTCTGGCAGTACGATTATCAGGTCGCCCCGGAGGCCTTTAAGACCCTGTGCTGCGACATCAACAACCGCGGCGTGGCCGTGTACGGCAACTCGGTGATCTTCGGCACGCTGGACAATCATGTCGTGGCGCTGGACGCCACCACCGGCAAGGAGCAGTGGAACGTCTCCCTGGCCGAGGCCGGCACTGGCTACTCCATCACCGAGGCGCCGCTGGTTGTGAACGGCAAGGTCATCATTGCCTCCGGCGGCGGCGAGTACGGCGCGCGCGGCTTCATCGTGGGGCTCGACGCCGCCACCGGCAACCAAGTCTGGAAGATCTATACCATTCCGTCTCCGGATGAACCGGGCGGCGACACCTGGCCCAAGGGCATGTACCAGACCGGCGGCGGCGCCTCCTGGATGACCGGCACCTACGATTCCGACACCAATACCCTGCTCTGGGGCGTGGGCAACCCTAGCCCGTGGCTGGCCAAGATGCGCCCGGGCAAGAACCTGTATTCGGACTCCTTGCTCGCGCTCGACCCGGATACCGGCAAGATGAAATGGTACTACCAGTACACCGCCAACGACAGCTGGGACTATGACGGCGTGAACACGCCGCAGCTGGCCGACATCACCTATAAAGGCAAGCCCTATAAGGCGATCATCGAGGCCAACCGCAACGGCTACTTCTACGCCATCGACCGCACCAACGGTAAGCTGATCTACGCCAAGACCTTTGTGCACGACACCTCGATCCTGGGCATCGACAAGACCGGCCACGCCATTACCAACGACGCGAACAAGCCGACGCTGACCAAGTCGATCTTCACTTGCCCGAGCTTCCTGGGCGGCAAGAACTGGTGGCCGGGCTCCGTCGATCCCGACACCAACATGGCCTATGTGCCCACGCTGCACGCCTGCATGACCATGGTCGGCGTGCCGGTGACCTACTCGGCCGGCCTGCCGTTCCTGGGCGAGAAGTTCGAGATGAAGGACGACCCGGAAAGCCCCGGCCAGTACGGCTCGCTGCAGGCCATCGACCTCTCCACGGGCAAGCAGGTCTGGGAGCAGAAGAGCTCCTTCCCCTGGGATGCCGGCACGCTGGCGACCAAGGGCGGGCTCGTGTTCAGCGGCACGCCGGACGGCTACCTGAAGGCGTTCGACGCCAAAACTGGCGATGTCGTCTGGACCAGCCCGCAGCTGACCTCGGGCATCATCTCCAACCCGATCAGCTACCAGATCGACGGCGTGCAATACGTGGCGGTGTGGACAGGCTGGGGTGGCGTGTGGCCGATCTGGGCGGGCAAGCTGGCCATCCCCGAGGCCAAGATCCCCCGTGGCGGGCAGCTCTATGTCTTCGCCCTGCACTCGTAAGGCAGGCGTCTCCCGGTCGCGTCAGCGGCCGGGGGTAGCGCTGGGCGCCATGGCGGCTCTTGCCGCCCTGGCGCTGGCCTCGCCCGCGCGGGCGGTTGGCAGCACGGTTGATTCTCCGGCAAGTACCGCTGACATCCGCTTCTGCGTGGATGAGGCCAACCCGCTGTCCTCCACCGACCGCGCAGTGGCCCAGGCCGTGGCCGCGCGGAGCGGCCTGCGCGCCGCGTTCGTGAAGCTGAACACCGGCGATGACGGCGTGGATGGCGATGGCGACGATGCCAAGATCGACCCCGGCAAGGTCTTCGCCAAGATGGCCGGTCAGTGCGACCTCGTCATGGGCGTGCCTGTCGAGGCTAGCGGGGCAGGGGTGCCGCAAGGCCTGCAAGCCACGCGCCCCTATGCGCGCACTGGCTTCGTGATGGCCACCACTGGTGCGCCGCCGCGTGACTTCGACACCATGGTGGCGACGGCCGATATCGGCGTGGACTTCCTCACCGTGCCGAACAGCTATTTCGACACCCGTACCGCCCATGCGGAGCACGTGTACTACACCAATGACGACCTGCTGGCCGCCTTGCTGAAGGGAGAGGTGGGCGCGGCAATGGTGTGGCAGCCCTGGCTGGTGCGGGAGGAAGCGGCGCATCCGCACGCCTTGCGCGAAGCCGTAATGAATATGCCGGATGCCGCCTGGAATGTGGTAGCGTTATACATGCCGCGTGCGGCGGCGCAGGCACGTGCGTTCAACCAAGGTCTGGAGCGCCTTGAGCAGGCGGGACAGCTGAAAACGCTGGTGGCGCCGTATCAGGTGGCTGGTGAGTGATAACGTAAAAGAGGATGAAAAAATGAATAGCTTGAAGATCCACGTTCTGCTTGGCGCGGTGCTGCTGGCCGGTTCCGCTACGGTGGCCCTGGCGGCTCCGCCCGCGCTCTACACTGCCGACCAAGCCAAGGCTGGCGCCGACGTGTTCGCCCAGAGCTGCGCCATGTGCCATGGCGCTGACCTGACCGGCGCCGCCGGTCCGGCGCTGGTGGGTCAGGCTTTCGCCAGCGCGGGCAACAAGTACACGATAGGTTCGATGTTCACCGAGGCGGCGCAGCAGATGCCGGCAGGCCAGCCCGCCAGCCTTACCCACGAGCAGTATGAGGACGTGTTCTCCTACATCCTGCAGCAGAATGGCTATCCGGCCGGCACCACGAAGCTCGACTACACCGCCAGCCTGAGTTCCAAAGTCCCGCTGGTATCCCAGAAGCCGTGATCTTCCGGCCGGGGCCTTTACTGGCTTGGCCACCCCATGCCGCGGTGGCCCGCCGCGCATCCATGATGCCAAGGGCGAAGTGAAAAACTGTGAAGGAGGAGTGCATATGTGGCGTAAACCTACCGTGACCGAAATCTGCGTGGGCACCGAGATCAACTCGTACGTCTCCGCCGCGCGGAAGTAAGCGCATGGCGCCGGGCAGCCGTTCTTTCGGGCGATCAAGATGAAAGTCCGGGTGCTTGGCGCCGCAGCGGGAGGCGGTTTCCCGCAATGGAATTGCGGCTGCGCCATGTGCCGGAAGGCCCGCGCGGGCGATGCCCACGCTAGGCCGCGCACGCAGGCCTCGCTGGCTGTCTCCGCCGATGGCATTCGCTGGGTGCTGCTCAATGCCAGCCCCGATCTGCCCTGCCAGATTGCCCAGGCGCCCTGCCTGCACCCAGCACCCGGCGTGCTGCGCGGCTCGCCCATCGCGGCGGTGGTGCTCACCGGCGCCGATATCGACTGCATCACTGGCCTGCTCTCCCTGCGGGAAGGCCATGAATTCGGCCTCTACGGCCCCGCCTCGGTGCTGGATATTCTGCGCCGCAACGTCATCTTCGATGTCCTGCCTGCCCCCCGCGTGCCCCGCCGCGTGCTGGATGCCGGCGCCACTGAGGATATTTGCGATGCGCGCGGCGAGCCGCTCGGCCTGCGCGTCACGCCGTTCCGCGTCGGCGGCAAGATCCCGCTCTATACCGAGACCAGCGACAAAATCGAGGAGCTGCTCTCGCCCGATGCCGTGATCGGCCTCGACATCACCGATGCCGCCGGACACCGGCTCGTGTTCATTCCCGGCTGCAACGCCGTTACGGATGCTCTGCGCGCCCGGGTTGATGGTGCCGATCTTTTGTTTTTCGACGGCACGCTCTGGCAGGATGACGAGATGATCCGCGCCGGGCTCGGCCACAAGACCGGGGCCCGCATGGGCCATATCAGCGTCTCCGGCGAGGCCGGGACCATCGCCGCCTTTGCCCCGGTTAAGCTCGGGCGGCGAATCTTCATACACATAAACAATACGAACCCGATCCTGTGCGACGACAGTCCAGAGGCCGCCCAAGTCCGCGCCGCCGGGTGGGAAGTCGCGCATGACGGCATGGAGGTGACGACATGAAACTGCTTGACGACACAGCGCTTGAGGCCGCGCTCCGCGAGATTGGGGCGAAACATTACCACAGCCTGCACCCGTTCCATAAGATGCTGCATTCCGGCGGCTGCACGCGCGAGCAGGTACAGGCCTGGGCGCTCAACCGCTACTACTACCAGTGCAGCATCCCCCGGAAGGACGCGCTGATCATCGCACGCTTCCCCGATGCGGACTCCCGCCGCGCCTGGCGCCAGCGCCTGGTGGACCATGACGGGGAAGCGCCGGGCGATGGCGGCATCGCCCGCTGGCTGCGTCTGGCGACCGGGGTAGGGCTCGATGCTGAACTGGTGGAGTCCTGCCGCGCCATCCTGCCCATTACCCGCTACGCCGTGGATGCCTATGTGAATTTCGTGCGCGAGCAGAGCCTGCTGGAGGCCGTGGCCTCGTCGCTGACCGAGATGTTCTCGCCCACCATCATCTCGGAACGTGTGGCCGGGATGCTGGCGAATTACGATTTCGTGGATCGCGACACGCTGGTCTATTTCAACGCCCGCCTGCATCAGGCCCCGCGCGATGCCGATTTCGCGCTGAACTACGTGAAAGCGCACGCGCGCACGGTGGAGCAGCAGCAGGCGGCGCTGGCGGCGTTGCGGTTCAAGTGCGACCTGCTCTGGGCGCAACTCGATGCGCTGTACATGGCCTATGTCTCGCCGGGGATGCTCCCGGCCGGGGCGTTTCTGTCCGAAGCACCCTCGCTGCCCGCGGCGGCATGACCGCGCTCGCCCTGGAGGCGGTGCCGCGCCTGAAGCCGGGCGTGCGCCGCCGCTACGATGCCGCCCGTGGCCAGAACATCCTGCTGGCCCCGGAGCGCGTGCTGGTGCTGGACGATATCGCCAACGCGGTGCTGGAGAAGCTCGACGGCGCCACCACCATCGAGACGCTCTGCGCCGCCCTGGCCGAGCAATACGAGACCGACGTGGAGATTGTGCGGGCCGATGTGCTCGAGCTGCTCACTGATCTGCGCGACAAGGGGATGATTACCGCATGACCGCCCATCCGCCGCCGATGGCGCTGCTGGCGGAGCTGACGCATCGCTGCCCGCTGCAATGCCCCTACTGCTCCAACCCGCTGGAACTGCTCAAGGCCAATGCCGAACGGGACACGGATTTCTGGAAGACCGTGATCGACGAGGCCGCAGCACTCGGCGTGCTGCAGATCCATTTTTCCGGCGGCGAGCCCACGCTGCGGCGCGATCTGCCGGAGCTGGTCGCCCATGCGAGTGGGGCGGGGTTGTACACCAATCTCATCACCTCCGCCGTGCTGCTGGACGAGGCCAAGCTGCGCGCCCTGGCCGAGGCTGGGCTGGACCATGTGCAGGTGAGCATCCAGGGCGCGGATGCCGAGAGCGCGGACCGCATCGCCGCCTATGCTGGCGCGCATGCGAAGAAGCTGGAGGTGGCGCGGCTGGTCCCGAAGCTCGGCATGGCGCTGACGCTGAACGCCGTGGTGCACAGGCAGAATCTCGACCGGCTGGACGAGATCATCAACCTTGCCGTGGTGCTGGGGGCCGGGCGGCTGGAGGTGGCGCATGTGCAGTATCATGGCTGGGCGCTAGTCAACCGCGCGGCGCTGATCCCCGACGAAGCCGCGCTCGCCCGTGCGGACGCCATCGTCGCGGAACGCCGCGAGGCCCTGCGCGGCGAGCTTGTCATCGACTACGTGCTGCCCGATTTGCATGCCGACCTGCCCAAGACCTGCATGGGCGGCTGGGGCAGCCGGTTCATCAACATCGCGCCCGATGGCCGCGTGCTGCCCTGCCACGCCGCGGATTCCATCCCGGGTATGAGCTTCGAGCGCGCGGGCGAGCGGGGGCTGGGTGAGATATGGGATGCGAGCGATGCCTTCCAGCGTTTCCGCGGCACGGGCTGGATGCAGGAGCCTTGCCGCTCCTGCGAGCGGCGCGAGGTGGATTTCGGCGGCTGCCGCTGCCAGGCGCTGGCTTTGCTGGGCGATGCCACGGCCACCGACCCGGTCTGCCACCGCTCGCCGCACCATGCGCGCCTCCGTGAGACCGCCCTGGCCGAGGCTGTCGCTCCAGCGCCGGAATTCAGGCATCGCCGTCCGTGAAATATCTGGCGTTGCCGCTGGCCATGCTGGCGGGCGCCGGGCCGGCCTGGGCGCAGACGGTTCCGGGCGAGATTGTGGTGCATACGGCCCCCGCCGCAGGCGCGGTCATCGACGAGAGCAAATGGCCGCACCCGGTGCATACGCTGAGCGGCGCGGCGCTGAGGCCGCACGGCACCGCCAGCCTGACCGGCGCGCTCACCCAGGAGGTTCCGGGCGTCACCCAGACGCAGAGCCAGGGCAACCCGTATCAGCCCGATATTTTCTACCACGGCTTTGAAATCTCCCCGATCCAGGGCACGCCGGCGGGGTTGTCTGTCTATGTCGACGGCGCGCGCTTTAATGCCCCGTTCGGGGACATCGCCATTTGGTCGCTGCTGCCCGATGAGGCCATCGCCTCGCTCTCGGTGCAGGATGGCAACCCGGCCTACGGCCTGAATGCCCTGGGCGGCGCCGTGGATGTGCGGATGAAGAACGGCTTCACCGATCCGGGCGGCGAGATCTCTCTCTCCGGCGGGTCGTTCGGGCGCGTCACCGGCAATCTGGAATACGGCCTGCAGCGCGGCAATACCGCCGCTTATGTCGATGTTTCCGCCACGCATGAGGAGGGCTGGCGTGACGACCAGGCTTCGGACATCCAGAATTTCTATGGCGATCTCGGCTGGCAGGGGCAGAACACCACGCTGCATGTCAACGTGACCGTGGCGCATTCGGCGCTGAACGGCCCGGGCTCGGTGCCGGTGCAGGTGCTGGCCGCAGATTCCGCCGCGCAATTTACCGGCCCTAACCGGATCGACGACAAATACGTGAAGCTGGCCGCCACGCTGGATACCAGGCTGAGCGACACGCTGAACCTCAGCCTGACGGCCTATGCCGAGAACCTGCACGAGGACCTGACCAACGGCAACGGCCCCAACGACACGCCCTGCGGCCCGGGCCTCAATGAGGGGTATCTGTGCCAGGGCGGGCCGGGGGGCGATGTGGCGACCGGCCCGGGCGGGGTGCCAATCCCGGCCTATCTGGGCGATGCGGCCATGAATTACGGCCAGCTCGCGGAGAACAGCACCAACACCAACGGTTTCGGCCTCGCCGGGCAGCTTACCCGCACGGCGCAGGTGCTGGAGCACGACAATACCCTCTCCACCGGGCTGAGCCTGGATGGCGCCTACACCATGTACGGCGCCGCTGCCTATGACGGCGCTATCAGCCTCGACAGCCGCGTGTACTACACGCCCGGTGGTGCGCCATCGCCGGGATACGAGGTGGACGAACCCGGCACCGTGCCGACGCGCGTGGGCATCCGCAACGTGTATTACGGCGCCTATGCCGCCGACACGTTCAGCCTCACCAGCCGCCTCAGCCTCACCGCCGCCGGGCGGCTGAACCTCGCGCAGATCAACCTGCACAACCAGCTTCCGCCCGATCCCAACGCCGCCGGGGGAGGGCTGAATGGGCAGCATTATTATTCGCATTTCAACCCTGCAATTGGGCTGGCCTACAAACTCAGCCCGGAACTCACGGCCTATGCTGGATGGTCCGAACAGAATGCCGCGCCGACCCCCGCCGAATTTTCCTGCGCCAGCCCGGAGGATGCCTGTACCCTGGCGAATTTCATGTCCGGCGATCCGCCGCTGAAGCAGCTCGTCACGCGCGAGGTGCAGGCCGGGCTGCGCGGCACGGCCCTGGCGCCGGGCGGCGGGCTGCTGACCTACACGTTGGACCTGTTCCGCTCGATGACCAGCGACGACATCGAATTCCTGCAATCGCCGCTCAACCCGCAGGGGGCGGGGTATTTCGCCAATATCGGCAATGTGCGGCGCCAGGGTGTGGATATGGGGCTGGCTTACGAGGCGGCGCGTTGGCACGGCTATTTGAACTACAGCTTCACCAGTGCGACCTACCAGAGCAGCTATCTGATCTCCTCGGTGTACAACCCCGGCGCTGACGTGAATGGCGATATCATCGTCACTCCTGGCGACACTCTGCCCGGCGTGCCGGAAAACGTCATCAAGGCGGGCGTCACCTACGACATCACGCCGCGCTGGAGTGTGGGCCTGGACGGCGTGGCGCAGACAAGCCAGTTCCTGGCCGATGATACCGCCAACCTGCAAAAGCCGCTGCCGGGCTCGGTGGTGCTCAACCTCACTGCCAGTTACTGGCTGACCCGGCGGCTGCAGGTATTCGGGACCATCGAGAACGTACTCGACCAGACCTACTACACTTATGGCACATTCTCGCCCACCGCCGGAAATGGCGGGGTGTATGTGGCGCAGAGCCCGAACTATTCCAACCCGCGCAGCTATTGCATCGGTGCGCCGATCGGGGTGTTTGTGGGGCTGCGCTACAAGTTGTAAAACTGGGGGCGGCGCGGGGAGGGGCGAGTATTATCAGCCCCGTTGCAGCAGGCGATCGATGGAATACTTGCCCGGGCCGGTCACGTAGAGCAGCAGCAGCCCGCCCATGATGCTCACGTTCTTGTAGAAATTGATCATGTTCTCGAACTGCTCCATGCCGGTCATGGTCCAGTAGTGATGGCCGATGATGGCCGTGCCAAGGGTGTATGCGATAAGCAGGAGTGCGAGCGGGCGTGTGAAAATGCCGAGCACGATGGCTGCCGAGACAAAAAGTTCCATGATGATGGCGATGACGGCGGAAATGCCGGGGGAGGGCGCGCCGGTTTGCGCCATGTAGGCAACGGTTCCGGCGTAATTGGTGATCTTCTGCCAGCCGAAGATCAGGAACAGCAGCACCAGCAGAAAGCGGGCAGCCAGGATCAACTCATCGGCGAACTTCTCCGCACCATATTTGAACATGGTGATCTCCTTGATTTGCGAATTGTGGGGGAAAGGGGGGGAGATGGAACTTTCCATCTCCCGGTCTTCAGGGTTTAACCGAAGAGCTTGTTGGCGATTTCCGCCACGTGCTTGCCCTGGAAGCGGGCGCCGGCGAGTTCGTTTTCGCTCGGCTGGCGGCTGCCATCGCCGCCCGCGATGGTAGTGGCGCCGTAGGGGCTGCCGCCAGTGACCTCGTCGAGACGCGTCTGGCCCTGGAAGCTGTAGGGCAGGCCGACGATAATCATGCCAAAATGCAGCAGGTTGGTGATGGTGGAAAACAGCGTGACTTCCTGGCCGCCATGCTGGCTGCCCGTGGAGGTGAAGGCCGAGCCGACCTTGCCGACGAGCGAGCCGCGCACCCACAGCCCGCCGGCTTGGTCGAGAAAGCTCGCCATCTGCGAAGGCATGCGTCCGAAGCGGGTCGGCGCGCCGACGATGATGGCGTCGTACTCGGCGAGTTCAGCAACCGTGGCGATCGGCGCTTTCTGGTCGAGCTTGAAATGCGCGGCCTTGGCCACGGTCTCCGGCGCGGTTTCCGGCACGCGCTTCAGCGTCACGGTAGCGCCGGTCTCGCTAGCACCTGCTGCCACGGCTTCGGCCATCTGCTCGATATGCCCGTAGCTCGAATAATACAGAACCAGGACTTTGCTCATGAATGCCTCCTTATGTTTGGGAAAATGGTAAGGTCACGTTCAGGCTAGGCAGGTCATGCTACGTCGACGAGGACGATCTCCGCATCCTCCAGGGCAGTGACATGCAGATTGTCTAGCATACTGATCGCGGCGCCGTCGCGCGCATGGATGGTCACGCCGTCGATTTCCACGCTGCCCGTGGCGGGTACGAGATACCCAAGCCGGTCCGCGCCGAGCGCGTATTCGGCGGTTTCACCGGCTTTCAACGTGGCGCCAAGCAAGCGCGCATTGCTGTGGATCGGCAGGGCGTCGGTATCCTCGGCAAAGCCGGAGGCCAGCACGATGAACTTGCCGGCCCGCTCGCCCTTGGGGAAGGGCTTGGTGCCCCAGCTCGGCCCGTGGCCGCGGCCGTCGGGGCGGATCCAGATCTGGAAGATCTGCGTCGGCTCCTGCTCCAGGTTGTATTCGCTATGGGTGATCCCGGTCCCGGCGGACATCACCTGCACGTCGCCTGCCTCGGTGCGGCCGAGATTGCCCAGATGGTCCCGGTGCGTAATCGCGCCCTTGCGGACATAGGTAATGATTTCCATGTTCGCGTGCGGATGCGGCGGAAACCCGGTGCCCGGAGCGATCGTATCGTCATTCCAGACGCGCAGCGCCCCCCACTCCATGCGGTTGGGGTCATGATATTCAGCGAAGGAAAAATGGTGCTTGGCGTCGAGCCATCCGTGATTGGCACCGCCGAGGCTCTGGAATGGGCGTAGGTCGATCATTTCAACTCTCCTTTCGGGCCCTGTTGGCCTTGTCCTGGGAATGAGATAGAGCCGAGGGTGGTTGGTTAAAATAGAAATGATGGAAATAAATTGGTGCCAAAACAGACATGATGAGGCTGCCTGATTTCGAGGCCTGGGCCATTTTCGCCAAAGTCGCCGAGACGGGCTCTTTTGCCCGGGCGGCGGAGGAGCTGGGGTTGTCCAAACCGACCGTGTCCAAGGCCATCACCAGGCTGGAGCTGCGGCTGGGCGCGGTGCTGTTGCACCGCACGTCGCGCCGACTTTCCGTCACGGAAACGGGGCGCGGGGCGTTGGAGCGCGCGAACCGGATCATGGCCGAGGGCGAGGCAGCCGAATCCGAAGCATCGGCGCAGTCGCTTGCCCCGCGCGGCCTGGTGCGCCTCGCGGCGCCGATGTCCTTCGGCATGCGCCATCTGGCCCCGGTGCTGCCGGCATTCCTGGACCGGTATCCAGACGTCGATATCGACCTGCAACTGAGCGACGAGCTGGTGGACCTGGTGGCGGAGGGGTTCGATGCTGCTCTGCGCATTGCCGCATTGGCGGATTCCTCGCTGCGGGGCCGCCGCCTCTGCGCCGTGCGCCGCCCGCTTGTGGCGGCACCGGCCTATCTCGACCGCCACGGCCGCCCGAAACACCCGAGCGAGCTTGTCCATCACACAGGGCTGATCTACGCGAACACCGCCTCGCCCGGCGTCTGGCGGTTCAGGCACGCGCGGGGGGAGGAATACGCCGTGCCCATGCGTGGGCGGCTACGGGCCAATAATGCCGACGCGCTCGGCCCGGCCCTGCTGGCGGGGCAAGGCATGGCGCTCCAGCCCGAATTCATGGTCTGGCAGGAACTGGCTGACAGGCGGCTTGAGGAAGTGCTTCCAGGCTGGGAGATCGCGCCCATCGCGCTCAATCTCGTCACCCCGCCCAGTGTTCTGCGTCCGGCGCGGGTGACG
Organism: Acidocella sp.; assembly: GCF_052326845.1. Taxonomy (GTDB): domain Bacteria; phylum Pseudomonadota; class Alphaproteobacteria; order Acetobacterales; family Acetobacteraceae; genus Acidocella. The sequence goes on along the minus strand of NZ_JBKQJR010000025.1, from coordinate 15,140 downwards.
GTGCTGCTGGACTATCTCACGGAAAGCTTCACCGCCGCCCCGTGGTCGCGAGTTGATTTGCCGGGGCCGAAGGCTTAGGACCGCCCCGGAATTGCCATGTCATACGCCATCAAGGAAATTTTCTACACGCTGCAAGGCGAGGGGCTGAATGCCGGCCGCCCGGCGGTGTTTTGCCGTTTTTCGGGCTGCAATTTGTGGAGCGGCCGGGAAGAGGACCGCGCCAAGGCCGTGTGCCAGTTCTGCGACACGGATTTTGTCGGCACGGACGGGCAGGGCGGCGGGCGCTTTGCCTCGGCCGATGCGCTGGCGGCTTCCGTTGCCCAGGCCTGGGCGGGCGAGGCAGGCAATCGGTTGGTGGTGCTTACCGGCGGCGAACCGCTTTTGCAGGTGGATGAACCGCTGATCGCGGCGCTGCATGGCCATGGCTTCGAGATTGCCGTGGAGACCAACGGCACCATCGCCCCGCCGCCGGGCATAGACTGGATCTGCGTCAGCCCGAAGGCGGACGCGCCGTTGCAGCTTACCGCGGGGCATGAGCTGAAGCTGGTCTACCCGCAGGACGGCGTCGATCCCGGCCAATTCGCGGGCCTGGCGTTCAGCAATTTCCTGTTGCAGCCGATGGATGGCCCGGACCGCGCGGAGAACACCGCGGCGGCTATCGCCTATTGCCTCGCGCATCCGCGCTGGCGGCTCAGCGTGCAGACCCATAAAGTGCTTGGAATTCCCTGAATGATCGAACTCTCGAAACGGTTTTACTTCGAAGCGGCGCATACGCTGATCCGCGTGGTGGACGCCGAACCCAGCCGGCGCATCCACGGCCATACCTACCACGCCGAGGTGACGCTACGCGGCGAGCCTGACCCGCAAAGCGGCATGCTGCTGGATCTAGGCATCTTCGAGCGCGTGCTGGCTGAGGTGCGCGACCAGCTTGACCATCATTTCCTGGACGAAATTGCCGATCTCGGTCCGGCGACGATGGAGAACCTTGCCATGTGGATTTGGCGCAAGGTCCAACCCAAGCTCCCCAACCTGGCGCTCGTTTGCGTGTACCGGGAGGCGAGCGGGGATAAGTGCTGCTACGCGGGCTGACCCGCGCGGTACGCCGCCCAGCCCTGGGCGCGTAGCTGGCAGGCGGGGCAGGTGCCGCATCCCATGCCCCATTCGTGCCGGTGGGTGGTATCGCCGTTGTAGCAGCTGATGGTCTCCTCGCGGATCAGGCTGACGAGGTCCGCCCCGCCGAGCCGTTCGGCCAAGTCCCAGGTCTGCGCCTTGTCGATCCACATCAGCGGCGTGTGGATGACGAACCGCGACTGCATGCCGAGATTCAGCGCCAGCTGCATGGCTTTCATCGTGTCGTCACGGCAATCCGGGTAGCCGGAATAATCGGTCTCGCACACGCCGGTGACCAGATGCTTGGCGCCCCGCCGGTAGGCGATGGCGGCGGCGAAGGTCATGAAGACGAGGTTGCGGCCCGGCACGAAGGTATTGGGCAGCCCGTCCGCCTGCATGGCGATGGCGACATCCTTGGTCAGCGCCGTGTCGCTGATCTGGCCGAGCACGGTGAGATCGACGAGATGATCCTCGCCCAGCTTGGCCGCCCAGGCGGGAAAGCGCGCCCGCAGGGCCTCCCGCACGTTTTGGCGCAGCTCCAGCTCCACGCGGTGCCGCTGGCCGTAATCGAAGCCGATGGTTTCAACGTGGTCGAAGCGGTCCAGCGCCCAGGCGAGGCAGGTGGTGGAATCCTGGCCACCGGAGAACAGGACCAAGGCAGATTGTTCGCTCATGTCAGCGTTAGAACGCAGGGCGGGGCGCAAGGCAAGCGCTCAGCTATCCCGCATGCCGGGGCAGCATGCGGCGCAGCACACCGTCTTTGAGCAGGTAATGATGGCACAGTGCCGCGAGCGCATGGACGCCGGCAAGGACAATGATGGTCCAGGCGGTGATGTCGTGAATCTGGTCCACCAGCTTGCCCAGTGGCTTCGGAACGGTACCTAGAGGCGACGGGATGAGCAGGCCGAAGAAGCTCAGGGGATGATTATCCATCCAGCGCGTGAGGAAGCCGAGCGGGATTTCCGCCGCGAGTAGGGTGTAAAGCAGATGATGCACGCCGATGGCCGCGCGCCCAGCGAGGCCCGGTTCGGCGGGAAAGCGGACATGGCCTGGCTTGGCGCGCCAGAAGATGCGCAGAGCGAAAATGGCGGTGAGGATCAGCCCGAATGACATATGCAACACAACCATCAGGTGATGCGTGGGGCGGGGGAAGAAGTCCCAGAACTCCGCCAGGGCGAATAGCAGCAGCACCAGCGCCGCCGTGGCCCAGTGCAGGAGGATGGAGAGGCTGTCATACCGTGCGGTGGCGGTGCCTGTGTTCATGTTGGTGGTCCTTAAAAGGTTATACGGTCGCGCCGAAGAGACGGCCGATGCCTGTGGTCGCAGCCATGGCGAGCGCACCCCAGAAGGCGACACGCAGAGCCGGTTTCAGGGCCGGAGCACCGCCCGCCCACGCGCCCATCGCGCCCAGCAGCGCCAGGAGCAGCAGCGCACTGACGCCGATGGTTGGCATGATGACTGGCACGGGGGCGAACGCAGCGAGGAGCAGAGGTGCTGCCGCCCCGGAGGAAAACATGATGGCCGAGGCGATGGCGGCCTGACTGGGGTTGGCGCTGTTGGCTTCGGTAATGCCTAGCTCGTCGCGCGCGTGGGCGCCGAGCGAATCGTGCCGCATCAGTTGCAGCGCCACCTCGCGGGCCAAAGGCGGTTCCACCCCGCGCGCGACGTAAATCTGCGTCAGTTCTTCCACCTCGAACTCGGGTTGGGTCGCCAGTTCGTCCCGCTCCTGGGCCAGGGCGGCATGCTCGGTGTCGGCCTGGGAGCTGACGGAGACATATTCGCCAGCGGCCATCGCCATCGCGCCGGCGACCAGCCCGGCCACGCCGGCCACCAGGGCCTCGTGCCGCGCGCCACTGGCGGAGACCACGCCGAGGATCAGGCTGGCGGTGGAGATGATGCCGTCATTGGCCCCGAGGACGGCGGCGCGCAGCCAGCCGGTCCGTCCGATCTGGTGGCCCTCGGTATGAAATTGTCGCACGGCTATCTCCAATTTCTGTTGCCGGGGGCTTATCGCGCCGAGGCTGCAAAAAATCCATTGCGCCATATCAAACTGTCCGGCAGGCGCGCTGTATCAAAGGGATACCGACTGTAACCGGGGAAGAAACTTTGCGGACATCCCGCCGGGCCCGCGCGGCTTAGCCGATCATCATGAGGCTGGCATTGCCGCCCGCAGCGGCGGTGTTGACGCTGATGGACTGTTCCGCGAGCAGGAATTCCAGCGGATAATCCGCTTCCCGGGGCAGGGCGTAAACCGGCACGACCGCGTGGGTGAATTGCGCCAGCGCGGCCTGGAGTTCAGCCAGCCCGGCGGCATCGCCATCGTACAGCGCAGCGTCGGGCGGTCCTGGCTCAGCAATCAGCGCCGGGGGCGGTTCTGCCAGCGCCTCCTTGGCTGCCGGGCCTGCCAGCAAGGCCTTGTTGCCTGTGGCGCGCACGGCGCTGAGCTGCCGCAGCAGCCTCTCCCGCGTTGCCGCGTGGCAGAGAATCCGCCCGCGCGGGGTCAGCACGTAGCTGTTCTGCTCGCCCGCCGGGCCGGGCAGAATGGTGCTGCCGGGCGTTGCGGGCTGTCCCGCCTGCGCCACCAGGCGGTGGAGGTAAAGCGGCCCGCCCGCCTTCGGTCCGGTGCCGGAAAGCCCATGCCCGCCGAAGGGCTGCACGCCCACCACCGCGCCGATGATGTTGCGGTTGACGTAGATATTCCCGGCCCTGATCCGGGAGGTGACGCGGGCGATGGTCTCGTCGATGCGGCTATGGATGCCGAAGGTCAGGCCATAGCCCAGCGCGTTGACGGCGCTGATCGCGGCATCCAGCTCCGCGCGCTTGTAGCGGAACACATGCAGCACCGGCCCGAACACTTCCCGGCCCAGCACGTCTATGGCGGGGATTTCGATCACCGTGGGCGGCACGAAGTATCCGCTGGTGGCATCCTCCGGCAGGCTGGCGGCGGTGATGGTGAAGCCACGCGCGCGCATCGCCTCGATATGCGCGGTGATCGTGGTGCGGGCCTCGGCGGTGATGACCGGGCCGATATCGGTTGAGAGCCGGTCCGGCCGGCCCACGCTCAATTCCGCCAGTGCGCCGTGCAGCATCTCCAGCAGGCGAGGGGCGATGTCCTCCTGCACCAGCAGGATCCGCAGGGCTGAGCAGCGCTGGCCAGCGGAATCGAAGGCGGAGGAGATGATGTCCGCCACGGCCTGCTCGGGCAGGGCGGAGGAGTCGACCACCATGGCATTCTGGCCGCCTGTTTCCGCGATGAAGGGGATGGGCAGGCCCCGTTCGTCCAGTCTGCCGATGAGTTGCGCCTGGATCAGCCGGGCCACCTCGGTCGAGCCGGTGAACATCACGCCGCGCACCCGGGTGTCCGCCACTAGCATTGCGCCGAGCTGGCCGCCTCCGGGCAGCATTTGCAGCGCGCCTTGCGGCACCCCGGCTTCGAGCAATATCCGCACGGCGGCAGCCGCGATCAGCGGCGTCTCTTCCGCAGGCTTGGCCAGCACCACATTGCCCGCTGCCAGCGCCGCCGCGACTTGGCCGGTAAAAATGGAGAGCGGGAAGTTCCACGGGCTGATCGCCACTACCGGGCCGAGAGGACGGTGGCCGGGGGCAATTTGCCCGGCGTAGTAGCGCAGGAAATCCACCGCCTCGCGGATTTCGCCAATCGCGGCCTGGAGCGTTTTGCCGGCCTCGCGCACGATCAACCCGACCAGAACCGGCAGCCTCTCTTCCAGCAGTCCGGCGGCGCGGCAGAGAATGGCTGCGCGGTCCGCCGCCGGGGTTGCCTGCCAGGCGGGTGCGGCCTGGAGCGCCTGGGTGAAGGCGGCGTCCACCAGCTCTGGCCCGGCTTCCGTCACCATCCCCACTGCATCACGCAGATCCGCCGGGTTGAGCACGGGCCGTTCCGGGCCCTCTATTTCGCCATTGGCGAGGATGGGGCACGCCACCCACTGCGCCTTGGCCAGCACTGCCTTTGCCAGGGAGGCGAGATGCTGCTCGTTGGAAAGATCGAGCCCGGCGGAATTCAACCGCGCCTCGCCGAACAGCGCGCGGGGCAGCGCGATCTTCTCATGCGGGGCGCCGAGCGGCACGATAAGCCGCGCCGTCGCCACCGGGTCGGCGATGATCTCGTCCAGGCTCAGCGCGGGGTCGTTGAGCCTGTGGACGAAGGAGGTGTTGGCGCCGTTCTCCAGCAGCCGGCGGACGAGATAGGCGAGCAGCGTCTCATGCGTGCCGACCGGCGCGTAAATGCGGCAGGGGCGGTTGAACTGCGCTTGCACGTCCTCGTAGAGCGGTTCGCCCATGCCGTGCAGGCATTGGAACTCATATTGCCCGGGGTGGAAATCCTCGCCCGCCATGGCGTGGATGGCCGCCACCGTCTGCGCGTTATGCGTGGCGAATTGCGGGAAGATGGCGTCCGGCGCGGCGAGCATCTTGCGGGCGCAGGCCAGGTAGCAGACATCCGTATGCGCCTTGCGCGTGAATACGGGAAAGCCTTCCAGGCCATCGATCTGAGCGCGCTTGATTTCCGAATCCCAGTAAGCGCCCTTCACCAGCCGCACCATCAGCCGCCTGCTGGTGCGTTGCGCGAGGCTGATGAGGAAATCCAGCACGAAAGGGGCGCGCTTCTGGTAGGCCTGCACGACGAAGCCGATGCCGTTCCACCCCGCCAGCGCGGGGTCGAGGCACAGGTTTTCCAGCAGGTCGAGCGAGAGGTCCAACCGGTCGGCTTCCTCGGCGTCGATATTGATGCCTATGCCGTAATCACGGGCGAGTTTCGCGAGTCCGGCGAGGCGCGGCAGCAGCTCGGTCATCACGCGCTTGCGCTGGGCGCGGGTGTAGCGCGGGTGCAGGGCGGAGAGTTTGATGGAAATGCCTGGGCCATCGTAAATTCCCCGGTGCCGCGCAACCGTGCCGATGGCGTGGATCGCCTCCTCATAAGCGTGCAGGTAGTGCTCGGCGTCGACGGCTGTCAGCGCGGCTTCGCCGAGCATGTCGTAGGAATGGCGGAAGCCCCTGGCCTCCGCCTTGCGACTACTGGCCAGCGCCTCGGCAATATTCTGGCCCAGCACGAATTGCTCGCCCATGAGCCGCATGGCGATGTTCACGGCGGTGCGCACCAGCGGCTCGCCGCCCCGGCCGATCAGCCGCGTGAGCAGCGTGGAGAGGCTGGCCTCGCTGCTGGTGGCGGTGAGCTTGCCGGTGATCAGCAGGCCCCAGGTGGCGGCGTTGACGAAGAGCGAACGCCCGCCGCCGAGATGGCTCTGCCAGTTCCCCGCGCCAATCTTATCACGGATCAGCGCGTCCCGCGTGGGCGTATCGGGGATACGCAGCAGCGCCTCGGCGAGGCACATCAGGGCCACACCCTCCTGGCTGGAGAGCGCATATTCCTGCAGCAGCGTCTCCACGATCCCGTGCTGGTGCCTGGCGCGCAGCCTAGTGGCGAGGCGGCGGGCCGTCTCCCGCGCGGCGGCGGAAAGCGCGGGCGGCAACTCGGCCTCGGCGATGAGGGCGGGCACGCATTCCGGCTCCGGGCGGCGGTACGCGGCTGTGATGGCAGCACGCAGCGCGGTCTGCGGCTGTGTCTCCTCAGCCAGTTCCCGGAAGGGCGAGACCGGAGATGCCGCCTGCGAATATGCTGGTTCGTCCAGTTTCATCCTGATGCACGCCCCTGTCTTTCATCCCGCTCGTCCGCTGCCGGAGCGGACGAATCGCTGTCCGCGAAATTCTCACGAAAGGCCGGGCGGCTTCAAGCTGCACCAAAGCTGACTCTGGTTGGGTTGCTGCGGCAGCAACAATCCGGAGCGGCTATCGTTCCTTACGCCGGCCGTGCGGCAACCCGCTCACCGTCCTCCTTGATGAAATCCTCCGGCAGGGGGTTGCTCAGCAGCTCCAGCACAAGCTCCGACGGACGGCACAACCGCACGCCCTTCGGCGTGACCACAATCGGGCGATTGATCAGGATCGGATGAAGCGCGATGGCGTCCAGCAGGGCATCGTCCGACAGAGCCGGGTTGCCAAGGCCCAGTTCATCGTAAGGCGTTCCCTTTTGCCGCAAAACATCGCGCAACGGCACGCCCATGCGCCTGACCAGTTCACGAAGCTCTTCGCGGCTGGGCGGCGTTTTCAAATATTCGATCACGACGGGCTCGACGCCGGTTGCGCGGATCATCGCCAGCGTGTTGCGTGACGTGCCGCAAGCAGGGTTGTGGTAGATGGTGACGCTCATAGGCGGGCTTCCTCTTTGATTGAGCTTAACACCCCTTGCGGCGCGCGCAGGAGCCAACTCATAACGCCAAGGGCGCAGACAGCGCCAATAAGTTCGGCGATAATAAACCCCGGCAGATCGGCGGGGCGGATGCCTGAAAACGTGTCAGTGAACGCCCGCGCGATCGCCACCGCCGGATTTGCAAAGGACGTCGAAGCGGTGAACCAGTAGGCCGCCGTGATGTAGAGCCCGACCAGCCAGGGAACCGCCTTGCGTTCGAAGCGGATGCCGCCGAGGATAACGGCAACAAGACCGAAAGTGGCAATGAACTCCGAAAACCATTGCGGGCCGCCGGTACGGATTTTTACCGAGGCTTCGATGATGGGCAACGCGAACATCAGATGCGCCGTCACCGTGCCGGCGATCCCGCCGAGGATCTGCGCAATCGTATATGATGCCGCTTCTTGGGCTGGGAGATCACGCCTGAGGGCGAAGACCAGCGAGACGGCAGGGTTGAAATGCGCCCCTGAGATCGGTCCCAAAATCGTGATCAGCACAACCAGCATCGCGCCCGTGGCAATCGTGTTGCCGAGCAAAGCCAGTGCGATGTCATGCGTGAGCGACTGCGCCATGATCCCGGAGCCAACCACGGTTGCCACGAGCAGGGCGGTTCCGAGAGCCTCCGCGGCAATCCGGCGCGGCAAATCGTGATCAAACATTACGCGGTCTTCCCCTGGCCGAATGTCGCACCTTCCATCCTGCCGATGTCGTGCAGGCGCTTGTCGAGGGTCATCTTGTCGATGCTGGCAAGCGGCAGGCTGAGGAAAACACTAAGACGGTTTCTGATATATTTACCCGCCTGAACGAAGGCTTTTTCCTTTTCGATATCAGTCCCTTCGACGGCTGCGGGATCCTCGAGGCCCCAATGCGCTGTCATCGGCTGCCCCGGCCAGACCGGACAAACCTCGGCCGCCGCATGATCGCAAAGCGTAAACACGAAATCCATCTCCGGCGCACCTGGCTGGGCAAATTCATCCCAATTTTTCGAGTGCAAACCCTCGATCGGATAATCATTGTTTTCAAGCACCTTGAGAGCGAACGGATTGACCGCTCCCTTCGGATGGCTTCCCGCAGAGAATGCCCGGAAATGCGCCGCGCCATCCTTGCGGAGAATGGACTCCGCCATAATCGACCTGGCACTATTGCCTGTGCAAAGAAACAGTACGTTATAAACACGGTCAGGCATTGGCGCTCTCCTTTGTTCGATTCTTATGTGTGCAATTTGTCTTTAACGAGGGACGGGTTGTCACAGGTACCAACGCCGCACGCAGCCGCGTCTCCCTGGCAGCAATTTTCTGTCAGATAGGCCAGAAGGGCATTCATGGTCGGGTATTCGGCGGCATAGATCAACGACCGCCCCTCCCGGCGAAACGTCACCAGCCCGGCGTGCCGCAGCTGATTGAGGTGAAACGAGAGGGTATTGCCTGGCACGCCAAGCCGTTCGGCTATCTGGCCGGCAGGCAACCCGTCCGTCCCGGCTTGCACAAGCAAACGGAAGACATCCAGGCGGGAGTCCTGGGCAAGCGCCGCCAAAGCCGCAACGGCCTCTCTCTTTTCCATCGTTCTATAATACTGGAATCATTATTTTAATCAAGCGGCCAAGGATACTCTTTGCATTTCCGAAATGATGGAGGTATGGATCGCGGGCGTTTAATGGGCTAGGCAACCGGCATGCCATTCCCTTCGGCACGCTTGGCCGACATGCATGTCGGCCTGATGGTGACTGGGGATGCCTTATGCCGGCGGGCCGATTGCCAAGCCTGGTACGTCGGCCGTGCTGATCGGCGGCTAGACTGGCAGGCTCGGCCTGTGCCGGGTCTGTTTTGCGCTGGCGTATAGCGGGAGAGGCCGGAAACTCGTTATAAGGAAAAAATAATATGGCGGAGAAACATCCAGACTCATTCCAGATCATGCAGATAGGAACGGGCTTCCTCGCGTCCAAGACGCTTCTGAGCGCCGTCGAACTCGGGGTGTTCACAGTGCTCGGTGCCGGGCCTCTGCCCTGTGCCGCGTTGCGGGAGCGGCTTGGCCTGCACCCGCGCGGGGCGGCCGATTTTCTCGACGCACTCGTGGCGCTGGGCCTGCTCGACCGCGAGGGTGATGGCGAGGCGTCCGTCTATGCCAACACCGTCGATACAGGGGCTTATCTCGACAAGGCCAGTCCGACCTATATCGGCAGCATTCTGGCGATGGCGAGCCAGCGGTTGTATCCGTCCTGGGGGCACCTGACGGAGGTTTTGCACACGGGCCGGCCGCATAATGAGGCGCAAGGCGAGGACGAAACCAACTGTTCGCAGCACTTTACGCCGACCCGGAGCGGCTCGAAGCATTTATAGAGGCCATGGCCGGCGTACAGCTGAACAATTTCATTGTCCTGGCAGACAGGTTCGATTTTTCCAGGTTTGGCACGGCCTGCGATGTTGGTGGTGCCAGTGGCGCGCTCTCGATCGCCATCGCGCGACGGCATCCTGAGATCAAATGCATTTCCTTCGATTTGCCCTAGGTTACGCCGCTTGCCCGCCGCAAGATCGAGGCCGCCGGGCTTGCCGGGCACATTGAGGCTGTCAGCGGCAATTTTCTGGTCGAAGACCTGCCGAAGGCCGACCTCGTGCTGATGGGTAACATCCTGCACGACTGGGGTACCGAGACGAAGCAGCGGCTCATTGCCAAGGCTTACGCCGCGCTCCCCGCTGGGGGAGCGTTCATTGCGATCGAGAATGTGATCGACAACGAACGGAAGAAGAATGTGTTCGGCTTGTTGATGTCGCTCAACATGCTCGTGGAGACGCCGGGGGGGGCTACGACTACACCTTCGCGCAATTCGACGGCTGGCGCCGTGCTGCGGGTTTCCGGTGCACCGAAACCTTCCCTCTGGCCGGCCCGGCCAGCGCCGCCGTCGCCTGGAAGTAGCCGTAAGCCCTGCTCAGTTCGATGCCACGTCCACGCCTTGTCGCAGGCCGAGAAGCCCCTGCCGCAGGTCCGGAACCAAGGTATTCTGGCCGATGAACACGGTCAGCATCAACCTGGCGAAGTCGGGGTCGGAGATATAGCCGGCCGGATGCTGGTCGTAATAGGCGTGCACGCCGTCTGGCGAGAACACGAGTTCCACGTCTTCCCCGGCATGCATCGCCTGCAAGGAATTAAGAAAGGCGGAAAACTGCCCCTGGGTGATCGTGCACGGGGCGGGACAGTTGCGGAGCAGCCCTTTGCGCCAAGCGTCACGTATCTTGTCGACGCTGACATCATGAACGAAATGCAGCAGCAGTACCTTATCCCCGCCCGAAGCGAGGATGGCGCTCGCATCGTGGCTCGGCTGCTGCAGGTACAGCCCGGCAACGTACACCTTAATCGCCAAGACTGAATAAGTGCGCAACCCGACGCCATTCAGCACCAGCGTCGTGTTCCCCACGGCCGCAGTAGCCGGAAAAGTCACGCCGTCCAGCTGGGCGGCCAGTGTTTGGCGCGGCACACCACCCGCCAGAAGCATGGCGGCGACCGCAAGCCACCGGACAGACTGAGAGCCCCTGCTGTTCATGCGCTATATTTGCCGCGACCGGCGGACGGGCGCAACCTGGTTATGGCGATCTGTACACTCTGTAATCCGGCTGATGCCTGGCCCCATGCTGTTCCGCTTGGGACTATCGCCTGCCCATTAACCATGAAAGGCATGCGCCATGCCGCTAACAGAAAAAGCGAAGCCAGAGACTGCTCCCCTAAATCGGGGGAACTTCAGTCGGTAGAAATTAGACCAGTACTCGCGCGTCTGCATCGCCGCTGCAAGCGGCCCCGCGCATACGTGGTGCCGCTAGATGTCGCCAGTGCATTTTTTGGCGTGGATCCCGTCGCATCGCATAAGCTCTTGCTTTTTGGAGCGATGCTTCAACAATATCGATGTCAAAAACGAAAACTAGATTCTGCGGATGTTTTCATGTAATTTTGTACTATAGCAAGTAATTATAAACGTTCGTATAACGGAAAAGTAATTCCGGATTCTTGTGTTTCAATGTATAGTCCTAATGTGGGAGTGTTGCGAAAAACATCTGTATACTAACGGGATGACAAGGCATATTGCACTGCGTCGGCCCAGAATATAACGAGAGGAACTGAGCCGATGGTCGCCCATCATCCAGTTCACACGAATTTTCAAGTGGGACTATTGTCCCCTGGTCAGGAAGAGGCAGGAAATACACAAGAATTTATAGTCGGCAATTGCACCGCGATGCGTGAGGTGTTCGATCGCATCAGGAGGTTTGCGAAATATGATGCGCCAGTGCTGATCTCCGGTGAAACCGGGACGGGAAAGGAACTGGCGGCCCAGGCGATCCACCAAAGATCGGAACGCAAGGATGGGCCTTTTGTTGCCATTAACTGTGCCACCTTGCCTGCGACGCTGATCGCGTCAGAGTTGTTCGGATACGAAAAAGGCGCATTCACAGGGGCGGTTACGCGCAAGCTTGGCCTAATCGAGCAAGCCAATAACGGCACGCTATTTCTCGATGAAATCGGCGATCTTCCGCTCGAGTTGCAGGCTCACATGCTGCGTTTTTTACAAGAGCATACGATTACGCGCCTGGGAGGGCACACGCCGATCCAGGTGAACGCCCGCGTGATTTCAGCCAGCCACGTGGACCTTGAGGCTGCCATGGCGGCGGGGACATTTCGTGACGACCTGTTCTACCGCCTGAATGTTTTGCCGCTGCGCATGCCATCGCTGCGGGAGCGTGAGGAAGACGTTCTGCTTCTCGCAACATATTTTTTGCGGCGCATAACAATGGAAATTGGCGCGGGGCAGTTCGAATTGACGCCGGAAGCCAAAACTGTCATTCAGGCATACTCCTGGCCCGGGAACGTAAGGGAAATGATAGCAGCAATCAGGCGCGCTGTCGTGATGAGTGCGGAGTGCCTGATCAGACCCGATGACTTGGCGATTCAAATCAAGCCAGAGAGCGAACTGCGTGCGCATTCGCCGGCAGTGCCGCCCATGCGACGCTTCAGTCCGGGGTCGGAGCAGGAGCGTCTTGCTTTGTTGCAGGCCCTGCATAGGAACCGCAATAACGTGACGAAGGCCGCGGCAGATATCGGTGTGTCACGGGTGACGTTCTATCGCATGGCGAAACGCCATTCGGACGCATTTCACAACATTCTGCGGCAAGAGAAAGACGCCTGAAGAGAATCAGACGTCATGGATATTTTCAACCAGCAAAGAAGATATTGTTATGGGGTCGCGCCGTTTATGGTGATGACCTGAGTGCCGGAGAGCATGTTTTGCTGCTGCGCCAGGGGCTTTAATTCATCCCATAAGATGATGGTTCCCATCGGCGTTGACGCTCTGTTCAGCGAAGGTCCCTGTAATCCCGTTCCCTTAATGGTTGAGATAGCGCTATTGGAAAGCGGGAACAGGGTCACGTCGGCAACTGGCAGGATGGAGGCCTGGACGTCGTCTTGCGCGAAGCATTTTACCGGCAGGGCAATTCCGGCCAGGCAAAAGCCAAGACCACACATGAAAAGCAATTTTAATCCATTTGCTTTTGGCTCTGCTGTGTCTCTGCGCTTCATCTTCGGGTTTCTCATTGCTGCCTCTGTCCGCTTACCGCTCGGCGTTCGCCGGCGGTAAGCGCATTTTACAAACTATTTAAACCCACCGTTACTGAAAGCTAGCGAGTTTTGAATACTTGAGTGGATTTGTTGTTGCATGAGCCATTGGCTCATCCCGGTGATCCCGATATTCGCTGTCGTCGCCACGCTCACCATGGCGTTGTTCGCTTCATTGCTGATGACGTTGGAAATACCGCTGCCCCCGAGGTTGGAGACGACCGAGGTCAAGCCGGCATTGGCCGAATTTGTCAGGGTGACATTAGAGCCGGATGGGGGAGTGAACGTATTTGTGCTACCATTGCTGTTGGTTACGGTTATCGGCACGCCAGCCGAGGAGGACGTTCCAGCCGAGGGGGACGTCAACGTGACCTGGGGCACCATGATACTCTGAACGACCACGCCGTTAACGGTGTCGATCTGCTGGAAAGCGAAATCGATCGAAAAACTCGGACCGAAGTCAAAACCGCCCCGTATGTTGGCGAGTTGTGCCGGCGTTAATTGTATAGCCCCGGGTATGGCGATCTCACCGCCGATATTCAGAGGGGAGGGAGCGGCATGCGCTGCCTGTGCGGAAGGAAACGCGAAGATCAGGCCTGTGGCCGTCGTGTACTTAAGAAAATGGCTGTACAACATCGTATCATACTCCTGTTGTGCGCCAGGCGTTAAAACCTTGACGGGTTTGGCATCGTAACTTGTTGTAGCGTTGCCAAATTTACCATGAACCGGCTTAGATCGACCGGAGCGCCAGGCTCCCCGGACCAATCCTGATGATCGTTGAAATTTGCTCGCGCCGCCGGCAGGTCAGATAGGACGATAAAAAATATCCCAGACCATTGCTTCTCGAATTCGGCTATGGATACGGTTCGCAGACCTATGGCGGGGTCAGAGAGCAGGACGTTGCCATTCTGGATTCCCCGCAGCACAACAAAGTGCTTGTACCCATGCTCGTCCATCAGCACGATCGCCGGTATCCTGATCTCGGCGATTTTCTCTAGCGGCGCACGGAAACCACCGGAAGGGATGCCGTGCCGGCTTAGATATTCCTTCATGTCCAGCAGCGAGAAGCCAGATTGTACGATAGCCTTCTGGTCGCCATTCTGAAACATTTCGATAAAGACGGACGATTCAGTTGCGGGCTGATGATAGGTAAAGAGCAGCAACGTTGCCAAAGCCGCGGAGCCGCACGAGAAGTCATATTGCTGCTTGATTGTTGTGCTGAACTTGCGCGCCTCGAAGCTCTGGACGGAGACGTTGGCATACCCGCCTCCATCGCCAACGGTAAGACCGTTGAAGCTGATTTGTCCTGCATGTGAGCTTGTCGTTCCCAATAACGTGCATGCCAGCAATCCTGTTGCGAATTGTATTTTTATGCGCATCACAGCCACTCCATGGAGTTGGTGTTAATGTACAACGATATTTACTGTCATACTACTTTGTAGCAGCGCATTGTTGCCTGTATTTTGTAATACCGTCGTGAGGCCAGTGTCATTGTTGATCGACTGGCTGTTGGAGATGTTGCCGGTCGGCGAATTGATTGCGGTATTGCCCGAGTCGTTACCCAAATTGATTGAAGTTGCCGACCCCTCGCCGCGAAGTTTGGCCAACTGGGTGCTTGATACTTGCGTGTTGCCCAGGGTGCCGAGCAGAACGCTGGAATCTTCGGTGCCAGATGCAAAGGCGGGGGAATCTGTGGAACATAAAACTCCGGCGGCGGCAAGTATGGATGCCGCGGCTTTGATCAAGGTCATCATTGGGCGCTCCTGAACTGAGGATTACGGTACCGTAACGCGGTGTACACATGTAGCAGCCCCGCATGGCGCCTCTCGTCGCGCCATGCAGAGCCAAAAGCTACAGGTTTGACGCGAATGCTTACTTGCCGATGGTACCGTTGCCCACCTGGGCGCCGATCGACACGGAACTCTGCTGCAGTGCGTCGAAGCCGGTGTTCTGCTGCGCGGTGATAACGCCGTTACTCGCGCTGAGGGAGTCGTTGCCCAGGGAGTTGTTGCCGGTCGTCAGGGAGCCACCGCTGCCGCCCTTGCTCTTCCATCCGTGCGCGTCGCCGCCATCGCCGAGAACGACCTTGCTGCCATCAACAAAGCCCAAATTCCCGGACACCACATCAAGGTGGGTGTTTGTCTTCTGGACGTCCAGTGTGCGTTCGTTGACTAAG
>NZ_JBKQJR010000024.1:0-9279 GCF_052326845.1 Acidocella sp. | reverse complement strand
CAATGCTGCTCAGGAAACCGCTCCTACACCACGCGGTGGGGCACGATCGCAACATATTTATAACGCTGGCAAATATACGATTCCGAATTGCAAGCCGCACTGATATCAAATCAGTAGGTCCAAGGTTCGAATCCTTGTGCACCCACCATCTTCCCTAAAGAATAGAACTTGTTGCGCGCAGTTCGGGATTAATCGCCGCGCCATTACTGCTATGCAAGCCAATTAAATTCGGTATACGCTAATGGCATGAACGGCTCCGACACCAAGACCATCTGAAGGCCACAATGAGATGATCCAGTACCGCTTCATGCTCGTTCTGGCGGTTGCGGGCGTTGTTTCCGGTTGCACCGCCGCCCCCATGGGGAAAGCTCCTGTCGCCACGGCGGCCGCGCTCCCACAGGCTGCTCCTGCCGCGCCCCCGCCAACGCCTCAGATTATTGCGTCGGGACCATCAGTCGTCGGTCTCGCCTCTTGGTACCGGCCTGGCCCGGGCCTTCACCGCACCTGCACCGGCCAATCGTTCACGAACGGCGTCCTGTCCGCGGCATCGCCCGTGCTGCCTATGGGGACGAAGGTGCGGATCTCGCTTCTTAACGAAGACCGTTCCGTCGTTGTTCTTGTGGACGATTGCATGCCTCACAGCCACCGCATCATCGACCTTTCCGAGGCGGCCGCGAGCCAGATTGGTCTGGTCAGCAGTGGTGTAGCAATGGTGAGCGTCACCCCCCTGGTCGTAGCCGAAAAATAGAGACGGCGGTCTGGCTGTCCAAGTCCTGGAAAATCTAGATTTTTTGTGCGATTGCGAAGTTATCCACAGAGTTGTGGGTAATTCTGTGGATATTCCATTTATACAGCCGGAAATTCCTTAGCCGCATTGGCCTTTTGCCCCGTTGGCGGGGTGGCAACGGATTCCTCGGCGCGCTTACACCGTCACGTCGATCGTCGCAGGCAGTTGGTCGAGGCGGATGAACCTGGTCCCGGCCTCGTGCAGCGCCTTCAGCCCGGCGGCGATGCCCGCGCCGCTGTCGCGCTTCGGCTGGTTGATATGCCCCTCGATCACGTCGCCATTCTTCGCCGCGGCGATCCGCGCCGCCACGGTCCTGGCGGGCAGCGAGGCCCCCTCATCCGAGTTCAGGGAATATCCGGCGATCTTGAAACCCAGCGCCTCGATGGCCGGGATGGCCGCAGGGCTGTAGATGCCCGCCGCCGCCCGGTACCAGGTAGGGCGCTTGCCCGTCGCGGCGGTGATTGCCGCCGCCCCGTCCAGCACCTCGGTGCGGATCGCATCCAGCGTGCCCGCAGGGGCCAAGCCGTAGATCGGCGCCGCGCCCAGCACCGGCGGAATATGGCGCGCGCCGTGGTTTTCCAGCGCGAACAGATCGGGGCGGGACTTCAGCAGGGCCAGCCCGTCCGGGTTCCAGCGCATCCAGGTGGCGGTGACGAAGATCGTCGCCGGGATGTTGCATGCCAGCAGGGGGTTGGCGATGCGCTCGTCGAAATGCCCCGGGCAGGCATCCAGCGTTACCGCAACACCTTGCACGGGCAGGCGCAGGCAGGGCTCCACCAGCCCGGCGCCGCGTCCGCCATGCCAGAGCGGCAGGGTGAGCGCCCCGCCAAGAAAGGCGCGGCGGGAGACAGTTTGGCACGAAGTACACATCGAGGATGCAGGCCTGAGGTTTCCAGCACCTCGTGCCGCAGGGGCGGGGCGGCGTCAATCCGCGCTTGCGGATACATATTTTCGTAAGGTTTATGCGAAACAGTACAACAACATTAGCTCGGGTTGACGTCTCATTGCGTTACCCGCGGCCCGCGTTGTCCAGAAATGTGTGGAGTGGCGAAGGGGGGAATATCTCGGCTCAAGAGCCGGCGGGGGTGGGCCCGCCGGCTTTTTTTGCGGCTTACGCCCAGTGGCCCGGATGCCACCCGCCATACGCGCCCCAATGCCCCGGCACCCAATGCGCCGTGGCGTAGGGGCGGCCCGGGTAGACCACGCAGCCGGTCAGCGGCACGACCGTGGCGGCCAGCAGCAGAATGATTGCCATGTGCTTGCGCAAATTATGTCTCCTTCGTCTTCGTCAGTCGTCGCATATACGGCCTTTGGCCATATGCGGGTAATGAACGGTAATGAAGTGTTGCCGGGATGACGGCAAGCTGTTCCCTGGCTATATGCTGGTGTAATGTCGAGCCCCAGCCATGTGCGGCGTTGCCGCAAGATTTTTCTGGCCATGCTCGCCGCCTCGTTCCTGGCGGCTTGCGAGACGCCACCCAGCCCCTCAACGCCACCGTCAACGCCGGTCAAGCAACTGCACCAAGACGAATCCGCCGCCTATGAGCGGGGTTTCCTGGCTGGGCGGCGCTACCAGGCCAGGCTCGATTCCAACCGGCCCCCGCTGCCCTGCGCCACCCCGGCGCCCCCGCCGGCTCCCGCCCCGGCCGCGCCGTCCACGGCCACGCCCGCCTCTCCGCCGCCCCCTGCCGCGCCGCAGCCCAGCCCGCTTCCCGCAGGCAGCTATGCGCCCTCCGGCCCGGCCCGGCCTGTCGCGCTGTCCGGCACTTAGCGCGCCGCTCTTGAGTCCGGCGGCGCGAACCGCCAAACAGCCCGCATGGCTCCCCCACCGCTCCTGCTGCTCACCGACATCTCCGTAACCCTCGGCACCGTGCCGCTGCTCTCCGGGGCATCGCTCTCGGTGGGGGCGGGGGAGCGCATCTGCCTCGTCGGCCGCAACGGCTCGGGCAAATCCACGCTGCTGAAGATTGCCTCGGGCGAGATCGCCCTCGACTCCGGCACGCGCTTCTTCCAGCCCGGTGCGACCATGCGCTATCTGCCGCAGGAGCCGGATCTTTCCGCTCACGCCAACGTCATGGACTATGTGTTGGCAGGCCTCGGGCCAAATGACGACGAGTACCGCGTCCGCTATCTGCTGGGCGAGCTTGGCCTGAGCGGGGATGAGAAGCCGGAAAACCTCTCGGGCGGCGAGGCCCGCCGCGCCGCACTTGCCCGCACCCTGGCGCCCAGCCCGGACCTGCTGCTGCTTGACGAGCCGACCAACCATCTGGACCTCCCCGCCATCGAGTGGCTGGAAGGCGAGCTGAAATCCCTCTCCTCCGGCATTGTGCTCATCTCACATGACCGGCGGTTCCTGGAGAACCTCTCCCGCGCCATGGTCTGGCTGGACCGTGGCCAGACGAAGCGCCTGGACAAGAGCTTCGCCCATTTCGAAACCTGGCGCGACGAGGTGCTGGAGCAGGAGGAGCAGGACTTCCACAAGCTGGGCCGCAAGATCGCGCGCGAGGAGGACTGGCTGCGCTACGGCGTGACCGCGCGGCGCAAGCGCAACGTCAAGCGCCTGGCGGGCCTGCACAGCCTGCGCGCGGAGCGCCGCAACTACACGCACAAGCTGGGCACGGCCAAGCTGGCTTCGCTGGACGCCGCCACCTCGGGTAAGATCGTCGTGGATGCCGACGGCATCTCCAAGAGCTTCGGCGAGCGCAAGGTGGTGGACAATCTCACCTTCCGCGTGCTGCGCGGCGACCGGCTTGGCGTTGTCGGCCCCAACGGCGCGGGAAAATCCACCCTGCTGAAGCTGATCCTCGGCCAGCTGGCTCCCGATTCCGGCACGGTGAAGCTCGGCGCGGCGCTGGACGTCGTGACGCTCGACCAGCAGCGCGCGGCGCTCAACCCGAACACCTCGCTGGCCGACACGCTAACCGGCGGCAAGAGCGACCAGGTGCATGTCGGCAACCAGAGCCGCCATGTCATCGGCTACATGAAGGAGTTCCTGTTCAAGCCCGAGCAGGCGCGCACGCCGGTCGGCGCGCTCTCAGGCGGCGAGCGCGGGCGGCTGCTGCTGGCGGTGGCGCTGGCCAAGTCCTCCAACCTGCTGGTGCTGGACGAGCCGACCAACGACCTCGACCTGGAAACCCTGGACCTGCTGCAGGAAATGCTGGGCGATTACGCCGGCACGGTCATCGTCGTATCGCATGACCGCGACTTCCTCGACCGTGTGGCGACCTCGGTGCTGGCATCGGAAGGCAACGGCAACTGGGTGGAGTACGCGGGCGGGTATTCCGACATGCTGGCCCAGCGCGCGGGTGCCCCGGTGGCGGAGCAGAAGGCCGAGAAGAAATCCGCGCCCAAGCTGCAGCAGGCAGCGCCCGCCGCTCCGGTGGCGCGGAAAATCTCTTTCAAGGAACAGCACGAGCTGAAGACCCTGACGGCGGAGATCGACAAGCTCCACGCCGAGATCCAGAAGCAGGAAACCATCCTCGCCACGTCGGACCTCTACACGAAGGATCCGAAAAAATTCCAGGCCGCCACCGCCGCTCTGGCCGAGTTGCACGCCAAGCTGGAGAAAGTAGAGGAGCGCTGGCTGGAGCTGGAGATGCTGAAAGAGGGCTAATTCCCGCCGTCATTGCGAGGCCGCGTGAGCGGCCGAAGCAATCTATCTTTACTGGACACGAAAGCGGCGCCTGCGGGCGCCGTTTTTATTGGACTACTTCACCGCTGGTTCGCTGGGGTCCGTCTTCGGCCGCGGGTTGAAATCCGCGGGGATGGTGGTCTTGATCCCCAGAGCCACATCCACCGGCACCACGCCGATCGCCTTGCAGCCCTCGTTGCCATAGGGCGGGATGGCGTTGATGTCGGCGGTCACCGCGTAGGAGGCGGGCAGGGGGGGCGCAGCACCTGTCAGGCGTGCCGGGTCGAAGGCCGAGAGCAGGTTGCCCACGCCCGGGGTGTTGTCGTCCGCCGGGCCGAGATAAGCCTGCTTGAACATTTTCAGCCCCGCCTCGCGCGCCTGCGCCTCGTCCGGCAGGTCCGCCAGCGCCGGCAGGCCGTAGAGCAGCTCGATGAACTTGATCACGCTGGCATGGTCACCGCTCTCATGGCTGACCATATGCGCGCGGGCATAGGGCGAGATGACGATGAGCGGGATGCGCGGTCCGCGCGAGAGCGGCAGGCCCTGCGGGTCGTATTCCACGAAGGTTGGCGGCACATGGTCGTAATCGCCTTCCGACTCATCGTAGGTGATGATGATCGCCGATTGCGCCCAGTACTTGCTTTGGGCGATGGCGTTCACCTCCCGCGCCACCAGCGCCTCGGAGATCGCGGCATCCGAATAGCCCGGATGGTCGTCATCGCCCTGGAAGTTGTGCTGCACCGCCGGGTCCTTCAGCGCCGGGTTCAGCCCCGCGATGTTCTGGAACCCGCCGCGCACGTAATATATGCCGCCGGTAGGGGAGAGCTTGCCCGCGCCGATATCGGCGAAGAAATCGCCCAAGCCGTGCAGATGCTTGGTCTCGTCAGGATTGTTCGAGACATAGCCGAAATATTGCGGCCCGTTGTGGTGGCCGATATAGCCGGCGTGGCTGGCCGTGGCGCCCTTGTCGGAAGGCTCATGGTCATAGCCCTCCTCGTACCAGCCCCAGGGCAGGGGCGCCGCCTTGCTCGCGGCGATGGCCGGGATATCCTGCTGCACATCGGCAAGGTCGGCCGCCTGCTCGTCCTTGGCTGTCACCGCCTTCACCTTCACGCCGTTCATGGTCAGCGGCAGGCTGGCATAGGTCTGGTTCAGCGCCGGGACCACGGGGCGCTTGGCTGAGTCCATGGGGTTCTGCGGCTGGCCGCTTGCATCGCCATTTTCGCCCGTGCCCCAGAGCGGGTCGGCATCGCCCACCACCGGCTCGCCCACGCCCTTCGGCAAGCCCTTGGCACCTACAGCTTCATCAGGGTGCTTCACCCATTGCGTCTCGCCGGTCTCGCCCGCGATCATCGCGATGGCATTCGGCGTGGAGGGCCCGATCGTGTGCTGGAAGAAATTGTCGAACAGGATGAAGCGGTCGGCGTAGTTCCACAAGTAAGGGATGGTATCGCAATCCTCGTAGGCCATGGTCAGCTCGCCGAACTGTTTGGCGATCAGGCTCGGCGTCTTGTCGCCCGGCGTGATGTACTTCTTCTCTTCCTCGAGCGCGAAGCGATCCATCAGCGCCTTGCCGCTCACCACGTCCATCTTCTCGGCCATGTTGATATGCGCGTGGTCCACGTCATCGGTGTCGGCGGCGTATTGGTCCGGCCCGATGCGGAAGGGCGAGATAACGCCCATGCTGCCATCGACATTCATGATCGGCTGGTAGAAGCCCGGCGTCTGGCTGGCGGGCTGGCTGTAAAACCCGTTCGCGCCGGGGAAGGTGCCGAAATAGGAGTCGAAGGAGCGGTTCTCCTGGAACAGCACGAACACGTATTTCACGTGCTTGCGCAGCAGCGCGATCTCCTGCGCCTCGGTCAGGTTCGGCTCGTGCGCCACCATCTCAACGCGCACTACGGTTGGGCCGTCGGGCTGCTGGGTCACGGTGCCGGCCGCCCAGGCGAACTGCGCCGGCAGCAGGCTCAACGCCGTCATCAGGCTCAACGCGCGTTTGAACTTCATGGCTTTTCCTTAGCGGTTTCAGCAACAAGAGCAGCCAGCCCGGCGCGGCTGGCAACGCGCACCGGGTTGTCGCCCAGATCATCCGGCAGCAGCACATCATCCTGCCGCGCCCCTTCGGCATTGCCGCGCAGCCCGACCAGCAGCGAGCGCCGCGCGGTGATCGCATCGCAGCGCCCGGCCTCGTAGGCATCGTGCATCTCATCGGGTTCCTGGAACGCGAATTCGTGCAGCGTGATGTGATGCGCCTTGAAATAGGCTTGCAGATTGTCATCCTCCGGCGAGCCGGGTTCGACGCAGATTTCCGCCTGAGCCAGATCCGCCGCCTGCCGCGCGGGTGAGCCGTAGGGCACCAGTATCGCCTGGTAGTCGTTATAAATTACCGGCCCGAGCGTGTAGCCGGGCCCGATATCCGCCTGCGGAGCGAACAGCACATCAGCGCGCGGCGGAATGTCGCTGTCCTGCAGCACCGGGGTGAATTGCGCTGCCACACCGAGCTTGGCGGCCATGCGCTGGCAAATGGAAATCTCCAGCCCCTGCCAGGAGCCTTTCGCATCGGGGTAGGCCAGTTCCGGCGCTGCCACACCGGCGCAGAACAGCGGCGCGGCCAGGGCCGGGGCAGGGAGGAACATCAGCAGGAGGGCGAGACGCAGCATGCGTGCTGTCCTAGCCCTGGCCCCTTGGCCGAGCGAGTTAAGCTTTCGTGGAGTTTTATACCAAGCCGCGTTGATGATGACCCATCCAGAACCGTCATTGCGAGCGCAGCGAAGCAATCCATCTCCGCGACATCGCTGGAAAAGATGGATTGCTTCGCTGCGCTCGCAATGACGGCAGAGAGTCATGCATCTCGCAAGCGGGTATTAATCCGCGTACGGATTATCCGTGCCGCGCAGATAGATGCGGATGGGCACGCCCGGCATCTCGAACGCCTCGCGCAGGGAGTTCACCAGATAGCGCTGGTATGTCTCCGGCGTCTGTTCGGCGCGGGTGCCGAACACCGCGAAGGTTGGCGGCCGCGCCTTGATCTGCGTGATGTAGCGCAGCTTCAGCCGGCGCCCTTCCACCAGCGGCGGGGGGAAACGCTCCAGCGCCGCCTCGAACCAGCGGTTCAGCTGGCTGGTGGGGATGCGCAGGTTCCACTTCTCGTAGGTGGCGCGCAGGGCGGGGAACAGCTTGGCCACGCCCTCGCCGGTCTCGGCGGAGAGCGGCACCACGGTAATGCCCTTCATCTGGCTGAGCGAGATGGAGATGCGGTCCAGCGCCGCCTTGCGCGCATCGCCGCGGTCTTCCACCGCGTCCCATTTCGTCAGGGCGATCACGCAGGCCCGGCCCTCGCGCTCGACAAGGCGGGCGATGTGCAGATCCTGCTCCTGCACGCCATTCACGGCGTCAACGGCCAGCACCACCATCTCGGCCTTCTTCAGTGCCTCGATCGAGGAGGAGGTGGACATCTTCTCCAGCCCCTCATCCACCCGGGCGCGCTTGCGCAGGCCCGCCGTGTCCACGATCCGGTAGAGCTTCCCGTCCGGCCCGGTGAAGTCCGCCGAGACTGCATCGCGCGTCAGCCCCGGCTCCGGTCCGGTGATCATGCGCTGCTCGCCCAGCAGATAGTTCATCAGCGTCGACTTGCCCGCGTTGGGCCGCCCGACGATCGCCAGATGCAGCGGCAGGTTCTCGCCGTCTTCCGCCTCGCCCTCTTCCGGCTTCGGCAACCGGTCGGCGATCTCGGTCATCAGGCCGTAGATGCCCTCGTTATGTTCGGCGGAAATGGCGCAAGGCTCGCCCAGGCCAAGCTCATAGGCTTCCATGGCGGCGGCGGCACCGCCGCGTCCCTCGGCCTTGTTGGCCACCACCAGCACCGGCTTGCCGGTCCGGCGCAGCCAGGTGGCGAAATGGTGGTCCTCCGGCAGCAGCCCGGCCCGGGCGTCGAACACGAACAGCACGAGGTCCGCGTGTTCCACCGCCAGCGAGGTCGAGGCCCGCATCCGGCCCGGCAGCGTGTCCGGCGCGGCTTCCTCCAGCCCGGCCGTGTCCACCAGCAGCACTTTCGTGCCGGCGAGCACGCATTCGGCCTCCTTGCGGTCGCGCGTTACGCCCGGCGTGTCGGCCACGAGCGCGATGCGCGCCCCGGCCAGCCGGTTAAAGAGTGTGGACTTGCCGACATTCGGCCGTCCGGCAATAACAACATGCGGTGTCATGATCAGGTGTATGCAGTCAGTTTGGCGTTGCGCGTCAGTTGCAGCAGCACGCCGCTGGCGGCCAGCGGCGCCATGTCCGCCACATTGCTGCTGCCCAGCTTCACTGTCCGCGTCAGTTCTCCGGCCACCGGGTCCACCAGCGCTGCCTGGCCATGGTCGCTCACCAGCAGCAGCTGGCCGTTCACCAGGATCGGCCCGGCCCAGCTGATCGGGTCCTTCTGCTTCTTCATGTTCTCATAAGGCTGCATTTGCAGCGACCAGCTGACCAGCCCGTCATCCGCGTGCACGGCGTAGAGCACTTGGTTCTTGTCGAGCACGAAGGCGAAGCCTCCGGCCATGTAGATGGGTTGCGTGCCGGTGGCGCTGTGCGTCCACACCTTGGCGCCGGAATGCAGGTCCACGGCCATCATCGTGTCGCCCAGGTTGATGGCATAAACCACGCCGCCCGCGATGACCGGGGAGGCGACGATGTCCGAGAAGGTGAGTCCGCCGCCCTGGCCGAAGGAGGCGGCGAGGCTCTGCTCCCACACCGGCGTGCCGGAGGTGGCGTCGATCGCCGCCAGCAGGCCGTTGGAGAACCCGGCGGCGATGATGCCGGCGGCGAAGGCTGGCGGTCCCGCGATCTGCACCGCGGTGGTGGAGGTCTGGCCGGCCGAGCC
>NZ_JBKQJR010000023.1:0-23608 GCF_052326845.1 Acidocella sp. | reverse complement strand
ATGACGCTGGAAACCATGGCGCCTTTGAGCGATACTCCCCACGTCAGCTTGCCAGAAATGGCAGCCTGACAACGCAGCCAATGCTGCTCAGGAAACCGCTCCTACACCACGCGGTGGGGCACGATCTTGTATCAAAACTGAACAACAAGAACGGAGACTTTACCGGAATTTTTGAAGGTCCTCTGAGAACGCTCACTCGGCCCGGTCTAGGGACCGGATGCCGTGACAGCACTAGCGAACACAACATGGCGCGAGGGCGAATATGACCAACATGATACGTTTTGCCGCGTTAGCCGGGTGCGTCGTGTCGTCGTGCCGCGGCGTTCTGGTGTCGTGTCTGGACGGCTTGGCGACTATGCGTCGGACTTCTGAGGTGCCCGTTCATTGCTATCCCGCCCGCTAGCAGCGAACGCGGCGATCAGTGCCCTCAACCCGTCCTCGTCCACTGAAGCTATCGCGTCATCGGGCGTGAACCAGCGAGCTTCCCGCTGGTGAAACTCGGGCCAAACCTGGTCCTGACCTCTGACACGTAATGCGAAAACGCTCACTTCGCAGGGCACCACAATGGCTTTGGCGTCGAGCAGCTTGCTGTATACGTAGCTGCCAAACGGCTTGCTTGCAGCTTTGCCGTAGACGCCCGCTTCTTCGTATGCCTCGCGCTCGGCCGCTTCGTGCGCCTTTAGCCCTTTGATTGGCCACCCCTTGGGAATAATCCATCGCTTTGTCCGACGGCTCGTCACCAAGAGAATTTCCAAGCCCGCCGCCTCAGTCACGCGGTAGGTCAAGGCGCCATATTGTAAGCGCCTCTCTGAACGCTCTGCCGTCTCGTCCTTGGAAAGCTTCTTCGGGTTATTTGTAGGCATCCGCCCATCTTCCTCAACTATAGAACGATGAGCAAGTAGAAAAGAATATGCAGGGTAGCAGCTATACGGCGTTTCCCACACGAGCTTGCCCCGGCGACTCCTTCAGGAACGCCTCGATAATGTGCCTCACGAGTGGTGTTGACTGTAGATCGCAAGGGGTTTCGGCGCCTATCGGCGCGCCGGCCATCATATTTGGCTGCGTTTTATAGGGTCACGGCGTGACGCCGATTCACAGTGAATGTTCGAGGGCCCAGGTTCTTCGATCCCGCTGCGTTGCTGTATCGCTCAAGCGGTATTTTTTGTGGAGGCAGAGCAGTTAGGGCACTTTGGGGTGAAAAAACGAAAAATGAAGGATTTTTTAGTGCATTTATTAGGGCATATGGCACATGGCTTCTAAATATCAAAGAACTCATTTGAGAAAAGTTAATTGTTGTCAGGCTCATAACCTGAAGGTCGTCAGTTCAAATCTGGCCCCCGCAACCACCGATAGTTGACTCCCGGGAACAGATCGTGACCGGGAGTTTTTACTGCCTGAAATTCCAGGCAATTTTGCGCTGTCAGGCGACGCGGCCAGCGTCAGGATCATCGCCAGATCGCCATGCAGTTCGGCCGCCAAGCCGTCCGGCGCGCCGGCGTCGGGGGTGAGCACCACCTTCTCAATAAGATTGCCGAGGCTCTCGGCCGCCTCGGAGCGGATCGTCTCGTCGTTCAACGATGCCTGCAGGTTGGCAACCTTGGCCGCATAGAGCGCTGCCGCGTTCGGATGCAGGCGTACGGTGTTGTCCGGTGCCGTCGTGGCGGCGAGCTGATCCTGGACCTGCTGCTTCTCCACCTCCAATTCGACGAGACGCTGCTTCAGGCTATCATTCCACGCGCCATCTTCGATCGCCCGCAGCACGCCTCCCAGCTTGCGCCGAACGGCTGCCATCTGGGGTTGCAGCCGGGCTTGGGTGCTGCTGGCTTCCCGCTGTCGGCGGGTAACCTCGTCTTCGAAGGTTCTGACAAAATGCTCGACCAATTCGGGCGTGAGCATCCTGCTCTGCAGTGCCGCCAGCACCCTGGCCTCGATCCGTTGGCGGTTGATGGTGATGTCGTTGCCGCAGGTGCCTTTGCTGCGGTGCGTGCTGCAGCCGAAGCGGTCCTTGCCAAGAACGGCATAGGGGGCGCCGCAGCAGCCGCAATGTAGCAGGCCACTGAGCAAGAATTTGCGCCGGTGCACGCGGTTTAGCGCGTTGCCGGTCTCGTCCTTGCCCATCTCGGTGCGCACCACCGCCTGCCGGGCTTTGACCTGCTGCCACAGTTCGTCGTCGATGATCCGCAACTCGGGCACGCACGCGATCTCGTGCTGGTCCATGGGATTGGGCCGGGCGACGCGCTTGCCGGTGCTGGGGTCCTTGACGTAGGAACAGCGGTTCCAGACCAGCTGGCCCGTATATAAAGTGTTGTTCAGGACGCCGGTGCCGCGATCCGCTTGGCCCCTGATCATGGTGTCGCCCCACGGGCGTCCACCTGGGCCGGGGATGCCCTCTTTGTTGAGCTCAGCGGCGATGGTGCGCGGCGCCTTGCCGGCGGCGTAGTCGCGGAAGATCCGCCGAACGATCTCGGCCTGCTCCGGGTTGATTCGCCGTTCGCCGGCTTCCTGACTGCCTGGGGGGGAGGGACGGCATCATACCCGTAAGCCAGCCCGCTGGGGATCTTGCCGGCTCGGACGCGGCCGAGCTGCCCGCGTCTGGTCTTTTGGCCGAGATCGGTCAACTGCAGTTGCGCCATTGTGCCCATGATGCCGATATGGAGCTGCGTGACCTGGCCAAGGTTGACAGCGTGCAACTGCACGCGGCGGAAGCTCAGTTGGTCAAAGCAGTGGGCAACATCGGACAGGTTGCGCCCAAGCCGGTCGATAGCCTCGGTTACCACCACATCGAAAGCGCTGGCCTGGGCGGCCTGCATCAGGCGCTGATAGCCCGAGCGCGTGAGGGTGCTGGCGCCACTCGCGGCCGCATCGTCATAGGTGCCGGTCAGTGCCCAGCCTTGCCGCTCAATATAGCGGCGGCAGACTTCGACCTGGTCGGCAATGGAGGCCGAGCGCTGCTGGTCACTGGAGTACCGGGCATAAATCACCGCGCGCGTGGGCATTATAAACTCCGGGGATAGGGCGGGGCGGCAGGGTAAACATAAAACCGGATTGCTGGGAACCTTTTTTATTTGAGATTCGATCCGTTTTTGGCCGGCGGGGTATCATCGGCGTCCGAGGAGAGCGTGAGCCGGACGTTGGGCGCAGGCTGACCAAGATGATTGGCGACAAACTCAACGGCAGCCGCGCGAGCCAGCAGCTCAACAAGGGCTCGCAAAGCCTGTTTGCCAGTGCCAGCCTGTAAGCCAGCGAGACCAAGACCAAGACCTGGAGGCGTGGCCTCTGAAGGGGAGGCAGCTGAAATGAGCTCAGACGTTATTGTCTGAGCCTCATATCCGCAGCGCTCCATAGTGGAGTGCGATGTGCGTTTCTTTGCCACGCCATTTGTATAAGAACGGCGACAGAGGAACGCATAGAAAAATCGTGTTTTGAAAGATCCAGCAAAATTCCAGATACATTCAAAATGTAAAAAAGCAAAAAAAGCGCTCGAAATGCACCTGATACAAGCCGCAACAAAAATAAAGGTAGAAAATATTAGGTGGTATGCGGGCTATCTACGTATCGTCGATTTATGAACTATTGCGACAAACAATTGTTAGCCAGCCATATCACCGTATCCGCGCAAGCGCGGGGTGATAGCTGGCCAGGAGGCTCCGCCCCCGTGGACCCCCGTTGGCCCGTCGGCGCCATGGAGGCTGAATATGCCTCGCAGCGGTTCTGAAAAGCGCAAGCTTACCGGACAGGTGCTGGTGCGCCTGACGGCCGAGCAGCAGGCCGCGGTAGCGACCTACGCTGTGGCTGAACAGGTGTCGGCGGCAACATGGTTGCGGCGCCTCATTGCTGATGCGCTAGGCATTTCTCCTGGGCCTGTAACCACACGGGGGCAGGCACCAGAGCTGGTGCTGGAGGTGGCACACCTACGCGAGGTCGTCGCAGAGTTGTGTGGTGCGCTGGTTCAGGCTGCCGTGGCCTCCCGCAAAGATGGCCGCCCTGCTGAGCATGCCGCGATCGAGGCGCTGATTCCAAGCATAAAATCCGCCGTCCTGGAGCTCGACAAGCTCAAGGAGAAGTTATGGCCACGGGCGCGGTAATTAGCGGGGCAACACGTGGCCGTGGCGGACCGGCGCTGGGTCGGCATCTGGCCGATCGCCGCCGTGCTCGCCAGAACGAGGAAGTGCGGCTCGGCGCCACCAGGGGCGTTGTTTCAGAAGATATTGAAGCGGCCATCGCCGAGTTGACACGGATCGCTTCACACGCGCGGTCGAAACAGCCGCTCTATCATGTGCATCTGGATCCCGAGTTGCCATGGACCGAGCAACAGCATGAACGCTATTGGCAGCTCCTTGAAGAGGAGTTTGGCTTTCAGAACCAGCCCTTCGTGGAAGCCATCCATATCAAACATGGCCGGGCACATGATCACCGTGTCTATTCCCGCGTTCGCCGGAATGGAACGGTCATCCCGCTGGATTGCGACTATGCGCGGCGTGAAAAGCTCAGCCGCGTCGTCGAGGTCGAATTCGGTGGCCGCCATATTGCTGGCCGACATAATTGGGCGGTTTCCGCGGCCTTAAAGAAAGAAGGCAGGCTTGAGGTTCTCCGGTCCATTGAAGCCGCAGGACTGACAACAGTCGCGCGCCCAGTCGCCGACGTGACACCTGGTGAGCGTCATCAATTTGAACGCACTGGCATGGACCCGCACGTGATTGCTTCCGTGGCGCTTGCCGCGTGGCAGGATACCGCGTCGGGCGAGGATTTTGCCGCCACTCTGGCACGGCAGGGGCTGCGGCTGGCTATGGGCGATAAAGTGCCGGTGCTTGTTGACCTTGCTGGCGGTGCTCACAGCCTCACGCGAATGATCGGTATGGCCAGTGCTGCCGCCGGCACGAGGATCAAAGCCAAAGAGGTTCAGGCGCGGATTGCGAACCTCAAACTACCTTTACATCACCCCTTAGGAGCCGCCCCCCATGCCGAAAACCAGAATGCCGGCGCTGCCAGCTTGGACACCCAAGATTATCGTCGACCTTCTGAAACAAAAACCCGGCGCCACAGCCGATTGGCAAGAACATCGTCAGCTGATCGTGGGGCGAGTGGACGGCTTCGGCTTGACCGCGCCATAGTCAGCGACTTTGCACGCGCTGAACAACACCGAGACGTTGAAAACTCTCATGGAGCAATTGGTGACGCCCCGGCCAGGGGAACGCACCAACCTGGAAAAAATTCTTTCATTGCTGGAGGCGATCGCCAAATCAAACGGGCAGCTCCTCAAAGGCCAAGTGGCTCTCGACGAGCGGTTGGCCGAGCTCGAGCTGCAGATTGCCGACTTGAAGGCATCCTTGATGAACCAGAATTCCAGCAACAAATCGACCGCATCGTAGCCTGGACTGCACTGCTTGACCCAGGTTCCGCTTTGCGACAACGCGCCGAAGAGGCCAGGGTGGAGATGATGCTGAATGAGCCTGAGTTCAGCCCCGCCATTAGCGCCATTGAGGCGCTCGCGCTGTGGCTGGTTCGCCTATTGGCTTGGTTCATTGGTTGTCTGTTCGGCCTTACGGCCAAACATGTAGAGCATGATGTCCAGATGGTGGAACCGCTGACGGTCGAGGAGCCTTCATACTCGGGACCAGCGCCATGATGGACACGACATTCTTTCGCCAAGGCGCTAAAACGCCTTCGCGACCAGCATCTCCTTGGCCCGTGTGGTGTAGCGTGGCGAGTGCCGCGCCTGCCGCCCCGCCCAAGCCTTGAACATGCCCGTCGCCGCCGGGTGCAGCGTGCCACGGCCAAAGCGGGCGTTGACGGCATCGAGCGCCGCCATCGCGCGGGCGGATTTCTCGACATCGCGCGTGGCGAACATCCCCGCTTGCTTCCTGGCGGGAGCCAATTCGCCCAGCATGACGCCCGCCTTGAAGTAGCGATAGCGAGGCCGCCAGAAGGCCCGGAGAAGCCGCACGGCGTTGCCCACCAGGGCGAGCGTATCCGCCGTCGGCTCAATCTGCGCCGCCCTCGCGCCGCTGTACCAGTCGTCGCCATTATGCGGGCTGGTGTGAGCGAACACCGAGAGATGTCCAGCCTCCAGCCCTTCGCCGCGCAGTTTCTCACCGGCGCGGGTGGCGAAGGCCGCTACGGCCTCGCGCATGTCGCCCCAAGACGTGACCAACCGCCCGAAGGAGCGTGTCACTGCGATGGCCTGGCGCGGCGGTGGCATCAGCGTGAGGGGCAGGCAGCTCTGCCCGCGCAGTTCGGCCTGGACCCGCGCGCCGGTCACGGTGAGGATGTCGCGCACCTGCTGCGGCTCCAACTGCACAAAATCAGCGATAGTGGTGATGCCGAGGCGGTTCAGCTTCTCCACGGTCTTGCCGCCGATGCCCCAGACCATGCTGACGAGCAGCTCATCATACCAAATGGCTCGGGCGGCTTCGTCGCGCAGGTCGCACACGCCGCGCAGGGTAAAATCGTCCTTGGCGATGCGGTTGGCGAGCTTGGCAATGGTCTTGCTCGGCCCGATGCCAACGCAAGTGGGGATCTTGGCCACGCGCCGCACCTCGTCGCGCAGCCGCCGGCAGAACGCCTCCAGGTCGGTCATCCCAGCGAGGTCGAGGAACATCTCGTCTATGCTGTAGGGCTCCACCTGCGGCACATGGGCGGCCAGCACCTCGTACATGCGGCGGCTCATATCGCCATAGAGCGGGTAGTTGCTGGAGCGCCATTCCACGGCCTTGCACTCGGGGCGGCGCTGGGCGAGGTGCCAGGGCTCGCCCATCTTGATGCCGAGCGCCTTGGCTTCCTTGGTGCGGGCGGTGGCACAGCCGTCATTGTTGCTCAGCACCACCAGCGGCACGCCGCGCAGCTCGGGTGCAAAGGCCCGCTCGGCGGAGCAGTAGAAGCTGTTGCCGTCGATCAGGCCAAAGACCGGCATGGCTTACACCTCTGCCTCATCTCCGGCCACGGCCACCGGCTGGGCATCGGAGCGCCCTGATTGCAGCCACCATTGCCCGTGGCGATAGGCGAGCTGGCCAACAAATTTATCCACCGTTAGCCAATTTCACCCATCATTGTGTTGTCTTCATCGTACCAAAACGGTTGTTTTTCAGGAGTGGCGACATGCCATCAATCGTCTTTGCTGGCTTGAACGTTAATAAAACGCTACAGGCATCGTTTTGACCAGCGCTACGGTCAGCGGTGCCGCCACCTTGGCCTTAGGCACGATTATCGCTGCGGAGACCCTTGCCAATTACACTACGCTTTTGGTGCCGGCCGGCGAAACCATGGTATCGCCGACGCTTGGCTACGACAACCTGATCACCGTCGAGGCGGCTGGCGTGGTAACAAGTCCAAGCCTGACCAACACTAGCGACACTATTGTGGTGCTGACTGGCGGCCAGGTGCTTGACCCATATCTGGGGTGGAATAGCACGATCAATGTCGATGGTGGCCTGGTGTCCGGCGCCGTCACCGAAAGCGACAATGTGCAGCAGCCCAACCCCCTGCTTATCGTCAGTGCCGGGGGGCTAGTTTCAACATCGACACTGAACGCCGGCAGCGATCTGGAGATTGATTTCGGCGGCACTGCCATGGACAATCAGATCAATTATGCCGCCGACATCCTGATCTATACCGGTGGCACGGCCAATGACACCACGCTGAAAGCGGGCGCCGCCGAATTGATCTATGCGGGTGGCGCCGACAATAACGCCACGCTGACTGGGGGGCTGGGCGTTGGCACCACGGTCAATTTGGAGTCATTTTCAGAAGCCCAGCAGGATGTGCTGTTTGGCGGCCTAGCGAATGATGCGGTGGTGGGTACGGCGGGCGAGCAGTTCGTTTTTGACGGCGGCACCGCCACAGGCACCACCTTGCTCAATGGCGGTCTCGCATTCGCTTATGATGGCAGCACATTAATCGATCTGAATGTCGAATCCGGCGGCACTGCCTTGTTGAATGATGGCGCCAGCCTAGTAGGGGCGAGCGTCGCCGCAGGCGGCTTGCTGGTCGAAATGCCAGGCGCTGTTGCCGCCTCGGTCAACGGCGCCGGTGAGATCGTCACTGCCGGTGTCGTTGTTGAGACGATGCCAAGCTATGCAGACGTCAAAGCGCAGGTCAATTATCTTGGGGTGTCGGCCAGCAGCAACTGGATCGGCGCTGGCCAAGAGGAATATGTGCTCCCTGGCGGCACGCTGAGTAATGCCGGCGTCGCTGCCGGCGGCACACTGACCATTTTTTCTGGCGGCACGGTAGCGACGGGATGGATCAGCGGACTTGCGGTCGTTGATGGCGGTACGGCAAGTGGACTGAATTTGACCGGCGGCGATGCCGACGTCATCGCTGGCCAAGCTGACGGCACTGCCATTGGCGTGGGCGCGACGTTGGTGGTCGATGGCGGTCTGGCCAGCGGCACCAATATTGACCCGTCTGGCACGGAAATTGTGATATCTGATGCCATTGGCGGCAATATTTGGAGTGGTGGTCTGCTGGAGGTCCAGGCTGGTGGATTTTCCAGTGGCATCGTAATCCAAGGTGGCGGCTTGGCCATCGTCGCCGCCGGCGGCACTATGACGGATACCAGTCTGGTTACTGGCGGGTTCCTGGTGGCCATGTCTGGTGCCACGGTGGATAATGCCGGGGCGATTGATTTCAATGGTGGCGTGTTGGCGCTTAATGAGGCGGAGGGCAGTTTCACGTCCACTGCCAGCGCTGGTGACCTTACAATCGGCAATGGACAGATCGACCTTATTGGCTCCGCCACAGCGGGTACAGTGACCGTGACGGACGGCGGCACGCTGATGGCGCTGGCCGGCGCGACCATGGCCAGCGTGATTTTGGACGGCGGCATACTTGATGTAACCGACAGCGTTAATATCGGTAGTGTTACAATCGAAGTTGGCACGCCCGGTAGCTTCACGAATGACGCCAGTGTTGATGTTTCTGCCCTGTTGAATGCCGAACTGGCGTCGGTGCCGGACGGAGTCAGCATCACGGTCGATTTCAATCCCGGCGATTATGGATTGGCTAGTACGGTGTTGCTCCCCTCTGATGTGACGGTGACCGGCACTGATGCCACCGTCGGCGCGCTGAACGACAATGTCGGCGCGCTGTTTGAAAACGCCAACGAGTATCCTACAGGCTTCACCTACACTTTAGCGAACGCCACCGGAGGCTTTTCGACGATCGCAAACGGCGGCGGTCTGGCCAATGTTGACACGGTGTACAGCGATGGCACGCTGGCTATTTATCCAGAATTTCCAATTAGAACTACAACATTCTCAAGCTATGTGCCGTCCATAGTCACTGAAAGTAATATCACGATTGAGGGCATGACCTTCGCCGCAACCGGCAACATCGTCGTGAACGGCACGACGGTGGCGGCGGACGGCACAATGTTCGGCAACGCCACCCGGGCGAGTTTCTTTAACGACCTGTTCAACGTCGACATTCAGAACAACGTCTTCATCGGCGGCAGCAACGCGGTGGCGATGGTCAATACCGAGAACGTGGAAATCTCCGGCAATCTGGCTGTCGGCGCCGGTACGGGCTTTGATAATTGGTCTGGGCCTTCCAATCTTAACATCGCCGATAATGAAATTTGGCTGTTCAATGAGGCTGATGTCTATGCGGGTGGTGTGGCCGTCCAGATTGATGCTAATGCCCAAGACCAGGCATCAGATCCCGGCGTCAATAGTAATGGTACCGCGGTCAATAATGGCGTCATCGATAACCTCATTTCCGGGTCGGCGACGGCTGCCGCCTTGGCGACACAGATTTCGCCCCTCTTCCCTTATGGCATAACCACATTAACCAGCGTCACCCAGCAGGGCAATATCGACAACGCGCTTGGCGCCACCACCGGCGGCTACTATTCCGCCGATGTCTACGACGCCATTGAAGAAGACAATGTGCTGGCGCAATCGGCCGGCAATACCGATCTTGGTATCTGGCAGGCTCTTGGTATTTCCGGCGGCGACCTGATTGGCAATCTGGTACTTGACCAGAGTGCCTCCACTTCCGGCCAGATCATCGGTATCGATGACAGCAAGCCCTACGCCGTTGACAATGCCGTCATCAATGCCAGCACGTTTGACGAGACCGCCGCAGGGCTTGGTGCCATTGTCATTAGCGGTAGCCTGCTGGTGGGTAGCGGCATACTGTCGGCGCTCGATATCGGCGCACCGCCTGATTTGGTGCTGGATAGCACCGGCGGCACCATTGCCTTGGACGGCACGCTGGCGCCCTTCATCATTGACAGCCTGGCCTCGGACAGGCTGTCAATCACCTTGACCACGCAATTTGGCAGTCTGGTGACCGTGGGGAGCCTGACTGGTGCCAGCACGGCAACCGTCAATGGTGAAACCGCACTGATCCTGACCGGCGATCTGGACAGCGTCAATCAAGATCTGGCCCAACTCGGCTATGCCGCCAGCTCCAGCGGCCAGGACGATAATATCGAGATCACCGTCACTGACCTGACGGCACAGTTGACCGATACTCGCTACATTCCAGTACTGTTCAGCGATCTCATTCCAGCCGATCCCAGTGGCGTGACGACCTTGGCCGCCGGCTTTATTGCCCCCCCGGGCTCTACGGGCGGCGTGACGCTGACCGGCGAAACGATGATCGACAATGGCGGCAGCAACACCATCACCATGGGAAGCCTGGCCAGCCTGGCCTTCCTTGGTAACGGGCAGACCACGCTGTTGGGCGGCTCACTGCCAGAGGATATCAGCACGGGCGTGGGATCGGCAACGCTGGATCTGCTCGGCAGTGGTGATATCACTGTCGCGGGCGGGGCTGGCGGCATGGATGTCGATGCTAAGACTAGCATCGCCAGCGTTGCCGATCTGATCGAGGCAGGAACGGGAGACACCTCGATTACTGCGGGCGCCGGCGCGATGACTGTGATCGGTGGCCTTGGCAACATGACCTATCAAGGCGGTCAAGGCACTACCTATCTGACCACGCTCCCGGCGGACGGCGGTGCCTTAACCGCCGATCTGGGCAGTGGCGATGCCACGGTGTTTGCCCTCTCGGGAGCCGATATCCTTACCACCGAAGTCGGCACCAGCAATCTGCTGTATTTCGGCCTGGGTGGCGACACCGTGGCGGCAGATGGCGCCGACCTAGTGATCGGCAATACCTTGACGTCGAACGGCGACGATTCGATCTCATCTGGGGCCGGCGGGCTGCTGATCACTGCGGGTGCCAGCGCACAGGATAGTATCAATGCCGGCATTGGCGGCCTGGTGTTCGAGGGTGCCTCCGATACCGCTCCCGTGCGAATCGTCTCTTCACAAGCCGATGCACTCGGCGCGTCGATCACCCTTGGTTCTGGCGGTGGCGTCATCACCCTGGCCGGCGGGCTGAATTTCATCCAGACCGGCGCCAATGCCAGCACCAGCATGATGCTGGGCGGTCAAAGCTGGGTCGATTCCAATGGTGATGATGCTATCACTGTTACTGGCAGTGCCACGATCAACGCTGGCGCTCAGGCGAGGGACACGATCAACGCTGCTAGTGGCGATGTCGTCTACAACGCGTCACTTGGCGGCTCAGTGATCTTCAAGGGGGGCAGCGGTGCTGATACTGTCAATCTTGGTGCCAGTGCGGGTACCGTGATGGGAGGTTCCGGTACTGTCGAGGTGCAGGCTACGGATGATGATTTTCAGATTACGCTAGGTGCCGGCAGCTACAGCCTGGACGACATGCCTGGTGTGAATAGGATTGCTGGTAGCTATGATACTGTGGTGGCTGGCGGCGATACGGGTGTAAATACTTTGTTTACAGAGGCTGGCGGCTCCGCCGACCTTAGCATCACTGGAGGTGCTTATGTGCTGAACATGATGCCCAACGGCATTATGCTTGGTACTGCCAGTGTTGATCTGCAAAGTGGCGCGCTTACGGTTGACACAGCATCAGGACTTGCCACCTCGGACATCACCATTGCCGGTAGTGCCAGCCTTCAGGTCAATGGCCAGATACAAGGTAATTATGTTGATCCTGGTATGGCCACAGTTTCCGGCTTGTTCACTTCAGCCACGCTCGTCACCGGTCAGATGCCAGGGATTTCCGCCGACTTGAGTGGCTCTAATGATCATGTCAATCTAGCCGGCGGCATCAACACCGTCAGTATCTTTAGTGGAAACGCTACCATCAATGCTACCGACAATGCCACCGTCTCAGTATTCTTATACGGGACGAGCACGCTTGATTTCATCAATGGCTCGTCGGCGGCGCAGACCGTCCTAGCCGGAGGTGGCGGCGCGGTGACCGCCTTTGGCGGGATGGGCGGCGGCCTCTACGTCGGCAGCAGTACTGGCAACAATTCTTTGACCGGCGGCAGTGGTCTGGTGACCCTGGTCGGCGGCGGTAATGGTGACGTGCTCACAGCAACTGGTAATGGCCTCAATTCCTTGCCGAATGCAAACACCCGCAATATTTTATATTCTGGTGCAGGCAACGAGACGCTTCTCGCCAGCTCCGCCACGGGTAGCAATATCTTTTATATTTCCGCAGATGCTGGGAATGATATGGTTTCAACCGCCGGTGCGGGCGAACAGACCTTCTTTCTCTCCGGCGGAACAGCCTGTAATACAACCATTACCGGCGCCGCTGCGGGATCTCTATATAATGTCTACGACGTTAGTAATGCAGGTCAGAGTGGCGGCTCCTACACTATCACCAACTTCGACAGTGGTGCGCCATCAATCATTTACCTTATTAACGAGAATCATACTGGCAATAATTCCATACCCATAGTTGGAGCCACCAATCAGTCAAACGGCGTCCTGATCACACTGGGCAATAGTACCACGATAACGCTGCTCGGAGTAAATACCTCTGATCTTCACTACTTCAATAGCGGTGGCATCACGGGGATTTGTTAAGTTCAGGAAGCTCAAGTATAATACTCAGGACTTATCTAGACTTCCACGCCTATGCGGCCCTGACGTGGGCAGAGGCTAGTTCAAAACCGTCGGCACGGCGGCGGATTGTTATTGCGCCCGATGGTAGCGTCAGCGGCATGTCGAACGCGTGAGAGCCGGAGCCCAGCCCGGCGCGGCGGAGGTCTTCGCGGTAGGCATTAGCCAGAAAGCGCATGACGATGTGTCCGTTGTACAAAACCTCCAACTCCACCGGGGTTTCGGGCGCGTTTACATCCTGGGCCCAGCCGCGCAGGCGGGGTGAGGTTTCATCCAGGCAGCTGCGCAGGGCACCGAGCGCCGTCACGGGGGGAATTCCGGCCCGGCCGTCGATGCGCGCCTTGATTTGGGCTAGGTAGTAGCCCTCCTCCACGCGCGGGCGGCAAGCCTCGACGCCTGCGCCGGGTGTACCAATGCCAGTGTGGAAGCGCTCCCGGCAGCCGGCATCGAGAAAACTCTCCACCGGGGTGTTGTGGGCAAAAATGATGTCGTGGCTGTCCAGCTCGATGTGGAAATACTCCACCAAGCCTACGCTCTGCGCCTGAGTGATGGAGACACCGTTGACAAGGCGCCAGGCATGGATGAGTACGCCGCCCTCGCAGATGGCGTGATCGGGGGAGATAAAGAGGTCGCGCGAGGGGATGTTAAACCCGAGTGCATGGCGGCGGATGCGTACCGGCAGGGCCAAATGGTTGCCGGCAATGAAGCGGCCGTCATAGCTGCGCGTGCCGATCCAACTTATGGGCCGGAACCCATTATGCGCCGTGCGCACGAGGTCGCCGATGCGCAGGCGTTCCACAGGCACGTTGCCTCGTGCCGTGGCAATGCGCGTGCCCCTACAGAAGCAGGGAGCGGCGCCTGTCGTGATGACGGTGTCCGCACCCCGCTCGCTGGCGCTGATGGCTTGCACATTCCCGGTGATGTCGAGGGTGATGGCCGAGCCGAGACTTTGCAGCACCAGCCCCTCGCCGGTGACGTAGCTCAGGCCCGTGAAATTGAAATCGTCGATGACGATCGTGTCACCCGCGACGAAGCCTGAGATTGTTTGGCCCGCGGCCAGCTCGGCTATGCTGCCTTCAAGGGTCCAGGTCGAACCAGATGCAAAGTCAATCGTCTGGAAGCCGGTAAAGCTGCTCCCCATGTCCAGACTGCCGCTATTGTGCTGGCTGCCGACATCGCCCGCAGCCAGCACAAGCGTGCCTGAATCCATGCCATTAACAGTACCGTCGAAGACCGCTCCCGGCGTATCGATCACCGTCATGCCACCGGCCAACGACGACCCGATGACAGCGCCTATGACGGTACCCTCGTTGATCAGCGTCCCCTCACCGCCGATCGTAAGTGCCGTGAGAGGACTCTCAATGACGCCAGTATTGATGAGCGTGGTGAGGCCGATGCTAACGGCTTCACTGCTAGCGGTAATTTTGCCGCTGTTGAGAAACACGCCATCTAAATCATTGACGCCAATACTGCCGCCACTGATTAGCCCCATATTGGTAATGTCGCCGTCGGCAAGGGTGATCAAGCCATCGACAACTCCCGAATTGGTGATGCTGCCCTCGGTAATGGTTACATATCCTGTCAGTGTTCCGGTATTGGTGACATTGCCCTGGTAGAGGAGTTGGATACCAGAGACGGTGCCGGCATTGGCGACGGCATCGCCATATAGAGCGTTGCCATAAATGCTTGGGACCACCCCCGTGCTGGTCACGGTTAGCTGCATGCCGTAGCCATTCTGACCAAGAGTTATTCCACTATCCAGCGTCGAGGAGATCAGCGTCACTAAGCTAGTGGGGCTTGTTGTAGTGGTCATGCTCGAAATGACTCTCCATGGGTGAAAATAACCCTTAGTTACGGCCGTTATACAGAATCAAAGAGCTTTTCCTGAACTCCGGTTTGCCTTCTCTTTCTATCGGTGGATAGCTCTACCGGGTTTGGGTTGTTGTTATTACATTGAAAATAACCCTCAACCAAAGCGGTGTTGGCGCGCAGAAAATCAGCGTCTTGATTTTCCCCCGCTAAACGAGCCCGCTCTTCGAGGTTTTTGAAGTGACGTAGTGCCATTTCGAGTTCAGAAGCCTTTTCTTCCACGGAGTTGTCTCCCGGACAGGGTTAATCGAATTTCTAACCAAAAGTTCAGTGATAATAAGTTGCAATCTCAGGTTGTTGACATCAAGTAAACTTCCCGTGAAGGGAGAGTATTTTTTAATAACCGTATGTGGCAACCTCAAATTGATTTTGTCCTTGCCGGACGTCTCCCTGGCTGACAGAAGCTAATCGGTGAAGCGGCATTGGATGAAGGACGGCGTAAAGGCTCGGTATACGCTTGAGTTCAAGCAGGAGGGTGTCCGGCTTGTACGTGGCGGCGAGACTGTGTCGACAGCGAATCGCCTGATAGGTATGCCGGTGCAATTGCTGGACAACTGGCTGAAGGCGGAAGCTGCGGGCGTATTGCCTGACGTTTTGGACAAAACTCTGACGGCGGAGCAGGTGGAGATGGCGCGGTTGAAGGCCGAACTGTCGCGGGTACGCATGGAGCGGGGCATTCTAAAAAAGGCGATGGCATGCTTTGAGAGGGCGGCGCGGTGAGGTATACCCTATCCTAACGTCAGGCTCACTCCGGTTGCAGTGTCAGATTAAGGTCAAACGCCAGGCGCTAGGCAGGCTATTTTGGCGCAGAAGTCCGGTACATAGCTCAAGCATGGTTTACGGCTATCCGGGGTTAGACGGCGAGCTGGCCGATGCGGCCGCCATGGGCTTCCAAGAAGCGTTCGGCCTGCACGAACATGCCGCCCGAGCCGCAGCACGGGTCGTACACTTGGCCCTCGACACCGCGCGCCGGGTCGGGGAAGGGCTCTAGCATTTCCACCAGCACGCGCACGACGGAGCGGGGGTGTAGAACTCGCCGCCGCGCTTGCCCTCGGAGCCCGCGAAGCCGCCGAGGAAATATTCATACACCCGGCCCAGCAGGTCGCGCGCCTTGGCACCCTCGACGCCCAAAGCGATGCCGGAGATGAGGTTGATGAGCTCGCCCAGCATCACCTTGTCCAGCGCCGGGCGGTTATAGTCTTTCGGCAAAACCCCTTTCAGCGTGGGGTTCTCGGCCTCAATGGCGGCCATGGCATCGTCGATGAGCTTGCCGATGGTGGGCTGTGGGGCACGTTGGCCTCCAGATGCGACCAGCGGGCCTGCTTGGGGACCCAGAATATGTTCTCGCCGATATACTCGTCGCGGTCCTCGGCGGCGGCCGGGTCTTCGCGCAGCAGGGTTTCGTGCCGGGCCTCGAAGGCCAGGGAGATGTGGCGGAGGAAGATGAGGCCGAGGACGACGTGCTTGTAGTCGGAGGGCTCCAGGTTCTTGCGCAGCTTGTCCGCGGCGGCGAAGAGGTCGCGCTCCAGGGCCAACTGGCCCTCCGGGGCGGGGTTTTGCGCCGGTGTGGTGGTTTCGCCCGATTTGCGCGGCCGGCCTCGTGCCATCGTATCCAAGTCTCCGGTTTTACTGACATACATCTGTTGGTTACCTCATGGAGCAGTGATTGCAACTCTTGCGAAGCGGGCGGGGCCGTTATGGTTAAGCCAGCGCCAGCCCAGCCCGGATGATCTCGCCCACCTCGTCGGGAGTCAGGACGATCCTGTCCACCAAGGCGGCAGCGAGTTTTTTCCACCACAGGCTGATGCGCCGCAACGATCGCCTTGACGGCCTCGTATGCCTGGTCGAGCCGGAGCCGCACCGCCGCTTCGGTACCGGGCCGCATGGCGAGCTGCGCCTGGAGTTGCTCGGTGTTGTCCAAGTCCGTCCAGGTCAGCCCCGTCGACCCGATGCAATAGGATGCCTCTGCCA
This sequence comes from Acidocella sp., assembly GCF_052326845.1. Taxonomy (GTDB): domain Bacteria; phylum Pseudomonadota; class Alphaproteobacteria; order Acetobacterales; family Acetobacteraceae; genus Acidocella. The sequence goes on along the minus strand of NZ_JBKQJR010000023.1, from coordinate 6,863 downwards.
TGGCGGCGAGTCGCGTTGCCTTGGCGAGGTCGCTATGCGCGGGCCCTCCAGCACCGGCCGAGACCTCGCCGCAAATGATCTCCTCGGCGGCGCGGCCGGCGAGCGCGAGCATCAACATATTGTCCACGCGCGTAGGTGTAATGACGCGCTTGAACGCGGCGCTGAGGGCTGTCTGCCCCCCGTGGCCAATCATCAATGATGGTGGCGCGACAGGATTTTGCAACGTGGCGATCAGCGCGTGCCCGGCTTCATGCACGGCGATGCGATACAACTCCGCAGGATCGTGCTCGGCGGTCTCGCCGACAATTTCGTGCAGAACATCCTCAAACACGATTTCCCGTCGCGTCGCCCGAGCCGTCCGCCGCGCCCGGCGGACCCACGCCGCCACATCCGCTCCCGTATGGCCGATGGCCAAGCTGGCCAGCCGCGCCAGATCCGGCTTTGGCAACGCGGCACCGAGGTAAACTGCAAAAATGCGCTCCAGGGCGGCAGTATCAGGAAGTCCGATGTTGATTTCCCGGTCCAAACGGCCAGATCGTTTTAAAGCCGGATCAAAATTTCTGAGATAATTCGTGGCGCCGATGACGATCACGCCTTCGCGTGCCGCCGTGCCGTCCAACTCCTCGAGCAACATGTTGATGATGCTACGCCACCATTCACCATGCTTGGAATCGTTTTCGCGGCTGCCAACGGAGTCGAGCTCGTCGATGAACAGGATCGACGGCGCGGCCTTGCGCGCTGCCCCGAATGTTGATTTCCGCTGAGATCTGACCCGGGAATTCCATCGAGATTTGACCCGCCCATAGTTTATGATTTGAGTTTCATGATGGGGTCAAGGCTGGATTTTTCTCCTTTCGTTTTTGTGGTTTCTGCACGGAGCTATTTTTGAACCTGAAGCTGTCATTTCCGGTCTCCAGGATATGGCAGTGGTGGGTGAGGCGATCGAGGAGCGCGGTGGTCATTTTGGCGTCGCCGAAGACGGCGGACCATTCGCTGAAGCTCAGGTTGGTGGTGATGGCAACGCTGGTGCGCTCGTAGAGTTTGCTGAGCAGGTGGAACAGCAAAGCGCCGCCTGAGGCACTGAAGGGCAGGTAGCCGAGTTCGTCGAGGATGACGAGGTCGGCATGGATGAGGCGACTGGCGATCTGCCCGGCCTTTCCTTGCGCCTTTTCCTGTTCGAGGGCATTGACGAGTTCGACGGTAGAGAAGAAGCGGACACGCTTTTTGTAGTGTTCGACGGCCTGCACACCGAGCGCGGTGGCGATGTGGGTTTTGCCGGTGCCTGGGCCGCCGACGAGCACGACATTGTCCGCAGGCTCGATGAACTCGCAGCGGTGCAACCGGCGAACCAGCGCTTCGTTAACCTCGCTGCTGGCGAAGTCGAAGCCGGCGAGGTCGTGATAGGCCGGGAAGCGGGCGGCCTTGAGCTGGTAGGCCATGGAGCGGACCTCCCGCTCGGCGGTCTCGGCCTTGAGCAGCTGGGAGAGCACGGGGATGGCGGCCTCGAAGGCCGGGGCTCCCTGCTGTGCCAGTTCGTCGACGGCCTGTGCCATGCCATGCATCTTCAGGCTGCGCAGCATGATGACGAGGGCGCCGGCGGCGGGATCATGACGCATGGCGGGCCTCCTCAGATTGGCGCAAGCTATCGTAGCGCTCGACGTCAGCCTTGGGTTCATTGGCCAATGTCAGTGCCTGTGGCGCGGTGATGACCGGAGGCGGAGCCTGTTTGCCGTCGATCAGCCTGTGGAGCCGGTTGATGATATGCGTCTTGGACGGCACGCCGTCCTCCAGCGCCAGTTCCACGGCCACCAACACCGCCTGCTCGTCATGGTGCAGCACCAGGGCCAGGATCTCCACCATCTCCCGGTCACCGCCAGGACGGCGCAGGAGATGTTGCTGCAGCCGCTTGAAGGCAGCGGGCAATTCCAGGAACGGCGCACCGTTGCGCAAGGCGCCCGGCTTGCGCTGGATCACCGCCAGATAGTGGCGCCAGTCATACACAGTGCGCCCTGGGCCGTTGTGCGTCCGGTCGATGATGCGCGGATGCTCGCAGATGATTTGCCCCTCCGCCGCCACCACCAGCCTGTCGGGATAGACCCGCAGGCTGACAGGCCGGTTGGCAAAAGCGGCCGGCACGCTGTAGCGGTTACGCTCCAGGTGGATCAGGCAGGTCGAGGAGACCCGCTTGGTGTGTTCCACGAACCCATCGAACGGGCGGCCCACAGGCATGAGGCTCTCAACCTCGCTAGCCCAGACATCGGCAATGGTTCCCGGCTCGCTGCCATGCGCGGTCTGCTCCCACAGCTCCCGGCAGTGCCGCTCCAGCCAGCCGTTCAGGGCGTCCAAGCTTTCGAACGGCGGCATGGACTGCCACAGGCGGTGGCGTGCATCCTGGACGTTCTTCTCAACCTGCCCGTTCGGCCTGCGCCCCTAGAACCTGTGGCGGGGCGGGCCGAACCCCAGCCGGCGGCCCGATTACAGAACTCGGCCTCGAAGAGGTAATGGCTGGTCATCGCCAGGAAGCGGGCGTTGACGCTGCGCTCCTTGCCACGGCCGACCTTGTCAACGGCGGTGCGCATGTTGTCCTAAATCCCGCGCCGCGGCACGCCGCCGAGCGCCTGGAAGGCGTGGTTATGCGCGTCGAACAACATCTCATGTGTCTGCAGCAGATAGGCCCGGACGATGAACGCCCGGCTATGCGACAGTTTGGTGTGCGCCACCTGCAATTTGACGCGGACGCCACCGATGATCGCAAAATCTTCGCTCCAGTCGAACTGGAAAGCCTCGCCAGGCGCAAAGGCCAAGGGCACGAAGGTTCCCCGGCCGGCGGTTTGCTGCAGCCGTTGGCACTCCTCCTTCCAAGCCCGGGCAAAGCCCGCCACACGATTGTAGGAACCGTCATAGCCAAGGCTGACGAGATCACCGTACAGCTGCTTGACCGTCCGCCGCTGCTTGCGCGGCCGGCCAGCTTCACGGCGCAGCCACGCCGAAAGCTTCTCCGCAAAAGGATCAAGCTTGCTCGGGCGGTCCGGTAGCTGAAACTTCGACTCAATCACATCAGACCGAAGATATTTGCGGATCGTGTTCCGCGACACGCCTGTGCGCCGGGAAATCTTTCGGATCGGCACATGCTCACGCTTATGCCACCGGCGGATAATGCTCAAAAACGCCATGTCCAACACTCCGTTCGCCCCCGCCAGTTCCAGACGGGGAAACAGTCAAACATGGGTCAAATCTCAGTGGAAAAATCCGGCCTTCCCGGGTCAGATCTCAGCGGAAATCAACACTCCTACGAAATTCAAAACAGGGAATTACCAACAAGATTCATTCTCATCTCGGAGGGGGCGGACTTCAGACGCGAGCGCCATTGCCTGTTGCGAAAGGGAGTAAGCCCCGCGAGGTTCGCAGTGGTGGTAAGAAGAAGCTAACCATCCGTTAATAACTGTAAGTTAGAATGGTAGCCATCAATCGACTTATGATATCTTAATACCGAGGGCTATACGATAATGTTCGGAATCAATGATATTTCGATCCGAAACAAGTTTATTTTCGCGTTTTCGTCGATGATGCTATTCACGGTTGGTCTAGGCTGCTTCACGATCACGCGCATAAATCTGCTGACGTATAATGCGCAAAGCTTGCATGAGAATGTCAGGGATGCAGCGCCACTGCCAATCATGGAGAGGGATGCTTGGCAGCTTTATAGTTTGGCAGTTATGGCCCATGCGGTATCAACTGGTGACAGCGCCACGCTGAGTGGCCTTCCAGCTGATGAGAAAGACAATCTCGCGGCTGCTGAAAGTCATGCCAAGGAGGAGTTCGAGACACAGTGGAACCTCTACGTTCCGACGATGAATCAGGGGCGGGAAACCATGGATGGGGAGGCATTTTCAGCAGCCTTCGAACAGCTGGACTCATTGGCTGAGCAAGCGGCCTCCCTAGATGATGCCGGCAATCATGATGCCGCCGGAAGCCTGGCGCTGAAAGACATGAAAGTTCAGGAAAACGCCTTCGAAGATGCGATCACCGATGATTACGCCTATCAAAAAGCTCAAAATGAGGAGTGGAACAGCCGGGTGAAGCAGGCCGCCACCGCCAGCATCTGGTGGATTATCGGCGTTGTCGTTGTCATGCTGTCTGGCGCCCTTATTGTTGTCACCTATCTGATTCTCGAAGTCGTGACGCCTCTCATTCATATGGCGGGTGCCATGCGGAAGCTCTCCAGCGGCAACCTGAACGTCAAGATACCTGGCCTGGGCCGCGGAGATGAAGTCGGTGCTATGGCTTCGTCCATGCAAGTCTTCACGGAGAACGCCGAGACCAAGGCTAAGCTGGAGGCCGAAGCCGACGCCTTTCAAGCTCAGCTTGACCGGAAAGTCAAAGACCTGACGGCGGCGTTTGAGGCCGCTGGGCATGACCAAAAGGATGTTGTTGACGGTCTGGCGGTCGCGCTTGCGGCTCTGGTCCATGGCAACCTCGTAGGACGTTTCTCTGCCAATGTAGCCGAGCCTTACAGGGCGCTGAAAGCCGATTTCAACGCCGCAGTTGAAACGCTGGAGAGAACCATTGTCGAGATCGCTGCCAACACGCAGCATGTCCGGGGCGGCGCCAACGAGATCAGGCAAGCGGCCGATGACCTGTCCTCGCGGACTGAGCACCAAGCTGCCGCGCTGGAGCAGACCGCCGCCGCGCTGAACCAGATCACCGAGACCGTCCAGCAGACCGCGGAAGGCGCGGCGAAGGCGAACCAGATCGCCGCCGACGCCAAGGCTGATGCCGAGCATTCCAATGAGGTGGTTAAGGAGACGGTCGAAGCCATCCACGGTATAGCGACATCCTCCAAGCAGATCGCTGAAATTATCGGGCTGATCGATGAGATCGCCTTCCAGACCAATCTGCTCGCTCTGAACGCGGGGATTGAAGCCGCTCGCGCGGGGGATGCGGGGAGGGGCTTTGCCGTTGTCGCCACCGAGGTGCGGTCCTTGGCGCAACGATCGGCTGAGGCCGCAAAGCAGATCAATGCCATTATCTCTTCGGCGGGGCAGCGGGTCGAGGCGGGCGTTAAGCTGGTTGATGAGACAGGGGCGGCGCTGGGCCGGATTATCGACCACGTGGCCCAGCTCAGCACCATCATCAACGAGATATCCGCAGCGGCGAAGGAGCAGGCGGCGGGCATGAACGAGGTGAATTCGGCTGTCAGTCAGATGGACAAAGTCACCCAGGAGAATGCAGCGATGGTGGAGCAGACCACCGCGGCCAGCCATAGCTTAGCCCAGGACGCGGATGAGCTGGCTGTGCTCGTCGGGAAATTCAGGGTGAGACGCGCCGCCCCGGCGAAGGATGCCGACACTACGGCCATGCCAGCCCTGGCCGGTTGACCCCAGACAAAGGACAGCTTGTGGATAAGCAACTTATCCGATGACCGCCGGGTTTGAGCTGCTGCCGGTTTCGTGGACAGTAAGTTAAGCTAGCACGGCCTTGGCTTCGAATTCCATGGGGCTGAGATAGCCTAGCTTGGAATGGCGGCGTCTCGGGTTATAGAAGCGCTCGATGTTGTCGAACACATCGGCCCTGGCATCGTCGTGGGTGCGGTAGGTTTTACGGGCCGTGCGCTCGTTTTTGAGCGAGGAGAAGAAGCTCTCCATTGCCGAATTGTCCCATACATTTTGAATAGGCGCCAAACTGTGACCCCGCGCCTGCTCAAATCAACCAATTGAAAACATTGGCTGAATCAGGATTTGTCTAGGGTCCCGATTGGCGCCGATCGTGCCCCCCGCCAGCGAGCCATTTCGTCCATTATATCAAGAGCTTGTACAGTTTCCTGCCAGGGTCACGCTTCGGCGCTTATTCACAGCCACCAGCACCAATCCCGCGCAAGCGGGTTCGTACATGGGCCGAAGAACGAACCCGCTATCGCGGGACGGGTGCTTGTGGCGATGGCGGTGGCTTGGTTCGGCTCAGCGGTTTTTGTTGAGCGTTTAGGCGGCCCGCTCTGAGGATGATGGCTTCTTCCATCCCAGAGGAGCCATCCCATGACCAAGCCTGTTTTGCCATCGTCGCCCACTGATCTGCGCCAGCGGATGATCGAGGACATGAACGTGCGCGGGTTCTGCGCCAAGACCCAGCACGACTATCTGCGCATTGTCTCGCGCTTCGCCGTCTTCCTGGGGCGTTCTCCGGGCAGCGCGACGGCCGAGGAGGTGCGGCAGTTCCAGGTCGAGCAGCGTGAGGCCGGGATGCCGCCGCCGGCGATGAACAGCCATGTCGCGGCGCTGCGATTCTTTTTCACCACCACGCTCGACCGCCCGGAGCTGTCGTGCAAACTGGTCCGGGTCTCGTACCCGCGCCGGTTGCCGATGGTGCTGAGCCCCGATGAGGTGGCCCGGCTGCTGGCGGCGACCACCTGCCTCAAGCACCGGGCGGCCTTGTCGGTCGCCTATGGCGCCGGGTTACGGGTGGCCGAGGTCGCCGCCCTCAAGGTCACCGATATCGACAGCCAGCGGATGCTGATCCGGGTCGAGCGCGGCAAGGGCGGGCGTGACCGCAACGCCATGCTTTCGCCGGATCTGCTGTCCCTGCTGCGCGACTGGTGGAAGGAGGGGCGGCGCCAGGGGGTGATGCAGGCCGACGGCTGGCTGTTCCCGGGGCAGACCCACGCCAAGCCGATCTCGACCCGGCAATTGTCGCGGGTTGTCGAGGAAGCGGCCAAGGCCGCGCAGATCAGCAAGCACGTCAGCCCACATACGCTGCGGCACAGCTTCGCCACCTTGGTGTAGAGCGCGGTGTTCTCCAGCTTGGCATGGCCGAGCAGCACCTGGATGACGCGGATGTCGACGCCATCCTCGAGCAGATGGGTGGCGAAG